>CAZHRW010000025.1:0-6838 GCA_964535025.1 uncultured Planctomycetales bacterium
CAGGGGCGCCCCCCCCCGCGCGGCCGCGGCGGACCACCCGCCCGGCCGCCGGCCGCCCTGCGCCAGCGGCGTCGGCGGCGGCACGGCCGCCCGGCGCGCCGTGACGCAGCGTTCACCGCCCCACGGCCGGCACACCCGCCGTGGTGAGGCGGATCGGCTCGATATCGCCGTTGGGGCGATAGCGGACGGTGGCGATCGCGGTATCGCGGAAGAAGGGATTGCGGCTGCGGCTCATGTCGTTGCAGATGAAGTACCACCGGCCGTGCCATTCGAAAAACGAGCCGTGCCGGTCGAAGGTGATCACCCGCTCGTCGTAGAGCGACTTGGGCGCATCGGGCGCCTCGAAGCGCCGCCAGGCCTCCCAGGGACAGCCGGCGTCGCGGTAGCGCAGCGGCGGGTCGACGTTCGCTTCGGCCAGGATCGACCCGCGGCACGCGTAGGGTCCGTAGACGGTCGCGGCGACGCCGTAGTAGCAGCCCCACGAGAGGTAGTACAGGCCGCCGCGCTTGTGGAGGTAGGCCTTGTCGTCGGTCTTGCCGCGACCGTAGGGGCCCTCGGGGTTGTCAACGGTGAGCTTTCGCGGCGGCTCGGCCAGGGAGATCATGTCGTCGGCGAGACGGGCGAGGTAGAAGTCCCAGACGCCGAAGATGATGTAGGCGGTCCCGTCGTCGTCGATGAGGATCCCGGGGTCGTAGGCCTTCACGGGGACGGTTCCCCGCGGGATCATCGGCCGTCCGAGCACATCGCGCCACGGCCCGGCGGGCGTGTCGCCGACGACGACGCCGATCTGGTCGCCCTCGGAGAGGTACCAGTAGTAGCGCCCGTCCCGCTCGGCCGCGTCGGTCGCCCAGCAGCCGGTGAAGCCCGCCCCGACGTGGATGTCGGCCGGGCGGAGCGTGCAGGCGTGGTGCCACGCGGCCAGGTCCGCCGACGACCAGACCCACCAGTCGTCCATGATGAACCGGTCGTTGTCCGCCGACCGATCGTGCGTCGCATACATGTAGGCCCGGTCGCCGAAGATCCGCACGTGCGGATCCGTCACGCCCCGACCGGGGATGAGGGGGTTGCCTGTCCATTCAGCCGTCATCGCAACAATCGCCTCCTTCCCAGGGCGGGCATTCTACCAGACGGCGCAAGGGCCGGCCATCGTGGGCGGACCGCGCTTGACAGGGGCGCCGGCACGCGGACCGGACGGGTCGGGTTCACAGCCCGGCCCGCAGGCCCGCCCCGCGCCGCCGGTCACGCCGCCGCGGCGACCACACACGCCCCGCCGCACCGGTCGCCCTGGCGGTATTCGGTGACACCATCAATCCCGATCGTGCCCGATCTCGCCCAGTGTTCCCCCTCCGCGGTTCGCCCGAGCGGCGCCGCCAGGGCCTCGACCCGATACGGCCGACACCGGGGACGGCCGTCGCCATCCCGTCCATGGTCCATCCCGTCCATCGCGTCCATCCTGTCCATCGTGTCCATCCTGTCCACGCCGTCTCTTCCGGCCCCGTTTCCATGGTCCCGCCTCGCCTCCGACGGCCCCGGCGCCCGCCGGTCGGCCGCGCGCCCACCCCGGCCGTCCCGGCCCGCGGCCGCCCCATCGCCCCCCGGTCACCGACGGATCACCGACGCCCGCCCGCCCCGCGCCGGCCCGGCCGCACCGGGCAGGGTCCTCGCTATAACAGCACGATCTGCGCCCTTTTGAATAAAATGACGCCGTCAATGAATAATCTGCGTCCTTTACCTCAAACAATGGTCCTTCGCCTCAATAAACTGAAGCCTTGGATTAACAATCTGACAGTTTCGCTCAACAATCTCACACACCGCCGCGAACACCCAACTTTGGGTTTTCGCGCCCATTGGGGCATGGTGAACGGGGCAGGCTGCGCAAGCCGCACAGACTGGGTATTCTGGGTAGGATGCAAGGCGCGAGCATCTATATCGGGACAGAATACGCAAAAAACTTCCTTTTTTCCCCTTTCGCGGCGAAAGCTGAGTAAGCTGGGCAAGCTGGGTAGTTTGATCCGGCCACCTTGGGGGTCCTTGGGCCGTCGAGACGTGTTAAACTGGGTAAGATACCGGATTATTCGGGTTTTATGCCTACCGATTATTCGGAGAATTCGGGTTTTATGCCGTCTCGACGCCCAGAATCCGCGAGAGTTTTTCCCTTATACTGTCCCTACTTGCGCAATTTAAAGGCACACCCATAGTTAAGCACAACTTCGCCCAGGAGCAAACGTTTTCCTGGAAGGTCGGCGCCGAAGCCGCCCCGGTCGTCCGCGCGCCGCCCCTTCGTCGGCGCCGCGGCGCTCGCCCCGGCGTTTCGCGCTTGGCCGTTTTGCCGTTCGGGCTTTGTTTCGTCTTTCGTGTTTCGTATCTCGGATTTTCCGCCGGAGACGGCCTACGGTCCTGCTTCCAGCAGCCGCTTGAGGAGGGTGCGGACGACGAGGGTGACGAAGGACACGCGGGAGTCGGCCATGGCGTAGGGGACGGTGAGGTGGCCGCGGTGGACCATGCAGCCGCAGGTGTAAACCACGTTGGGCACGTAACCTGCGCGTTCGCGGGGGGTGGGGACCAGAAACGGCCGCCGCAGACGGCCGATCAGGCGGGTGGGGTCGTGCAGGTCCAGGAGGATCGCCCCCAGGCAGTAGCGGCGCATCGGCCCCACGCCGTGCGTGATGACCAGCCAGCCGGCGTCGGTCTGCAGGGGCGAGCCGCAATTGCCCAGTTGGACCAGCTCCCACGGCTCGCGGGGCGCCTGGAGTTTGGTGGCGGTGTTCCACACGTAAGGGTTATGCGACGTAAGGACATAGTTGTTCTCGCCGTCGTGGCGGCTGAGCATGACGTACAGGCCGTCCACCTTGCGGGGGAACAGGGCCATGCCCTTGTTCCTGGAGTAGCGGCCCCACAGCGTGGCGATGTGGAAGGTGTGAAAGTCGTCGGTCTCCAGGAGCATCGGGTAGATCCGCTGGCCGTCGTAGGCGGTATAAGTACCGTAGTAGCGGACGGTTCCGTCGTCTTCGGTGAAGCGGACCAGCCGTGTGTCCTCCATGCCGTTGCCCTCGTAGCGGGTGGCGGGGAACAGGACGATCTCCTCGGGGTGGCAGTCGCGGGGGTAGTCCAGCTCGTAGTTCGCTAAGGCCATCCACATCAACTGGTTAGACAGCCGCCGGACGCCGGCCGTCAGCCGGGGGCTCCCCGCGGCCCGGTTGATGGCGGCCTTCAGTTGGGTGCGCGTGAACGTCTCGCCGAGGTGCTCGGTGACGACGGCGGCATCCTCGCTGAACAGGTGGCGGTCCCGCAGGCGTCGGATGAAGACGGCCTTGCTGAGGTCGCGGTCGCGCTCCAGGCGCGCGGCGTAGGCGTATCTCGGTGGCGGAGCGAAGGTTATGGCGCCCCGCCGGTCGAGGATCGCACGGCGGAAGACGATCGAGGAGATGTGCCCCTCGCCGGTCGCCCGCAGGCTCATCAGCACCCGCACGCTGCCGCGATCCAGCCCCGTCTGGTCGGGGTGCGGGACGATCGAGGGGTTGAACAGGGCGGCGGCCTCGATGGAGTACTCCATGGTAAAGTACGCACCGACAAGGAGTTTCTGTTCGGTGGCCAGGTCGCCCACCTTCCGCAGGTTGCGTGCGGCGATGGCGTAGTGGCGGGCGAATGCCTCGTCGAGGTCGCGGTGGCGGCCGGCGTAGTTCCTGCGGATCTCCCGCAGCAGCTCGCGGGCGCGGGCGGGGTCTATCTTGTTGACACGAAAGAAGACATCGCGAATCCGCCGCTGCGAGCCCAGGTCGAGATACCGCGGGATCACCCGCTTGTCGTCGCTGACCAGCCGGTCCGGCAGCCGCGTCAGGCGTATCGTATCCCGTTTCATGTCCCAATTATAGGACCGCTCCGCCCCGCCGACCGGCCCGAGTGCGGCGGGCGCGGCGGCGGGCGGCCTCATCGGCGCTCGCGCGGCGCGGCGGCCGCAACCCCGCCGGCCAAAAGCACCTGCCGCGAGCCGCCCGGTACGGTCACCACGGCCGTGGGTTGACAGAACGCCCCGGGGACCGTACAAAGGGCACCTGGAGTCGCCTTTTCTTACTGCCCTGCACGCCAGGAAGTTACGGCCGTGCCTGGAGATGTGAATGATTTCACAACGTACGATCGGACGGCTCAGTCAGTATCGGCGCCGGGTCCGGGACCTGCTGGCCGAGGGGCAGCGATACGTCTTCTCGCACGAGCTGGCGGCCCTGGCGGGCGTCACGGCCGCCCAGGTGCGGCGCGACATGATGACCACGGGGTTTAGTGGTTCTACCGCAAAGGGTTACGACGTCAAGCGGCTTGCCGACTGCCTGGCACGGTTCCTCGACGCCCCGCGAGGTCAGCCGGTGGCGCTGGTGGGCGTGGGGAACCTCGGCCGGGCGATCATGCGGTTTTTCGCCGACCGCCACCCGAACCTGCGGATCGTCGCGGCCTTCGACGTCGACCCCAGGAAGGTCGGCCGAACTTTCGGCCGCATCAAGTGTTACGACGTCGGCCGTGCCGTGGATATCGTCGGGCGCCAGGGCATCCGCGTGGCGATCCTCGCGGTCCCGGCCCCCGCGGCCCAGGCGGTCGCCGAACGGCTTGTCGAGGCGGGCATCACGGGCATCCTCAACTTCGCCCCCGTCCCGCTTCACCTGCCGGACGAGGTGTTCGTCGAGCCGATCGACATGACCACCAGCCTGGAAAAGGTCGCCTTCTTCGCCCGCGCCGACGGGCGAAAGTAACGCCAAGCCCCATCATAAGCAGACCTTGCGCTATTGCCACCCTCGATCGCCCCCCACCCGCCGGGCGGATCTACGCGCGGAGCGTGTAGGTCGCCTCCAGCGCATCGAGCGTAGCGCGGATCGTCTCCACGACGCTCGGGTCGGCCTTGAGGACGGCGGGCTTGACCTCCTTGGCGGTGAAGGTGATCTGGTAGCCCCCGTCGGGCTGATCGACCTGGATCGCGATGTCCTTGGACAACGGGAACTCCCGGTGCGAAGCGAACTTGTGGAATACCGCCCGCCGGTCGGTGATCACCAGCCCTCCCAGGCCCGACTCGGCCTTGGCGAAGTCGGCATCCCGCAGGTAGCAGACGAACCGCTCGCCCTCGACGGCCCGGAACCACTTGTCGATGCGGTTGCGGACCGCCAGCGGCAGGGCGGTCCACGAGTCGGCCTGGCCGCTTTGGATCTCCTCGTGGAGCCGCTGGAAGTCCCCGTGGTTTCGCCCGAGGTTCCGCGCGAGGAACTGGGCGGCGCGCTTCAGCGAGGAGATCCCGATCTCGCAGACCGCGTTGCCCTCGAGGTCCTGGCGGACGTGCGTCATGATCGCCCCGACCGGCGAGCAGCGGCCGCAGATGTAGTACGGGAACGGTAAGCTGTACGGGCTTGGGATGTTAGGCTGCACCGGCAGCGCCGCCAGCAGCTTGTCGTCGGGCAGATCGATCAGGGCCTCCGCCCCCACCGTCGAGGGCACCGGCTTGTCGTCGTCGCGCCGCTGTGAGCGGTCGGCCGAGGTGTAAATGCTCTGCCACCGCACCAGGTGCACACGCAGGTTCCGCTTCGAGCCGCACCCCAGGCAGCAGCGCGGCATGGAGCTGCGGAAGGCCGGATCGAGCAGCAGCGACGGCGGAAACAGGACGAACGCCCCCAGCGCGTCGATGTGACTGAGACGCAGGGCCTGCTCGACAGCCGGGGCCTCTTCGGGCATCGGGGCGGGCGGCTCGGCGGACTTAGACGCCTGCGCCGCCGCGACTTGGCGCGGTTGGGCGACGGCGGCCGAACGCCGGGCGGCCTTGGGCGGCGCCTCGGCGGGGATGTCGTCGTTGAGCCAGCCCAGCACGGTGTCCTCGAGGTTGGGCCCCTTGATCACGAACTCGTGGCCGCACTTCCTGCATCGTGCGCGTTTGCCGAGGGACTCGGCGGGAACGCGAAAAGGTGCGTGACATGCGGGGCACTGGATCTGGATCGGACCCATAACTGCACTCCCTTCAGCGTTGACGACCCATTGCGTGTGCCCGGGCGACGGCCCGCACGGCCGCCCGAGGCCGACGGTCGAGCGATACGGAGAGTTGCTGATCCGTCGTCTGCTTATCGGAAATGTTCCTTAATTATAATGAACGGGCCCACAAAGAGCAAGGTTCTGCCCCCGCGGATTCCCCAAAACCCCGCCGGCCGCGGCGAAACCCCCCAAAAAAAAGGGCCGCCCTCCGAAGAGGACGGCCCGGATCAGCGTTTCAGGATCGCCGGGGCGGCTACCGGCGGCGGCGGAGCAGCGCCAGACCGCCGAGGCCCAGCAGGCTCAGCGTCGCCGGCTCGGGAATGGTCGTGAGCGTCAGGACCGGGCGGTTTTCGACCGTGCCGTTGTTCGCCGAGGCGACCGACCAGTAGCGGTAGTCGCTGGCGAGATCCTCGCGGCTGTTGAGCCGGAGGAAGGCGTAGTTGCTGCCGGCCGGGTCGTAAGCCGCGCTGTCGTAAAGGCTTTGCAGCCAGGCGCCCAGGGCCGCTTCGCCGGCGGCGTCGGTGTCGTGACGGCCGAGCTCACCCGGCGCGCCCTGGTTGAGCTGCTCGTCCTCGTAGACGATGTAAGGCGCAATGGCGGTCGCCGACGCGTCGCCGTCGTAGGGGCCCTTGTAGTAATCGGTGCCCAGGGCGTTCGACGCATCGCTCATCCGCACGCCGTACAGGTCCATGCCCTTTTCGAACAGGGCCTTCCAGTTGTTCCCGCCGACGACGGAGAACGCCAGGTCGGCCGTATCGACGGTCTCGCCGGCCGGCAGGGCCGGCAACTCGAACACGAGCACGGCGACGGACCCCTGCGTGCTGCCCTGGCCGACCCGCAT
>CAZHRW010000026.1:0-10170 GCA_964535025.1 uncultured Planctomycetales bacterium
CTTTCTCTGTGTTGGCCCGCCTCCGCCAAGGCTTCGGCGTGCCAAGCCGTGCCCGCTGTGGCACAAGCCGTTGCCGTTGGTTCCTTTGCGTTCTTTGTGGCCTTTGTGGCTCTCTTGGCCGTTCTGTTTGCGGCGACAAAGCAACCACGAAAACGGGAGGAGAAGATCGGCCCCTACGTTTTCGTCCCCACATAGATACACCGGGGGCTCCGCGCGGTGTACGACGAGGCGTCGAAGTCGCCGAAGGCGGCGGTGAACGCCAGGCCGTGCGCGTCGCCGAGGGCGATCAGCTCGTGGAGGGCGTAGAGGCGGACGCGGATGGTGTGCTCGGTCCGCTCCTTGCCGCGGACGAAGGTCCACCGGCTGGTCATGCGGCTGGTGGTCAGGTCGATTGTGGTCTCGTCGATCACGTAGTTGCCCCGGCGGCCGCGCTTCTCGCGGGGCTTGTGGGTGGCGATGATCGCCTCGCGGTTGGCCACGTCGAGGATGAATCGCCCGCGCGGCCGCAGGCTCGCGGCGGCGGCGGCGACGATGACGGCGTCGGCGGCGTCGGAGTCGAAGTAGCCGAAGCTCGTGAAGATGTTGATCGCCAGGTCGAACTCGCCCGGCGGGTCGAACGTGCGAATGTCGTCGCGGATGAAGCGGCAGCGGTCGGCCACGCCCTCCGACGCGGCCCGGGCGACGGCGGCGTCGATGTTCGCTTCGGACAGGTCGACCCCCACCACCTCGCAGCCCCGCGCCGCCAGCGGGCGGGCGTGACGGCCGATCCCGCAACAGATGTCGAACACCCGCGGCGGCCGGCCCTGAACGTCGCCGAGGCGGCCCTGGTCGTAGATGAAATCCACCTCGCGGGCCGGGACCTCCTCCAGGCGCGGCTCGTAGCGATACTTGAAGTAATCGTGCTCGTAGAACCTCTTGAACCATTCCATGCCCCCAGTGTAGGGGCCGTCGCGCCGCCGCTCAACGTTGCCGTTGGCCCCTTGTGAGCGTTTCGGCCAGCCGCTATACTCGCCGGCCGTACGGCTCGTAGCAGGACGCATGACATGGATGTCAGCATCGACGCCCAGCAGCAGCGGTGGCGGCGGAACCTCGAGGTCCTCCGCGAGGTCGCGCCCGCGCTGGCGACCCGCCTGGAGACGCTCGACGCCGACCGGCAGCTCACGCTCGACCCGACCGACAGCGGCTTCCTGGCCGCGCGGATCACCGGCGCCGACGGCACGACCGTCGGCCTGGTCAGCCGGCGGGACCCCGTCACCGAGGCCCGCCGGTGGGTCGAGGGACGGCCGGGGGCCGAGGAGGCCAGGCACACCGTCGTCGTCGTGGGGTTCGCCCTGGGCTATCACGTCGCCGAGCTGCTCGAGCGGCATATCGGCGGGCTGGGGGTGGTCCTGGAGCCGTCGCTGGCGACGGTCGCCGCGGCGCTGCGCTGCCACGACTTCGCCGACGCGCTGCGGGTGCGGCGGCTGATGATCCTCGCCGAGGTGGACCGCGCGGCGATGCACCGGCTGCTCGGCGGGCGGAACGTCGAGCTGACGCTCGGGACCCAACTGACCCAGCACCCCGCCACCGCCCGGGCCTTCCCCGACGCGTGCGGGCAACTGCAGCGGGACCTGTCGGACTACCTGCAGTACATCCGCTCGGCGCTGGGCACGTCGCTGCGGATCTCGGCGATCACGTGCGAGAATATCCTGGCCAACCTGCCGTACTACCTGCCCAACGCCGGCATCGACGAGTTGAAGGACCGCTTCCGCGGTCGTCCGGCCGTCTGCGTGGCCGCCGGGCCGTCGCTGCGGCGGGACCTGCACCGGCTGGCCGAGGCGAAGGGGCGGATGGTCATCCTCGCCGTCCAGACGGTCCTGCGGACGCTGCTGACGGCGGACATCCGGCCGGATTTCGTCACGAGCCTGGACTACAGCCCGCTGTCGCGGCGGTTCTACGAGGGGCTCGGGCAACTCGACGATATCACGCTGATCGCCGACCCGAAGGTCAACGCCGTCGTCCCCGCCAGCTTCCCCGGGCCGATCCGGCTCTTCCGCAACGACTTCGCCGACGGCGTCCTGGCCGAGATCGCCGAGCCGCGCGACGCGCTGCCGACCGGGGCGACCGTCGCGCACCTGAACCTGTACTTCGCCCGCTACCTCGGCTGCGACCCGATCGTCCTGCTCGGGCAGGACCTGGGGTTCGGCGAGAACCTCTACTACACGCCCGGCGTGCCCCTGCACCAGACATGGGCGCCGGAGCTGAACCGGTTCAATACGCTGGAGATGATGGAGTGGCAGCGGATCGTCCGCTTCCGCACCCATCTGCGCCGCGTGCCGTCCAACGACGGACGCGAAATCTACACCGACGCGCAGATGTTCACCTACCTCCAGCAGTTCGAGCGGGACGTCGCCGAAACCGACGCGACCGTGATCAACGCCACGCCCGGCGGCGCCCGGATCGCCGGCGCGGAGGTGATGGCGTTCGACGAGGTCCTGCGCCGCTGGGCCGAGCCGTCCGAGCCGGTGGCGATCCCGCTGCCGGTCCGCCGGCGGGACGTCCGGGCGCGGTTCGCCCGGGCGATCGAGTGCATTGCCGGCCGCCGGCGGGAGCTGGACCGGATGGCGGAGATCTGCCGGCAGGTGCTCGAGCCGCTGCGGCGGATGACCGACGCGCTGGACGACCCGAAGCGGTTCAACCGGCTGCACGAGCGGATGGACCCGTGGCGGCGGAAGATCGACTCGGTCCGCGGCGTCTACCGGCTGGTCGGCGATTTCGTCCGCCTGGCCGAGCTCAAGCGGGCCCAGGCCGACCTGGCCCTGGCGGCGCGGGACGTCGACGAGATCACCGAGCGCCGCGAGCAGTTGGCGCGGGACATCCAGTACGTCTCGCTGCTGGCCGAGGGCATCGAGCAGCTTCACGAGGCCCTCGACCGGGCCGCCGTGCGATTGGAGCGGCTGCCATGAAGATCCTCGCACTGCTCTGGGCCGATCTCGACCGCGACTTCTTCGGCGCGCCGGGACGGCTGGCGGCGGACCTGGCCGGACGGCCCGTCCTGGCGCGGACGGTCACCCGCCTCGGCCGCGTGCGGGGGCTGGACGGCATCGTGGTGGCGACGCCGCCGGCCCAGCGGGACCGCGTCGCGACGATGCTGACCGGCACGGGGGCGCAGATCATGGCCTACGAGCCCGTCGGCACCGTCCCCGAGGCCATCGGCCGCGCCCGGGCGTTCGGCCGGTACGGCTGGCGGGGCGGGGTGGCCGGGACGACCGTCTTCGACGAGTGGTTCGACCCCAATCTCGTGCTGGCCGTCTTCCGCCAGAGCGCCGCCGACGCGGTGCTGCTGACGGGCGCCGGCGCGGCCCTGCTGGAGGTCGGCTGGGTCGAGCGGCTGGTCGAACACCACCGCGCCGACGAGCGGCGCTCGGGCCTGGTCTTCAGCCAGGCGCCGGTCGGACTGGGCGGGGTGATCCTCAGCCGGGGGCTGTTCGCCAGGCTCGTCAAGGGCGAGTCCTACATCGGGCGCCTGCTCGCCTACGACCCCGCCGCGCCGGTGCGGGACCCGATCGCCGAGCCGTTCAACATCGCGCTGCCGGACGAGCTGATCAACACGCCCCGGCGGTTCCTCGCCGACAGCCCGCGGGGCCTGTGGCTGTGCGAGCGGATCCTCGACCAGGTCGGCCCCGCCGCCGACGGCGCGGCGGTCTGCCGGGCGGCCCAGGCGCTGGGGCCGGAGCCGTGGCCGCGGGAGGTGACGATCGAGCTGACCACCCGCCGGCCGCTGACCGACCGGCTCCGCCCGACGGCCGACCGGGCCGACCTGGAGGTCGCGACGATGGCCGAACTGCTGGACGGCCTGGCCGCGACGGCCGATATCAGTATTATGTTCGCCGGCGCCGGCGACCCGCTGGGGCACCCGCGGTGGGACGAGGCGGTCGCCGCGGCCCGCGCCGTCGGGCGGGTCGGCGTGGCGACCTACGGGATCGGCTTGGACGACGGCGTCATCGACCGGCTGATCGCCTCGGACCTGGACGTGGTCCAGGTGTACGTCGACGCCGTCGGCGAGGCCGCCTACCGCGCCGCCAAGACCGGCGGGGCGGCCGAGGCGGCGTGGGCGTGGATCGAGCGGCTCGACGCCGCCCGCAAGGCCGCCGGCGCGACCGGGCCGTTCGTCGTGCCCACGATGCTCAAGACGCCCGAGGCGCTGGACGAGCAGGACGCCTTCTTCGAGCGGTGCCTGGCCACGACGGGCTGGGGCGTGATCGTCGAACCGACCGTCGGCGCCCATCGCGTCGCATCGATGGCCCCGCCCGTCCGCACGCCCTGCCGGCGGCTGGGGACCCGCCTGACGGTCCTCGCCGACGGGCGGGTCGTGCCCTGCGAGCAAGACCTCCGCGGCGCCTGCCCGCTGGGCGGGTCCATCCTGGACGCCTGGACCGGCGACGCCCTGCGAGACCTGCGGCAGGCCCACGCCGACGGCCGGTGGGATCAACTCGACGTCTGTGCGGCCTGCGAGGAGTTTTTCCGTCCCTGACCGGCCGCCGGGCGAGAGCGGGACGGTGGGCGTTGAGCGTTGGGATCTGGGATCTGGATGTGAGACGCAGGAGACCTCAAATCCGAGATCTAGGATTTGAGATCTGAAATTTAAGATTTGAGATCTGGGATTTGAGATCTGAAATCTGAGATTTGAGATTTGAATCCGGGATCCGAGGTTTGAGATCTGAAATTTGAGATTTGAAATCCCAGTTGGGATCCGAACCCTGAGTTGTCGGATTTGAGAGTTGACGTTCCCGGTTGCCGATTCCAAGTTCGATGTTTTTCGCGGGTTCTTGACTTACCTATCGCACAGAAAGCACCAAGCGGTGCGAGAACCCAGGGGGCGGAGACCGTTGCGATGGTCAAAGCGAATCGATGGCCCCCCACCGTCCGGGTCGGGCCCCGACGGGTGGGCGCGGGGGAGGGAACGTACATCATTGCCGAAGCCGGCGTGAACCACAACGGCGACCTGGCGATCGCCCTGGCGATGGTCGAGGCCGCGGCGGCCGCCGGCGCCGACGCCGTCAAGTTCCAGGCCTTCGACGCCGAGCGCCTGGTCACCCACGCCGCCGGCGTCGCCGACTACCAGCCCGGAAGCTCCCAGCGGGAGATGCTCGCGGGGCTCCAACTGCAGCGCGAGGATTTCTGCGCGATCGCGTCCCAGTGTGCGGCGTCGGGGATCGACCTGCTGGTCACCCCGTTCGGCCCCGACGACCTGGCGATGGTCCTCGAACTGGCGCCCCACGCGATCAAGGTGGCGTCGACGGACATCACCAACCACCCCTTCCTCGACGCGGTCGCCGCGACGGGCCTGCCGGTGATCCTCTCGACGGGCGCGTCGGACCTCGACGAGGTCGCCGCGGCGACCGACGTGCTGGCCGGGGCGGGCTGTGGCGAGCTGGTCCTGCTGCAGTGCGTCAGCAGCTACCCGACCCCGCTGTACGAGGCGAACCTGCTGGCGATCCACACGCTCGCCGAGCGGTTCGGCGCCCCGGTCGGCTACAGCGACCACACGACCGCCCTGGTGACCGGGCAACTGGCCGTCGCCGTCGGCGCGTGCATGCTGGAGAAGCATTTCACGCTCGACCCGTCGATGTCCGGGCCCGATCACGCCTTCAGCCTGCGGCCGGTCGAGTTGACCGCCTACATCGCCCGCGCCCGCGGCGCCACGGCCGGCGAGCTGGACGAGACGGCCCTGGACCCCCAGGAGCGCGACGCGCTGGGCAGCGGGGTCAAGCAGGTCTATCCGATCGAGCAGGACGTCCGCGCCGTCGCGCGGTCGTCGGTCACCGCCGCCGCGGCGATTCCCGCGGGCACGACGATCACCCGCGCGATGCTCGCCGTCAAGCGGCCCGGCGGGGGGATCGCCCCGGGCGAGATCGACTCGGTCGTCGGCCGCACCGCCGCCGTGGACATCGACGAAGACACCACGCTGACGCCGGACATGCTCCAGTGACCCCGCCCGTCCGACGCATCGGCGTGCTGACCACCGGGCGCCACGACTGGGGCTATCTGCGGCCGGTCGTCGGCGCCATCGAGGCCCACCCGGCACTGACGCCGATCGTTTTCGTGACCGGGTCGCACCTGCATCCGGCCTACGGCCACACCGTCTCGGATGTCCGCCGGGCGGGCGTCGAGCCCGTGGAAGTGCCGCTGTTCGCCGACACGACGGGCGACGAGCCGCCCGCCATCACGCCGGCCGACCTGGCGACGCTGGCGCGGGCGCTGGCGGCGGCGCTGGCGGAGCGGTCGGTCGACGTGATGGTCGTTCTGGGCGATCGGATCGAGACGCTCATGGCGGCGGTGGTGACGGTGGCGTCGCAGATCGTCCTGGCGCACATTCACGGCGGCGACCGCGCGGCGGGGGAATTCGACGACGCCAACCGCCACGCGATCACCAAGCTCGCCCACGTGCACTTTCCCGCCACGGCCGCGGCGGCGGAGCGGATCGGCCGGATGGGCGAGGCGATCGACCGGATCCACCCGGTCGGCTCGCCTGGCATCGACAGCATCCGCGACGAGCCGCTCGCCGGCGACCGGCGGCTCGCCGAGGTCCTCGACGGCGTCGACGGGCCCTACGCGGTGATCCTCCAGCACCCGTCGGGCCTGGGCCCGGCGGGCGAGGCGGCGACGGCCGACGCGGTCTGCCGCGGCGTCGCCGAAGCAGGACTGGCGGCGGTGTGCCTGGAGCCCAACGGCGACCCGGGGCGGGAGGCGATTCGGTCGGTGCTTCGCAAGTTCAGTTCCCACCATGGTTGGCCGATACTGGCCACTGTCGGGCGCCCGGTGTTCTTGCGCCTGATTCGCGACGCGGTCGCCCTGGTGGGCAACAGCTCGTCGGGGATGATCGAGTCGGCCGCCGTCGGCGCCGTCGCCGTCAACGTCGGCGACCGCCAGCGCGGGCGCGAGCACGGCGGCAACGTCGTGCACTGCCCGGCCGAGCGCGGCCCGATCACCGCCGCGCTGCGTCGGCTCGTGACCGACGGCCAGTGGGCCCGGGCCCTTCGCGCGGCGCCGTGCCCGTTCGGCGACGGCCGTGCCGCCGTGCGGATCGCCGAGGTCCTGGCGACGTTGGATCTGTCGCCGTCGCGGCGGATCAAGCTGAACACGTATTGACCCGAATGGAGTGTTTGGGATGTTCAGAGACCAGATCGAACAGATCGACCGGCTGCTGACCCTGCCGCAGATCATCACGCAGATCAACGAGGTCATCGAGAGCGAGTCGGCCGGCGCGACGGAGCTTCAGCGGGTGATCAAGGCCGATCCGGTCCTGTCGGCGAAGATTCTCCAGTTGGTCAACAGCGCATACTACGGCCTGCCGGGGCACGTGGGCAGCCTGGAGAAGGCCGTCGTGCTGCTGGGGATGACGGCGGTGAAGAACCTGGCGATCGCCGCGAGCGTCGAGCAGATGTTCGACCGCCTGACCCTGTCGGGCCCGCTGACCGGGCGGGACATGTGGCGTCACTGCCTGGCCGTGGCGACCGCCGCGCGGGAACTGGCCCAGCGGGCGTCGATGGTGTATCTCGAGGAGGTCTTCATGGCCGGGCTGATCCACGACCTGGGCCTGCTCGCCGCCGCCCAGGCCGTGCCCGCCGACGTGGCCAAGCTGGTCGAGGTCTGCATGAGCAGCAAGACCGCCTGGGAGGCCGGGGAACTGGAGATCCTCGGCATGTCCCACGCCACCGCCGGCGCGCACCTGGCGCGAAAATGGCACTTCCCCGGCTATCTCGTCGACATGATCGCCGACCACCACGCCTGGCCCGGCAAGCCCATGAGCTCCGATCTGGCCGGGGTGGTCTACCTCGCCGACACGCTCGCCTGCCGCCTGGGCGACGGATGGACCTTCACCGCACGCCACCAGGCCATCGACGCCAAGATGCTCGGCCGTCTCAACCTCGGCGAAAACGACATCTCGGAGGTCTGGAACAACCTGCCGGCCTACGTCGAGGAACTGTCGGGCATCCTGCGGATGTGAGGGTCCAAACTCGGAAAACTCCGAATAATCGGAGAACCAGGGGTTCCGCCACGCCGTGCCCGTCCAACATTCCGCCCCCCTTACTCAATCTTCAATTGACGTACGGGGAATCTCCGGTACAATACAGCCAGTACGCGCGCGGGGACGGAAAACGGACCCGTCCTCCATGCATTTCTGCGCGTTCGCGGGCCGGTGGGCTCCGACAAATCTCCGTGGCGGGGGAGGAGGAAAGGACAATGACCATGAAGAGGACCACGATTTGTGCTGCAATGCTTCTTCTGCTGGCCGTCGTGACGGCCGACGCCGTGGCACAGCAGCCGTTCAAGCTCGAGTTCTCCGTCGACATCGGCTCGGATACCGAGTTGAGCGATCCGAATCGCGACGGCGACGAGGTCTTCGATCCCGGGGACGTGTATTGGAACGACGGTGTCATCCTGGTCCCCCCGGGCGCCAGCGGGCCCAAGGACGATGCGGTCATCTTCGGCTTCGACCCCCCGCCCAAAGGGGGCCACCCGAGTTCCGCCGTGCCCGTGGGCAACGGGTCCGTTGAGCAGTACGGGGAGTTCTTCGACCTCGACGGCCACGACCAGATCGACTGGCACCTGATCGAACTGCTGCCCGGCGAGGGCTTCCTCGAAATGCCCATCCCGTTGGTCGACACCCTGGGCGTGTTCCCCCTGGGCTACCTGGCCATTTCCATGGACGACGACGACGGCCCCGGCTGGCCCGTCGCCGACGTGCCCGTCACCACACCTTCGATGGCCGGGTCCCTTTACGGGACGACCGGCGGCTTCGACGAGGTGATCGAGATTACCCTGGCGCCGATCGGCGGGGGCCTGTACGGCCTGAACAGCCTGACGCCCGCGGCGACCGAGACGATGGTGCACCCGAACCTCCAGCCCGATCCGACCGGCGAGGACGAGGACGACGACATCGACTCCCTCGACGTGGTCGGACTGGAACCGATCGAGTTGGTGTGGACCTTCAGCGCCGACCACGAAGCTCACATGGGCCTGGACCCGGCCGATATCTACATGCCCAGCCCGACGGGCGGCGCCGTGCCCTGGCTTCTGGTCGACGGGCAGCGGCACCTGGGCCTGCGCGACGGGACGGACGTCGACGCGTTCGAGTTCGTCTGGCTGTCGCCCGATCCGGACATCCTGCCGTCCCTGGCCGTGCTGTTCAGCGTCGACAACGACGACCCGCTGACGCCCGTCGACGAATCGGGCGGGCTGGACCCCCGCATGATCTACGTCTCCTTTATGCTGGGGCAGAACCAGCCCCTGCTGGCAGAGCCGCTCTGGGACGATATCGACGCGATCGCCAACTGGTACGAGCCGATCGCCCCGGAACCCGAGGAGATCGACTGGGGCGATGCGCCCGACCGGCCCTATCCCACGCTGGCGGCCAACAACGGCGCCAACCACCTCATCACGCCCAACCTCTTCCTCGGCGCGTCGGTCGACCCCGAGCCGGACGGCCAGCCCACGCCGGCCGCCGACGGCGATGACAACGACGGCAACGACGACGAGGACGGCGTGAGCTTCGGCGGCGTCTTCCGGCCGGGCGCGTCCGTCCCCGTCACCGTGGTCGCCTCCGCGCCCGGGCTGCTGCAGGGCTGGGTCGACTTCAACGGCAACGGCTCCTGGGCCGACTTCGGCGAGCAGGTGTTCATCGACGCGGCCCTGACCGCCGGACCCAATACCCTCACGATCAACGTGCCCACCTGGTCGATCATGGGCGTCACCTTCGCCCGCTTCCGCTTCTCGACGGCCAACGGCCTGAGCTTCACCGGCCAGGCGCCCGACGGCGAGGTCGAGGACTACCGCATCCACATCGACGAGCCGATCCCCGTCGACTGGGGCGATGCGCCCGACATGGCCGGCGCACCGAGCTATCCGACCCTCGCGGCCAGCAACGGCGCGAACCATACGCTCGGCAGCCAGCTCTACCTCGGCCTCCAAGTCGACGCGGAACTCGACGGCCAGCCGACGATGGCCGCCGACGGCGATGACCTCAACGGCGTCGACGACGAGGACGGCGTGAACTTCGTCACGGCGTTGCTCTACGGCCGCCAGGCCAAAGTCGACGTGGTCGCCTCCCAGGCCGGCATGCTCGATGCCTGGATCGACTACAACGCCGACGGCGACTGGACCGACGCCGGCGAGCAGATCTTCGCC
>CAZHRW010000027.1:0-16878 GCA_964535025.1 uncultured Planctomycetales bacterium
GCACGGCCCCGCCGGGCTCGACGGTCGCCCGCCACAGGTCGTCGCCGTCGCCGTCGGCGGCCGTCAGGGTCACCGCGATGTCCGTCTCCCGCAGGCGCCGCAGGACGTCGGCCACGGTGGCCGCGTCGCCGTCGAGGTAGGCGTCGCCCAGCTCGTCGGTGGTGAAGGTCCACGCGTCGGCGCCGTCGGCCGAGGCGGTCAGGACGAAGTGGGCCGGCGGGATGTCGTCACGGGTGAGGGAAAGTTGGATGCCGCTGAGGACGATCAGCCCCACGGCGATCACGATGGCGAGTCGTCGGACCGTAGTCATAGGCTCGGCACTCCCGCGAATCGGTCGCCGTCCAGCACGGACGGCGTCGTGCCATGATGGTACCACAAGCGTCCGCGCGAGCCAAACGCCTTCCCCGCCGGCGCCGGCCGTTCTCGCGACAAAAGCTCGAAAAGGGGAGGTTGAACTGCGCCGGTGGCTGGGGTATACTGCAGGTGCACATCGGTATCAGGTCACGAGTTTCGGCCGTTGCGGCATCGCAGGAGGTCGAACGATGAAAGTCTATCTAGGGACCACATCGGTCCAGGCAGGCCGGTATCGCAGGGACGGGATCCGCCCCATCGCCCCGGCCGAGGAGATCTGGTTCACCCGGTCGCTTCCGGTCGCCCGTGTGCGGGCCCGCCAACTGTCGCGCCGGCAGGGCGGACGTCCGGCGGTGGCGGTCTGCCAGATCGACACCGGCCCGGCCCGGCGGCGGGCGGGGGAGGTGCGTTGTCGGGGGCCCATGGTCGCGGTGCGTCGGGTCGTGCCGCCCGAGGCGGTTTGTGACGTCCAGTGCCTCGACACGGGCGGCGCGTGCGAGAACGGCGAGCCGGTGGTCACGGCCGCCGAGGCGTTCTGTTACCTCGACAGCCCGTCGGCGCGGGTGCGGATGATGGGCGTGATGATGCTCGCCGGGCAGGACGGCCCCGAGGCCTTCGACTGGATCTGCACCCGCCTGGAAGACCCCGATCCGCGGGTCCGCCTGGCCGTCGCCATGGCGCTGCGCCGACGCGGGACCGACGCGGTCGACGTGCTGGACGCGATGGGCTACGACGAGGACCCCCTCGTCCGCCGCGCCGCCCGTCAGGGCGGCGGCGTGATGGCGATGGCGTAGAAACGACCTCACCCGTTGACCCACGACTCGGCGATCCGGCGCACCTCGTCGACGAGGGCCTCGGCGGTGCTCCGCTGCGGCGCTTCGGCGATGATCCGCATGATCGGCTCGGTGTTGGAGGCGCGGACGTGCACCCAGCCGTCGGGCAGGTCGATGCGGAGCCCGTCGCTGTCATCGAACGCGGCGCCGTCGCGTCCGGCGAAGTGGGCGCGGGCGGCGGCGGCGACCTTTGGTGCGGCGTCGGCGGGGCAGGGGAACTTGGTCTTGATCATCGCGTAGCGGGGGATCTCGTCGACCAATTCGCTGAGGGCCTTGCCCGTCTCGGTCATCTGTGCCAGGATCAGCGCGATGCCGACCATCGAATCGCGGACCGGCACGACCCGCGGATCGATGATGCCGCCGTTGCCCTCGCCGCCGATGATGCAGCGGTCGGCGAGCATCCGCCCGGCGACGTTCGCCTCGCCGACCGGGGTGCGGACCACCACCGCGCCGTAGCGGGCGGCGACGTCGTCGATCATCCGGCTGGTCGAGAGGTTCGCCGCCGCCGGGCCGCTGTGCCGGGCCAGGACGTAGGCCGCGCACAGCGCGAGGGTGTACTCCTCGCCGATGTAGGTCCCGCGCTCGTCGACCAGCGCCAGCCGGTCGGCGTCGGGGTCCTGGGCGAAGCCGACGGCGGCGCCGCTTCGGGCGACCTCGGCGCACAGGTCGGTCAGGTTCGCCTCGGTGGGCTCGGGCGTGTGGGCGAACAGGCCGGTCGGCTCGGCGTTCATGGCGACCAGGTCGCAGCCGAGCTCTTCCAGCAGCCTGGCCGTCCCCACGCATCCGGCGCCGTTGACGCTGTCGAGGACGACCTTGAACCGCCGGGCGGCGATGGCCTCGGTATCGACGATGGCCAGGACCCTGGCGATGTGCGTCGCGTGCGTCGAGTCGTGGGTCGTCTCCGTGCCGCACGCGTCCGGAGCGACGTAGGCGTAGTCGCCGCGCTGCCAGATCCGCTTGAGCTCGGCGGCGCCCTCGACCGACAGGGCCAGGCCATTGGGCCGGAGGAACTTGATGCCGTTCCATTCGATGGGGTTGTGGCTGGCGGTGATGACGACGCCGCCGTCGGCGCCCAGCTCCCGCGTCATCAGGGCCACCCCGGGGGTGGTCACCAGCCCCAGGTCGATCGTCTTGACACCGCACGCCAGCAGGCCGCTGGTGACGGCGTTGCGAACCATGGGTCCGCTCGGACGGCTGTCGCGTCCGACGACGACGGTCTTGCCGGCTCCCAGCATCGTCCCGAACGCCGCGCCGAACCGTGCGGCGACCTCGGGCGTCAGCGTCCGGCCGATCTGCCCGCGAATGCCCGACACGCTCACCATCAGTCTGCTCATCGTGTTCTCCCGAAAGGACCGTTCGGTCTTAGCTCACGTCTCGAAGAAATAGTACGGGTCAATCGCCCCCGCCACCCGCAGCAGGCCGCCGATGGCATAGGCGCCGGTGCGGGCGTTGGCGAGGGTGTCGGACAGCTCGTAGTCGTTGGCGCCGGAGAAGCCCAGGAAGGCCCCGTCGGCGACGTCGCCGTCCCGCCGGACCTGCGTGCCGAGCAGGTAATCGACCGCCCGGCCGACGGCCGCGTCGGCGTCCAGGTCGATTCCGAGCACCCGCGCGGCATGCAGCTCGATGAGGATCGCCCCGGCGGCGCTGGGGACCGACCAGTCAACCGGGCCGAACCCGCCGTCGTCGCGCTGGGTGGCGAGCATCCGCTTGAGGAATCGTACCGCCGCGTCGCGGTAGGCCGTCTCGCCCGTCGTCTTCCAGGCCGCGAGGTTCGCCAGGGCGCCGAAGTCGTCGTTGTACTGGTGCATGATCTGCCAGCCCCGCTTGGCGAACGCGCCGCGCTCGGTGCCGTCCAGCGGCTGGAGCGTGTCGCGGTCGAGGATGACGGTAATGACCCCGTCGGCGTGGAGGTGATGAGCGTTGTAGTGGTCGAGGATCGTCCGCATGGGCGCCAGGTAGGCCTCGTCGCCGGTGACGGCGTGGAGGCGGTGGAAGAAGAAGGCGCTGCCGCTGTGGAACGATCCGACCGTGTTGGGCGTCCAGGTGTCGCGGTCCCAGTGGGCGGTCCAGTAGGGGTAGCCGGCGGCCATCGCCTCGGTGGCGAACCAGGTGGCGAACAGCTTGGCGCGCCGGAAGGCGTCGTCATCGTCGGCCTCCCGGGACCAGTCGAGCAGGCCCCACGCCGCCGTCAGGCCGTCACGGGGGTGGCTGCCGCGGGACTGGGGCGTGTTCTCGCACATGGCGCCGACGACGCGGGGGTTCAGCGGGCAGAAGTACTGCAGGCTCTTGAGGTAGCCGACGGCCCGCCCGGCGGCGTCGAGGTAGTCGGCATTGCCGGTAAAGCGGTAGCCGGCCAGCAGGGCGTCGACGCACACGCCGGTCGTCCAACTGGTCGTGCCGACGGTCGTCCGGCCGGCGGCGCAGTCGAACACGAAGGGGAAGCGGCCGAAATCGGCGCTCATGTCGTCGCGGTTCTGGTTGCGGACGAGGAAGTCCAGACCCGCGATCGCGGCATCTTTCGCCCGGGCGCTCAGGTTGGTCACGATGGTTCTCCAGGGTTACCGCTGCAGCGACTGGCGGCCCAGTCCTTCGAAGTAATCGTTCTTGTCGGCGACGGTCTCGAACCGGTCGTTCGCCCAGTCGCTGAGGTACCCGTGCCCGCCGCGGAGGACGGAGATCGTGTGTCCGGCGAGGATGTGGGCCCCGCGGAGGAACGCGTCGCGCACCGGGGCCAGCTCGGGCGCGTCGAAGCTGTCGACGAACTTCAGCCCCGGGGCGTTCATCTCGGTCCCGACCACCAGCGGCAGGTGGCGTTCGTTGGCCAGCTCGACGATCCGGTAGAGGTTGGCCAGCTTGACCCTCTTTTCGGCGGGATCGGCGAGGTTCCAGTTGCGGTCGGGGATGATGTTCAGCGCCGCGACCCCGTCGGCCATCTGCAGGTCGAGCAGTTCGTCGATGGCCTGTTCGCCGGGGCGGCTGCCGTCCAGCCAGGTCATGGTGGGGATCCCCCCGGCGGCGCGGACGAAGGCGTTGAAGTCGGTCATCGCCGGGAAGGTCTCCGGCGTGGGAGCCTGGTAGCCCACGCCGCCGCGTTTCATCGTTTTCGAGCGGATCAGCGCCTGCAGGGCCCGTGCGTCGTCGACGATCTCCGCCAACGTCTCGGCGGGCGTGGCGAGCTTTTCGGCCCAGAAGGCGATCCGCTGGTCCCGGTCGGCGACCACCCGCTCGGCCTTGGCCTGGTAGGCGGCGCAGAGGTGCCGTTCGGTGGGCGTGTTCGACGGCGACATCGGCAGGACATCGGCGGCATAGTCCAGCGCCACCGGGTCGAGGTAGGCGTTGACCCGCTCGACGACGTCCATGTTCCGCTTGCGCGCGTTGGTGCGGAGCATCTCGGCGAAGCGGGCGGCGGCGGGGTCGTCGATGGCGGATTTGACGAACCCGGTGCCCATGTGGTAGGTGATGCCCGGCTCGCCGGGGGAGGTGATCTCGCGGTCGGCGAACTGGGGGATGTACACCCGCGTTTCCATGCCGGCGACCGTCTTGATGCCGACCTTCCTGCCGGCGGCGAAGAACTCGTCGACCCCGTCGAGGACGTCGAAGTCGACCAGGCCGACGATCTCGAGCCCCTCCCGCCGGGCCCGCCAGACGATGTGCGAGGGGGAATAGCCCATGGCGTTGTACGAGTAGAACGTATGGGCGTGCAGGTTTACCTTCGGCTGGGCCGGCGGCAGGCCGATCTTCCCGTCGTCGACCCTGGCCATCAGCCCGTCCAGGGCCGCGTCGCGCTCGGCGCGGTCGAAGCTGTCCAGTTGCGCCTCCAGGGCGGCGATGTCGTCCACGTGATCCGGTGTCATGACCGTACTCCTTTCGCTCGCCGGGCGTTGACCCGCCCGGCGGGGTTGCCATAATGAAGCCAGTATTCATCCTGAGCGTTCGTTTTCAAGCCTGCAAGCGGCGGCCGGCCGTCCGCCCGGCCCGTCCGTCGAGGAGTCGCCGATGAAAGCCATGGTGTTGACGGGCCTCCGCAAGATGGAGATGCGGGAGGTGCCCGAGCCCGAAATGACCGCCGACAACGACGTGCTGATCCGGTTGAAGCGCGTGGGCGTGTGCGGCTCGGACGTGCACTACTACACGACCGGCCGGATCGGCTCGCAGGTGGTGCAGTATCCCTACCGGGTCGGCCACGAGTGCTCGGGCATCGTGGAGAAGGTGGGCCCGGCGGTTACGAACGTCAAGCCGGGCGACCGGATCGCCGTCGAGCCGGCCCAGCCGTGCTTCGAGTGCGACCAGTGCCGCATGGGGCGGATCAACACGTGCCGCAACATCCGCTTTCTCGGCACGCCCGGCCAGGGCCCGGGGTGCCTGTGCGAGTGGCTGGTGATGCCGTCGCACTGCTGCTTCCCCGTGCCGGATTCGCTGTCGCTGGACGAGGCGGCGCTGGTCGAGCCGCTGTCGATCGGCGTCTACTCGGTCCGCCAGTCGATCCCGATGGCGGGGGCGACCGTCGGCATTCTCGGCGTCGGGCCGATCGGCCTGAGCTGCATGCTCCCCGCCCGCCACGCCGGCGCCGCGGCCATCTACGTCACCGACAAGCTCGACGAGCGCCTCGCGGCCGCCAAGGCCGCCGGGGCGGACTGGGCGGGCAACACCGAGACGACCGACGTCGTCGCCGGCATCGCCGACGCCGAGCCGGGCCTGCTCGACGTGGTCTTCGAGTGCTGCGGCCAGCAGGAGGCCCTCGATCAGGCCCTCCAGATGCTCCGCCCGGGCGGCACGCTGATGCTGGTGGGCATCCCGCAGGTCGATCGCGTGTCCTTCTCCATCGACGAACTCCGCCATCGGGAGATCACGATTCACAATGTCCGCCGGCAGGCCCACTGCGTCCAGGCGGCGATCGACCTGGCCGCGGCCGACGACGTCGACGTGAGTTTCATGCTGACCCACCACTTCCCCTTCGACCGCAGCGGCGAAGCCTTCGACCTCGTCGACCACTACCGCGACGGGGTCATCAAGGCGATGATTACACTGGACGGACACTGACAGGAAAGGTTTTTGATGACGGCCCTCCATGAAATCACCGTGGGTCCCGCCAACGCCGATGTCGTCGGGACCGATGAACGCGCGATCCAGATCGCCCTCGATACCCTCGCCCGGCGCGGCGGCGGGACCGTGCTGGTCGCGCCCGGCACCTACACGCTCCGCGGGCCGGTCCGCCTGCGGTCGGGCGTGGCGCTGATCGGCGTCGCCGGCGAGACGGTCTTCAAGATGGCCCCCGTCGTCTGCCACCGGCTGGCCGTCGACGCCGACATCGGTCAGCATACCATCACGCCGGTGAGCACCGAGGGGCTCCAGGTCGGCGCCGGTATCGTCCTGCGCGACCGCGGCAAGCCCGGCGGCAACGCCACCATGCCCCTGACGGTCGTCGATATCGCCGACCGAACGCTCCACGTCGACGATTACATCGTCAACGACTGGATCGCCGAAAACGGCGCCGGCCTGGTCACCTACTTCCCGCTCGTGCACGGCTTCGAGGTCACCGACGCCGTTGTCGAGGACCTCATCCTCGACAGCGAACCGGACGAGGCCAAGCCCCTCCAACGGGCCGGCCGCGTGTTCTGGGGCGCCTGCCTCTACATCCGACGCGGCACCGACTGCGCCGTCCGCAACGTCGTCGCCCGCAACTGCTACGGCGACGGCATCCGCTTCGGCCAGTCCCGCCGGATGCTCGTCGAGCACTGCGAGGCCCACGACAACAAGCACTACGGCATGCACCCCGGCAGCCACTCGCCCGAAACCATCATCCGCCACTGCCACATCCACCATAACGGCTCCGACGGCCTGTACCTCTGCTGGGGTGTCCACCACGGCGAGTTCACCGACAACGACATCCACCACAACGGCGGGCGGATCCACCGCAACGGGATCTCCATCGGACATAAGGACACCGACAACCTCATCGCACGCAACCACGTCTGGGAAAACGCCAAGCACGGCGTCTGCTTCCGCATCAAGACCGAGCCCAACGGCGCCCACCGAAACGTGCTCCGCGACAACCTCATCGAGAACAACGGCTCACCCGAATCCGACGTCCCCGCCGGCCTGGCCGCCGATAAACGCAACGAGGTCCTCTGCGCCGGCGTCCACATCCGCGGCGTCACGCACGACCTGACCTTTGAACGCAACACCATCCGGGAAACGCGGCCCACCGGCCGCCAATACCAGTACAACGCCTTCTACCTCGCCAAGGACGTCGCCCGCGTCAAACTCATCGACAATACCGTCTCCGACCACCCCGGCGGCAAGGTCGACGACCAGTCCGGCGACGACAGCAACGAGGTAGAGGGCGTCTGAGCACGACGCTCTCTGCGTAAGACCTTAGATCTGAAATTTCAAATCTGAGATTTCAGGTGTGCGCCGGGATCGTGATCGCGAGGAACCGACCATGCCCGCCACCATGACCTCCCGCGAGCGCCTCATCGCGCTGCTGACGGGCGCGCCGACCGACCGGATCGGCCTGCACGTGATGGGCGTGCGGCCGTGGACCGACTGGTGGATGGCCGGCCGCCACCGGAGCTACGGGCCCGTCATCGAGGCCGTCGCCGCCAGGGCGGACCTGCCGGCGGCGATCGGGTTCGCCACCGGCTTCTTCGACTCGGCCGGCGAGATCGATCGGACGACGTCCGTCGAGCCGGTCCGCGGCCACCCGGGCGTCGAGCACCGCATCACGCGGGTCCGCACGCCCGACGGCGTGCTGCGGCAGGTCTACGCCGTCGACACCGCCAACCCGCTGCCGATGCCCGTCGAGCATTTCATCAAGACGCCCGCCGACGTCGACCGCTTCGGCGCCCTGCCGTACGTGCCGCTGGAGCCGGACATCGAGCCGATCCTCGAACTCGACCGCCGGATCGGCGATCGGGGCATCGTCATGGTGGGGCTGGGCTCGAACGCCGTCGGACAGGTCCATCAACTGCTCGGCAGCGAACGGATGGCCATCTGGGCCTGCGAGCACCGCGACCTGATCTTTCGCCTGCTCGACGAAATGCTCCGCCGCAAGCTCGACGTCGTGAGGGCGCTGGCCGCGACGGGCCTGACGCGGCGGATGCCGGTGTGCTTCATGCACGTCGGCGCCGAGGCCGCCGTCCCGCCGCTGCACGGGCCGGCCGACTTCCGCGACTTCGTCACCCGCTACGACACCCCCCTGCACGAGGCGATCCACGCGATCGGCGGGTTCGTCCGCGTCCACTGTCACGGGTCGGTGGGCAAGGTGCTCGACGACTTCGTCGCCATGGGGACCGACATGCTCCATCCCGTCGAGGCCCCGCCCATGGGCGATATCACCCTCCCCGACGCCAAACGCCGCGCCGCCGGCCGGATGACGATCGAGGGCAACCTCCAGATCGCCCACCTCTACGAGGACGCCCCCGACGTCTTCGCCGCCCGCGTCGAACGCACCATCGCCGAGGGCAAGCCCGACGGCCGCTTCTGTCTGACACCCACCGCCAGCCCCTACACCGTCGAGCTGTCCGATCGCGCCGTGAGCAACTACCTCACGCTGATCGACCTGGCCGAGACCCTGGGGCGCTACGAGTGAGCGAGGGGTCGAAATGGCCGCCTACCCGCGCCGTCGTCGCAGCGCCGCCGTCCCCGCGGCCGCCAGGAGCAGTGCGGTGGACGGCTCGGGCACGATGCCACGACCGAAGCACTGCTTGAAGAGGGCGAAGTCGTCCAGGTTCACCGCGCCGTCGGCGTTCACGTCGCCCATCTCCGGCGTGACGCCCTCGGTCATGCCGAAGTGGGTCTTGAGGATCATGAAGTCGTCCAGGTCGATGTCGCCGTCGTCGATGGCGAAGATGCGAAAGACCGCGACGCAGGGGTCGAACCATTCGACGTGGCCCAGGGCGGTGATCGCCGCCGGCGGGTCGAAGACGCCGGCGAAGGGATCGTAGCCGACGGCGTCGTCGCCGTCCGGCGACAGGCACGTGATCGTGCTGCCGCCGCGGGCGAGCCACAGGGCCACGTCGACATAGTAGGACGCACCCCCGCAGGGGCAGCCGTCCGGGTCGAAATCCCCCGGCGTTCCACGCGCGTAGGTGCCGACGACGGCGAGGGCCGTCACCGGTTCGCCCGCCGGCAGGGGTTTCGTCCCCCCTGCCGCGCCGGCCGCGGCGGGCACGCCCACCAGGACGTCGGCGGCTTCGTCGGCGATCCACACGTGGTCGTCCAAACGGGACACGCCCGCCACGCGACCGGCCGTCCACCAGGCGTCGGCGAGGCACGACCCGTCGAGCGTGTAGCGGCTGACAGCGTAGCCGGTCGAGAGCCACAGCTCGTCGCCGAGCTGCGTCATCGCCGTGATGGACGCCGAGAGGACGTCGAAGAGATTGAACCGCCGCAGCAGGCGGCGCTGCGCGGGATCGAACGCGGCGACGGCGCCGTGGTCGCCGGCGGCGACCCAGACCTCGTCGTTGACCTGCGCGATCGCCGTGATCGGCTCGTCCAGGCCCGACTCGAAGAACCACGCCTCGCCCGGCCAGCCCCGCGGGCCCGCGGGGTCCAGCACCCAGATCCTCCCCGCCGCATCGGCCGCCCAGACCTCCGAGACATTCCCGGCGTTCTCGACGATCCGCCCGCCCGCGGCAACACCCGCGGCCGCGACCACCACACCGAGCACCGAAAGCATCCTGACCTGCGCGAGCATCGTTCTCTCCCTATGCACCGTGAATCCCCGAGCGGCACCCTAGCACGAATATGTACGTTCGTCAATATACAAATCCTAAGCGCCCGCGCCGCGACGGCCGTGCTCACCCGAAGGTCATCCGCCCGAATGCCTCGGGGCGATGGAAATCGGGCGTGGGATGGCGGGCGGCGTCGATGGGGGCCCAGGTGGCGAACTGCGGGTCGCTCCGGCCGCCGCAGCGGTAGAGGTTCACCCGCCAGTCGGAGCCGGCGGTGGGGCGGACGGGCTTACCGGCGAGGTGGCCGAGCACCTCCCACGGCAGGCGGACGACGACCCACCAGGCCTCGTCGTCGGGCGATTCGGCCTTGGTCGGACCGGGCAGGCTCGTGGCGATCTCGACGCGCCTGGCCCACGTCGCGTCGACGGTCGAACGCGGGCGCCGGGCGGGGCCGTAGCCCAGGAGGAAGGTCCCGCAGCAGTTGACTTCCAGGTTGAAATAGTCCGGCCCGGCGGGCGGATCGACCGTCGCGAACAGCTCGACGCAACTGTCGAGGGACACGGCGCTGTTCAGATCGGTCCGCTCGGCCGAGCTGTGGCGGTCGCGGCAGTGGACCTGGGCATAGAGGGCCTCGTCGTCATACAGCAGGCGGGCCGCGGTGGGCTGCTTGTCGCCCCCGGTGTACCACGGGTACGTGTCGATCCGCAGCACCGGGGCGTCGGCCCAGGGTGTCGCCTGCACGTCGCCGGCGAGCGGCGGAGGCGTCGGCGTGCGTTCGATGCGGTATGTTCGCATGGTCGGGCTCCTCCCGGGGCAGATGGTTCCGCGTGTCGTCAGCGATGGTGCTACCGCGGCGTCGCGCGGAATGCAAGCCCTTGTGCCCGCCTCCGGCCGCGGTAGAATCGTCTCCATGGAACGATGCACCTGGGGGCAGAAGCGGATCATGCGGAAGAATCTCCCCGCCGATGGCGACGGATGGTGGCGCGGCGGCGTTCGATGGCGGGCCTGGACGGCCCTGCTGTGCCTGGCGGCGCTGCCGGCGACGGCGGCGGCCGAGCTCCACCTCGACGCCTCGACACTCGATGCGCTTCCCGCCGGCGCGGTGCGCCATCCGAGCGTCGCGGCCCTTCCCGACGGGACGGGCGTCACGTTCGCCGACGGCGGCGTGACGGTCCCGACGGCCGGCCATCTCGCGGCCGACGACGGTGCGGTGAGCTTCCGCTTCCGCGCCCCTGATGCCGACGGGCGGGCCACGCTGCTGTCCATGGCGGCGCATCCGTCGTTCCGCCTGCAGTTGTACCTTCGTCACGGACGCATGGCCCTCCAGCACCAAACCAACGACGGAAACGCCGACTGGATTCACTACCGCGACAGCCGTTCGTGGCAGCACGGCTCCACCCATCGCGCCCGCGTGGCATGGCGCAACCACGCCGACGACGCGTGGCTGCTCATGCTGTTCGTGGACGGCCGCCTCCGGGGCACCGCCGTGGTCGATCGCCCGACGCGCTGGCCGGCGACGTGTTCCATCGGCGTCCGCGGCGAAAAGGACCCCTTCGGCGGCGTGATCGAGCGGGTCGACCTGGCCGCGAGCGCCGGGGAAGCGCCGGAGCTGGCCGGCTCCGAACGGGTGGTGCGAGTCGACGCCGGTCGGACCGTCGGCGAGTGCTACGCCTTCTGGCGGGTCGCCAATGCGACCAAGCCGTTTGAGTTCGTCGAGCCGGGGTTCTTCGAGCGGTTCGGCAAGTCCAAGCCGTTTTGCACGGAGATCAGTTGCATCTACCTGATGGGCGGGCGATGGCCCGATCAGGACCCGATGTACCGCGGGGCGATAAACGGCCGCCCGTTGACGGATTTCTCGTCGCTGCGGGCGCAACTGCGGGCGGTGATCGACGCCGGCTACACGCCGCGGATCGTGCTGGATAATGTGCCCTATACGATGAGCCACCCACCGGCGGAGAACAAGTACGGCAACACGGCCCCGCCGTACGACGAGGACGTCTGGGCCGCCTACGTCCGCGGCGCGGTGCGGGCGATGATCGAGGAGTTCGGGCGCGAGACGGTCCGCCGATGGTGGTTCCGGGTGAGCACCGAGCCGGATCTGCGCCCCCATCACTGGGCCGGGACCAAGGAGCAGTGGCTGTCGCATTTCGACCACACCGTCGCGGCGGTGACCGCCGAATTGGACGGGGCGCGGATCGAGCCGGGCAATATCCTCAACCCTGCCGGCTCGGTGCACGGGGAGGGGCGGCTGTGGGGCCTGGAGATCATCGACCACGCCGCCACCGGCCGTAACGCGGCCACCGGCGCGACGGGCACGCGGATGGATGCGTTCGGCTGCTCGTGGTACACCGCCGTGGGCCGGTCGCTTGACGACTTCGACCGGGCTGTCGCGGCGATGCGCGAGCGCCTCGCGCGCTACCCGCAGTTTGCCGACCTGCCGCTGCACATCGGCGAGCACCTGGTCCTGCACGACCAGGCGGGCCGACGTCTGTGGGCCGGCGAGGCCACCGAATGGTCGGCCGCGTTTTATGCCGCGTTCGCCGAGCGGGTGTATGCGCTGGATGTGGACGTGGTCCACGAATGGTCCCACGCCACCGACGGCGTGCCGCACGCCAAGGGCCACGTCATCGCCATGCTGGCTCGCATGGTGGGGGGGCGCCGCCTCGCGGTGACGGTCGACGCCGACGACGATTCGGCCGCCCGCTGCGGGGCGATCGCCGCCGCCCGGGACGGCCGCCTCTTCATCCTGCTGTACAACCACCGCCCCTGGCGCCTGCCCCGTGTCGACGAAACCGTCCACCTGGTGGTGACCGATCCGCGGATGGCCGACACGCCGGCCTGGACGCTGTCGGAATGGACGGTCGACGCCAACCGCGGGGTGTGGGCCTATGCCTACGAAGCCGACTGCGCCGCGGCGGGGCTGGCGCCGCTGGAGGGCTCGGGCCGCTACGAGGCCTCGCCCACACGGGCGTACGGGCCCGAGGGCCCGACGGTCTTCCGCGCCAACCGCGAGAAATACCTCGGCCTGTCCCGCCTGGCGCCCACCCGCGAGGCCGATGTCGTCGAGGTCCGTGACGGCGCGATCCGGCTGGACCTCGTCATGACCGGTCACAGCGTACGCCTGCTGGAACTGGTCCCCGATTGACCTGTGGCCGCTTACCGGTACCACGACACCGAGACGCCGCCCCACAGTTCGTCCTCGAGCAGCGGGGTGCCGTCGGCGAGTTTGTCGTCGGTAAGCGCCTGGCTGAAGTTGATGAAGCCTCCGATCGCGAAGCTGCCGTACTCCGGCGGGACCTCCAGCGCCGCGCCGAAATCGTAGGTGATCCCCAGTCCGTAGACGATATTGGCCAGTTGCGTCGTGGTGCCGGTCAGGTAGCGGTGGTCGGCGCCGAGGACGACCGACGGGGTGGCCGAGAGGCCTTTGACAAGGTCTTCCAGGTCGAACGTGTGTTGGACGCCGACCTCGATCCAACTGTCGTGGCTGAAATTGTCCAGGTCCATGTAGTACGACACCCAGGGGCTCAGGACGGGTTGCTCGGTGCCCCACAGGTCCGCGTCGTCGAGGCTCAGCGAGACGTAGCCCTCGTTGGTGGTGTCGCCGCTGTCGCCGGCGGGGAAGGTGTAGAGGATCCAACCCAGCTCGGCGTAAACGGGCCCGAGCGTGTTGCCGTAGAAGGCGGTGTAGTCCACCTCCTGCAGGTGGCTGTCGGCGTCGGGATCGAGTTCATCCTGGCCGGCGAACCACTCGAACCAGACGTTGCCGCCGAAGGTGCCGATCCGGGTGTCCACGGCCCCGTGGACCTTCACCTGGTGGTTGAGGTCCTCGCGGCCCTCGCCGTCGTACTCGCTGAGGTTCAGCCCGCGCCAGACGTAGTCGGTGGCCAGCGTGTAGGTCACGCCGTACGAGAACACCAGGTCCTCGTCGTCCTGGGCCCGTGCCGCCGAGACGAGCGACACGACGACCAGCAGGGCACACATCGGAAGCAGGATCAATTTGGTGGTTGCGTGCATGGTGCGGCGTCCTTTCCTAGCTGAAGAGGGTCGAATCCCGATAGAATCCCCATTCCGCGGCCTGTCGGTCACGCGGCATGGTTCATCCTATCCGGCGTCGTTGTCGCGGCCCACCGGTTGCGGAGACGAAACTTCCGCCGCCGGCGGCGACGCGAGCCTGCGACCCCGAGAGCAAGGCGTGTGCCACAGACGCCGGCCGATTGGGGCGTCCATCACAAGCTTCGCCTTTGTCGCCGCTTCGGACGCCGCGCGGAGCCGCGGGCCGGTGGGCCGGGCGCGCCGGCGACGACGGGAACGGCACCTCGGCGGGGCGGAAAGGACATTCCCGTCGCGCCGGTTTGTTCGGCCGGCGGTTGGCCGGGGGGGTCGGACAGGCGAATAATGGCCAATGCGATAGAATGGCAGTCGTTGGAGGCGGGTCGGGTCGGACGGCTCGCCGAGGCGGATCTTCACCGGCGCCGCGGGGGAGCGTCAAGGAAAGGGAGCATGTGATGGCCGATCTTGCCGCGACGTACATGGGCATCGAGCTGACCGGACCGGTGGTCGTGGCCGCCTGTTCGCTGTCGGGACGCGTGGAGACCATCGAGCGGATCGAGGCCGCCGGCGCCGGCGGCCTGGTGATCAAGTCGCTGTTCGAAGAGCAGGTCATGGCCGAGGAGGTCAAGCTGAAGGCCGACGAGCAGGTGGGGGCGGAGCGATTCGCCGAGAGCCTGACGTACTTCCCCCCGCTTGATCACGCCGGGGCCCGCGAGCACCTGATGTGGATCGAGAAGACCCGCCAGGCCGTCGCCATGCCGCTGATCGGCAGCCTCAACGCCTACACGCCCGGCGGCTGGGCCGACTACGCCCGCCAGATCGCCGAAACCGGGGTCAACGCCCTCGAGCTGAATGTCTATGCCGTCCAGACCGACCCGGACCGCACCGGCGCCGACGTCGAGGCCGAGCTGTTCGACACCGTCAGCGCCGTGCTCGACCAGGTCGACCTGCCGGTAGCGGTGAAGCTCTCGCCGTTCTACAGCTCGGTGGTCAACGTCGCGACGGAGCTGGACCGGCGGGGCGTTCGGGGCCTGGTCCTGTTTAACCGGTTCATCCAGCCCGACATCGACCCGGAGGCCGAGGCGCTGCGGAATGTGATGGACCTCTCGCGTCCGGCCGAGATGCGCCTGCCCCTGCGGTACGTGGCCTTGCTGTACGGCAAGGTCGAGGCGGACCTCGCGGCCAACACCGGCATCCACAGCGCCGACGCCGTCGTCCGCCAGATCCTCGCCGGCGCGACCATCGTCCAGGTAGCCTCCGTGCTCTACGCCCACGACGTCGAGTATATCCGCACCCTCCACGAGGGCGTCGATCGCTGGATGGACCAGAAAGGCTACCACACCCTCGACGACTTCCGCGGCAAGCTCTCCCAGGCCGACGTCCCCGACCCCTTCGCCTACGAACGCGCCCAGTACGTCGAACTGCTCATGCAGCAGGTGTGACCGCCCGCCCGCGGCCGATCATGCGAGGCCCGCATGTGTTTCCGTGTTGCGCCAACTGAGCCCTCCCCGTCGGCGCGTCGATGGTGTAGAATGCCCGCGCATGGAGGCAAGCGAACGAGCGCGGTGTATCGGTGTGTTCGACAGCGGCCTGGGCGGGCTGACGGTCGTGCGCCGGCTGATCGAGCAGATGCCGGGCGAGGAGATCGTCTACCTGGGCGATTCGGCCCGGGTGCCGTACGGCACGAAGAGTGCCGAGACGGTCCGCCGCTTCGCGATGCAGGATGCGTCCTTCCTGATGCGGTTCGACCCCAAGCTCCTGGTCGTCGCGTGCAATACCGCCAGCGCGTCGGCCCTGGAACACCTGCAGGCGGGGCTGGATGTGCCGGTGATGGGGGTGATCCGCCCCGGGGCCGCCGCGGCGGTCGCCTGTGCCGCCGGCGGGCCGTTCGGGGTGATCGCCACCGAGGGGACGATCGCCTCGGGCGCCTACCAGCGGGAACTGACGGCCCTGTCGCCGGGCTGCGAGGTGCTGACCGGCTCGTGCCCGCTGCTGGTGCCGATCGTCGAGGAAGGCCGCAGCGACGACGACCCGATTGTCCTGCACGTGCTGGGCGACTACCTCCGCATCCTGCAGCGCAAGCGGCCGCCCGTGCTGGTGTTGGGCTGCACGCACTACCCGCTGCTGGCCCGCCCCGTCGCCAAGCTCATGGGCCCGCACGTCACACTCATCGACAGCGGCCGCGCCGCCGCCCTTGCAGTGAAGGACTACCTTCGCGATAATGGGCTCGCTCAGATGGCCTCCCGCAGGGGGGGGCTGAGATGCTTTTCGACCGACAACCCCGACCGTTTCGCGGCCGTCGCGGAGCGTTTTCTCGGACGGGGCGTTCCCGACGTGCAGTGGGTTGGGACCGACGAGTTGAATCGATAGGATGACGGGATGATCCGAACGACCCTGATCCTCGCCGCCGTCGCCCTGCTGGGCGGCTGCTCGGGCCTGATGCGGACCTGCCGGCGGGTGTTCGACACGAGAAGCCCCCGCGAGCGGATCGCCATGGCCTTCGACGTCGACGACCCCGATCGCCGGCGGGAAGGCATCGTCGCGCTGACCGAGGTCCGCGGCTGGGACGCCGAGCCCTACCTGGAGGCCTATGCCACGCTGGCGGGCGACCCTGACCCGCTCGTCCGCGGCGCCGCGATCGGCGCGCTGGCCCGCGCCGGCGCGTCGGACTATCTCGACGTCGTCATCGCCGCGCTGGACGATCGCCACCGGCGGGTCCGCCTCGACGCCGCCGAGGCGCTCGATCGCCTCCACGGCGACGCGGCCGTCGGCCCCCTCCGCCGCGGCGCGACCGAGGCCGAGGACCCCGACCTCCGCGCGCGCTGCGCCCGGGCCCTCAGGCACTACCGCACGCGGCCAGTGCTCGATACCCTCCTGGCGGCCCTGGGCGACGAAGCGTTTGCCGTGCGCTACGCCGCCCGCCGCAGCCTGCGGATGTTGACGGGCGAGGATGGCGCCTACAGCGCCGC
>CAZHRW010000028.1:0-17582 GCA_964535025.1 uncultured Planctomycetales bacterium
GCCGCAAACAGAACGGCCAAGAGAGCCACAAAGGCCACAAAGAACGCAAAGGAACCCACGGCAACGGCTTGTGCCACAGAGGGCACGGCCAACACAGAGAAAGAAGCTTCACCACTACGTGGGCGTTTTCTCTGAGCCCTCGGTGAAATCTTGGCCTGGCTGTGTCGTTGCTGTTCTTTCCGTTCTGTCTTTGTGTCCTTTGTGGCTATCCCTGTCGTAGCCACGGAAACGGGAGCAGATCCACAAATCTCAAACGGACCCGACGGCAAACACAAAAACGGCCAAGGCCGGGGGACGTCTACTCCGCCCCGTCGGCGGCGTCGGCGGCGTCGGCGTCGGCCGCGGCGGGTCGTCCGGTGACCACGGTCCGGTCCATCACCAGGCCCACGACATCATCATCGACATCCGTGACCAGCACGCCCATGGTTTCCAGCAGGGTGCCGGTGACCCGTTCGAGGCCGACCCTACCGGTATTATAGTTGATCCGCGCCCGCACCAGGGCCTGCTCGGCGAGGGCGACGTTTTCCTGGGCGGCCAGGAGTCGGTTGAGGAAGTCCGGGGTGAGGGCCTGGCGGTACTGCTTGCGGACCTCGAGGGCTTCGAGGTTGGCCAGGCGGGCCTGGAGGGCCTCCCAGGCGGCCTGCATTTCGTCGTAACTGGTGTCGATCTGGCGGACCGCCTCATTGACGGCCACGGCGACCTGGTCGGCGGTGTCCTGCAGCGTGGCCACGCTCTGCGACCGCTGAAGCCGTGCCTGCCGCAGGGTGGCCTCGGCGGCGTTGTTGCCGAGGGGCCACTCGAAGCTCAGGCCCACGCTGTAGTCGATGTAGTTGAAGTTCCACATGTCCTTCCAACTGTCCCGCCAATTGTCGCTCACCTCGCTGTCGGCGATGTCCTCGGACGTCCCGCTCACGCCCGTGCCGGCCACGACGTCCAGGCGGGGCAGGGCCTGGTTCCTGGCGACGCGGACGTTGACCTCCTGCAGGCGGATGGCGGTGCGGGCCTGGGCCAGCGCCGGGTTGTACCGCAGCGCCAACGCCACCTGGTCGGCCGCGTCGACCGTCAGGGGGTCGACGGCCGGCTCGGTGGTGGGGATGATGCGGTAGTCGTCGCCGAGCGCCACCGACGCGTCGGCCATGAGGCGGACGAGGCGGTCCTCGATGTTCTCGATCGTCCGCCGGGCCTGGATGACCGCCACCCGCTGGGCCGCGACCGTCGCCTGGGCGTCGGTGATCTGCTCGCGGGCGGCGTCGATGTCGCGTCGGGCCTCGACGAACGCCAGGGTCTCGCGGCTTCGTTCGAGCAGCCGCTCGATGATGGCCAGGTCGCTTCGGGCCTGGACGAGTTGCCAGTAGGTCGTCTGGACCTCGGCGACCACGTCGAGCACCTGGGCGCGGAAGTCCTCCAGCGAGATGTCATAGTTCAGCCGTGCGACGCGGATCCGGGCCTGGGCGACGTAGGGTCCGGCGTCGCGGAGCAGCGGGTGGGTCAGGCGGACCGCCAGGCTGTTGGCGAAGGCGGTGCGGTCGAGCCGTTGGAGGCTGAAGCCGCTGAGGGTCTGTTCGATCTGCTCGCTGAGGGTGTCGGTCCGCTCGGTGGTGTAGGTGAGTTCCACCTGCCCGCCGGTCGCCAGCAGCTTGCGCAGGCCCAGCTCGAAGTTGTAGGACTCGCTCTGGTTGGTGACATTGCCCTCGCCGGCGGGGTCCTGGTCGGTGGCGGTGAAGGTTCCGCTGCCGGCCAGGACGGCGTCGAAGGCGCCCTCGGCGATGCGGATGTCCTCGCGGGCGACGGCCGGATCGTAGCTGACGACCTTGACGGTGGTGCTGTTGTACAGCGCGCGTCGGACCGCCTCGTCGAGGGACAGGTGCACGAGCGTCTCGCCGGTGGCCTCGTCGGTCACGGTGGGCAGCGCCGGCCCCGTCGTGCCGGGCGCCGGGCGGACCCAATCGTCGGCGGTTCGCTGCTGGGGACCGGCGTCGGCCACGTGCTCCTGGTAACGGCGCAGGAGCGTCGGATCGAGGGACGTCGGTGGAATGCAGCCGGCGAGCACGAACGCGATCGCGACGGTCAGCACGCGGGGCAGTGGCGTTGTCATGAACATGGATCGCATTATAGGAGCGGGCGGGGGACTGTCAATTATCGCTGCCGTCCAAAGCCCCCAGGAACCTTGTTGACTTGTCCGAACCGCCGCGGTAGCATGACCGGGCTGAAAAGGCTGGGGATTGGCACTCACCACCGAGGATGACTATGAGCCAGGAACTGGAAGGCAGGAAACTCCTGCTGGTGGACGATGATGCGGACATTCTGACGGCGATGCGGGCGGCGTTGAAAGACACCGGCGCCGAGGTCATCACCGCCGGCGACGGCGATACGGCCGTCCGGAAGATCGCTTCGGAGAAGCCCGATCTGGTCGTGCTGGACATGATGCTGCCCAAGCGCAGCGGATTCCTCGTGATCGAGCACCTGCGGGACCAGGGCGGCCAGGCGCCGCCGATCATCATGATCACCGGCAACGAGGGCACCCGCCACCGGATCTACGCCGAGTCGCTGGGCGTGGCGATGTACCTCAACAAGCCCTTCCGCATGGAGCGACTGCTGGAAGGGATCAAGAATATCCTCGGCGAGGTGGCCTCCTAGCGGCGACGGCGCCGATAATGCGTAACATGCGGCAAGAGAAGCCTTGCACGGGCAGGGCGATCTTTATAGGCTGACGCGACGTAAGACGATCCAGAGGCAAGAGGCTACGGAAAGGAATCGGCCGGGCACGGGCCCGGCGGCAGGCAGGTATGAGTACGGTAACTGAAGCGAAGCAAGACATTATCGGCGGTCATCAGCGGCACGGGGGGGATACGGGGTCTGCTGAGGTCCAGATTGCGCTGCTCACCACGCGGATCAATCACCTCACCGACCATCTCCGTACGCACAAGAAGGATCATGCGTCCCGTCGCGGCCTGCTGAAGATGGTGGGCCGGCGGAACAAGCTTCTGCGGTACCTGGCGAACACCTCCGTGGAACGCTACCAGGAAACGATTGCGAAGTTGAATCTCCGCAAGTAGCGCTCCGCGATCGCCGCGCCCTCACCGCGACCCATGCCGACCCGATCCCGCATGGGCCCTTTTGTCGTGGACCGACGCGTGTCCGCCCCATCCGGCGGACAGACCGTTCACCGCGGTCCGAGCGTCAGGGTTCGTACGTTAAATGACAGCAACGCGATAGGCGAGAAAGACGCCGTGACAGCCAGTTGCGGCGGGGTCCGGCATGGGGCCGGGCCCGGGATGGCTTGTCGGCTTGCAGGAGAAGAAGGAAAGCGAAACAGATATGGTGCACAAGGTTGAAATGACAGTGGGCGGACGCCTGCTGAGTATTGAAACGGGGAAGGTCGCGCGTCAGTCGGCCGGGGCCGTCATGGTCCGCTACGGGGAAACCGTCGTGCTCTGCACGGTCCTCAGCGCCCCCAGTAAGCGGGACCTGGATTTCTTCCCCCTGTTCCTCGATTACCGCGAAATGACCTACGCCGCCGGGAAGTTCCCCGGGGGCTTCTTCAAGCGGGAAGGACGCCCGACCTCCAAGGAGGTCCTGGCCATGCGGATGATCGATCGGCCCATCCGCCCGCTGTTCCCCGACGGGTTCGTCGACGAAGTGCAGATCCAGTGCATCGTGATGAGCTTCGACGGGGAAAACGACCCGGAGATCCCCGCCCTGATCGGCTCGTCGGCGGCCCTGTGCCTCAGCCACGCGCCCTTCGAGGGACCCATCGCCGGCGTCCGCATCGGCCTGGTCGACGGCAAGCACGTGATCAACCCGACCCTGTCGCAGATGGAAGCCTCCACGATGGACCTCGTTGTCGCCGGCCACGCCGACGGCGTCAACATGATCGAACTGAAGGGCTTCGAGGTCGGCGAGGACGACGTCGCCGCCGGCGTTGAGGTCGCCCACAACGAGATCCTCAAGATCTGCAAGATGATCGACGAACTGACCGAGGTGGCCGGCAAGCCCAAGGCCTACGAGCTCAAGGGGCCCTCCAAGGAGCTGTGCGAGCGGGTGTGGTCCATGACCGCCGACAGGCTTCGCGCCGCCCGCGAGATCGGCGGGGAGGTCGGGCGCAACGAGGCCCTGAACGCCCTCCGCGAGGAGGTCTTCGCCGAGCTGTGCCCCGAGGGCGTCGAAACGCCCGAACACGATCCCAAGCACGTCACGGAGGCCTTCTACAAGGCCGAGAAACGGGTGCACCGCGAGATGATCCTCGACGGCAAGCGGACCGGCGGACGCGGGGTCAAGGAAATCCGCCCGCTGACCGGCGAAGTGGGCATCCTGCCGCGCACGCACGGCTCGTCGCTGTTCAGCCGCGGGGAGACCATGGCCCTGGCGACCGTGACGCTGGGCACCGCCGGCGATGAGCAGACCATCGACGGGATCATCCCCGAGTATTCCAAGAAGTTCATGCTGCACTACAACTTCCCGCCGTTCAGCGTCGGGGAGATCCGCCCGATCCGCGGGCCCGGCCGGCGGGAGATCGGCCACGGGGCGCTGGCCGAGAAGTCCCTCGAAGCGGTCCTGCCGTCGGCGGACGAGTTCAGCTATACCATCCGCCTGGTCTGCGAGATCCTCGAGTCCAACGGCTCCAGCTCGATGGCCTCGGTCTGCAGCGGCTGCCTGGCTCTCATGGACGCCGGCGTGCCCCTCACACGGCCGGTCGCCGGCATCTCCATCGGCCGCGTCAGCGACGACGACGGCAAGGAGGTGCTCATCACCGACATCCTCGGCGAAGAGGACTACCACGGCGACATGGACTTCAAGGTCGCCGGCACCCGCGAGGGCATCACCGGCATCCAGTTGGACCTCAAGGCCCGCGGGCTGCCGCTGGAGACCATCGGCCGCACGCTCGCCCAGGCCCGCGAGGGGCGGATGGAGATCCTGGACATGATGGCCACGGTGATCGACAAGCCCCGCGAGGCCATCAGCGAGTATGCCCCGCGACTGATCACGCTGAAAATTCACCCCGAAAAGATCGGCAAATTGATCGGCCCCGGCGGCAAGACGATCCGTGGCATCACCGAGCAGACCGGCGCGTCGATCGACGTCGAGGACGACGGCACCGTGTTCATCGCCTGCGTCGATGCGGCGGCGGCCGAACAGGCCCGGGCGCTGGTCGAAGCGCTGACCGAAGAGGTCAAGGTCGGACGGATCTATCACGGCAAGGTCGTGTCCGTCAAGGACTTCGGCGCGTTCGTCGAGATCGCCCCCGGCCAGGACGGTCTGTGCCACATCAGCGAGCTCGACCAGGGGTACGTCAAGGACGTCGCCTCGGTCTGCAAGATCGGCGACCCGATGACCGTCAAGGTGATCGCCATCGACGAGCAGGGACGCGTGAAGCTCTCCCGCAAGGCCGCGATGGAGGAAGAAGCTAAAAAAAGCTGACGGATCGCCCTTCTGGGTGTAGAATAGGTGAACGAAGCGACCCGGGGCCGACCTAAAATCGGCCCCGGGGGACGCTTGACGTCTCTTCTTCGCCGGGGTACAACGCATCTGGCGAAGCGACATAGTGGCCTGGACCGTTCAGTATGCGCGTCGGCCGCCATCTCTTTGTGCGGGGCATTGGCCGACGTGGTCGGGCCGGCCCAAAATGGACCTCCATCCCGGAGCGGGTCTCCGGATCGTGTCACGTGGTCAGGGCCGTGTGTGTAGCGGCCCGGCGGCGCAAGCCGTTCGATGGGAGAAAGTGAGCCACGGCGACGTTGGTGATGGGGAAAGGGAGGCGGGCAAGATGCCTGTGGGCAAAGTGAAGTGGTTCGATTCCCGTAAGGGCTTCGGTTTCATCATCGGGGATGCCGGACAGGACGTGTTCGTCCACTATACCAGTATCGTGGGCGACGGGTTCCGGGCCCTTAAGGACGGGGAAACCGTCGACTATGAGTTGGTGAAAGGCGACAAGGGATGGCAGGCTCGCAACGTGCATCGCAACATCGGCGTCACGCCGGTCAAGAGCAGCACGGTCGGCGAGCAGGTCGTCTGAGTCGCGGCGCCGCCGCACGTCTCACCTCGGGGGTGGTCGTGAGGTCCCGGCCATGAGTTGGCTGGCATTGGTCGCCGGCGGCCTGCTGTTCGGGCCCCTCTGGCTGTGGATCGCCAAGCGGTGGATGCGACGTACGATCGAACGTACGCGCCAAATCGCCGCCTCGGCACGCCGGCAGGAGCACCTGGTCGAGCTCGGTGGCCTGACCGGGGGGCTGGCGCACGAGATCAAGAACCCGCTGTCGACGATCAAGGTCAATCTGCAACTGCTGACCGAGGATCTGGACACCCCCGCGGCGAGCGAGCAGCAGAAGCGCTGGCTGCGCCGGCTGGTCTCGGTCGACGCGGAGGTCAGCCGTCTCCAGGAGATCCTCGAGGATTTCCTCCGCTACGCCGGCCGCCTGGAACTGCACCGGCGGCGGGTGGACGTCCGCGACCTGCTGACCGAGTTGACCGATTTCTTCGCGCCCCAGGCCCTCGCCGGCGGCGTCCGCGTCCGCACGCACGTCGGCGACGCGCCCCTGATCGCCGACGTCGACGTCGACCTGTTCAAGCAGGCCCTGCTGAACCTCCTGATCAACGCCCAGCAGGCCATGACCGACGGCGGCGACCTCATCTGCCGCGCCGAACGCGCCGGACGCGGCGGGCGGATGATCCAGGTCGAGGTCATCGACACCGGCCCCGGCATGGACGCCGAGACCGTCGCCAATATCTTCCGCGTGTATTTCTCCACCAAGCACGGCGGCACCGGCCTGGGCCTGCCCACGGCCCGCCGCATCGTCAAGGCCCACGACGGTCAGATCACCGTCGATACCACGCCGGGCAAGGGCACGCGATTCGTCATCAAGATCCCGCGGGTTGAGCCCGGCCGCTAGCGGCACGGACACACTGGAGGCTGGAGGGATGGACCGGTCGGCCGAGATCCCGCGCCTCACCCCCCCGGCGGCGCCCGCGGCCGGCCGCGTCGATCTGCGCGCCCGCCTCGGCGACACCTTGGCGAGGTTGGACGGCGACGGGCCGCTGGACATCGCCGTCAACGACCCCCAGCGCCACACCGCCACCGGGGCCGTCCTCGACGTCCTGCGCGACCTGTCGCCCCGTAGCCGGTGGCGCGTGCTCGTGGCGACCGGGACGCACCGGTTCGACGCCGGCCGCCGGCGGGCCTTCGAGCGCCGCTTCGCCTCGGTCGCCGACCGCATCGAGGCGTTCACCTGGCACCGTTGCGACGCCGACGACCTCGTCGCCCTCGCGCCCGGCGGCCGCGGCCGGATCCACCCTTCCGTCGCGGCCGGCGGCGGGCCGCTGCTGGCGATCGGCAGCGTCGAGCCGCACTACTTCGCCGGGCTGACCGGGGCTCACAAGACCGTCACCATCGGCCTGGCCGACCATGAGACGATCGAGGCCAATCACGCCGCGGCGCTGTCGCCGCGGGCACGGCCGTTCGCGCTGCTGGACAACCCCGTGCACACGGGGATCTGCCGCCTGCTCGCGGCGGTCGAGGCGGTGCGGCCGGTCGTGGCGGTGAATCTCCTGCAGCGCGGCCCGGGCGTCGTCGCCGTCGCGGCCGGCCGTCCGCTGGCGGCCCTCGAAGCCTTGCGCGGGGCCGCCGAGCGGGCGTTCAGCCACCGCCTCCCGGCGGCGGCCGACGCGCTGGTCCTCGAGGTGGACGGCCCGCTGGGCGAGAGCTTCTACCAGGCCGACAAGGCCATCAAGAACAGCGAGGACGCCGTGCGCGACGGCGGGCTGCTCGTTCTGGTCGCCGCGTGCGCCGACGGGGTGGGCCAGGACCATTTCCTCGAGCTGATGCGGCAGGCGCCGACCCATGCCGAGGCGATGGCCGTCATGGCGGCCCGGGGCTACCGCCTCGGCGACCACAAGGCGGTGCGCCTCCGCCGGCTGACCGACCCGGCTGAGCGCGGCGTCCGTATCACCGTTGTGAGCGACGGTCTCGAGGAGTCGACCTGCCGCCTGCTGGGCATGACCAAGGCGGCCTCCATCGCCGACGCCCTGGCCGCCGCGGGGATCCGGCCCGGGCGGGACCTCGTCTACGCCGTCGAGGACGCGGGCAATTCGGTCGTCCGAACGGGCCCATGAGCCCCCGCGCTGCCGTCCCTCCAGCCTCGCCGTTATTGACGCCGGGCGTCGTCGGCGGTAGGGTGACGCGGATGCGAGAACTGACGAACATGACCGCCGAGATCCTCGTCGTCGACGACGAGATCAACCACGCCGAGGTGATCGCCGAGGGGCTGGGACGGCTCGGGCACCACATGACGACCGTCAACACCGGCCCCGAGGCCGTCGCCCGGATCCGGGCCCAGCACTTCGACGTGATCGTCACGGACCTGATCCTCGGCGGCGATATCGACGGGCTGGATGTCCTGCGGTGCGCTCGGCAGGATTCGCCGGGCACCGAGATCATCCTCATCACCGCCCACTCCTCCGTCGACACTTGCCGCACCGCCCTGCAGCAGGGGGCGTTCGACTACGTCGAGAAGCCCATCGACCTCGACGAGCTGCGCAACGTCGTCCAGCGGGCCGTCGAGCGGACCGCCCAGGAGCGGACCATCCACGAGCTGCGCCGCCGCCTCGACGACAAGTACGGCTTCGAGGACATCGTCGGGCAGTCGGCGGCGATGCTCAAGATCCTCGACACCATCCGGCGGGTGGCCCCCAGCGACCTGCCGGTCCTCATCCAGGGCGAGAGCGGCACCGGCAAGGAACTGCTCGCCCAGGCGCTGCACACCCACTCGCGGCGGAAGGCCAACCGGCTGGTCACCCTCAACTGCGCCGGGCTCAGCGAGAGCATCCTCGAAGATGAGCTGTTCGGCCACGTCAAGGGCGCCTTCACCGGCGCCGCCGGCGAACGGCCGGGGCGGTTCGAACACGCCGACGGCGGGACCATCTTCCTCGACGAGGTCGGCGATATGCCCATCAGCATGCAGGCCAAGCTCCTGCGGGTGCTGGAGAACGGCGAGGTCGTCCGCCTCGGGGCCAACGAGGCCGTCCACGTCAACGTGCGGCTTATCTCGGCTACCAACAAGGACCTCGGCGCGATGGTCGCCGAGAAGCGGTTCCGCGAGGACCTTTATTTCCGCATCAAGGGCGCCCTGATCGACCTGCCGCCCCTGCGCGAGCGGCGGGAGGACATCCCGCTGCTGATCGACCATTTCCTCGCCTCGGCCGCCGAACGGCACGGCAAGGCGGTGACGGGTCTGACGGCCGAAACCCGACGCGTGCTGGTCAATTACGACTGGCCCGGCAACGTCCGCCAGTTGCGCAACGTCATCGAGAACATGGTCGTCCTGGCGGACATGGAGGTCTCCGACAAGCTCGCCCTCGAGGACCTGCCCGACGAGATCTACGCCGCCCCCGCCGCCGAACCGGCCGGCGGGGCACTGGTCGGTATGTCCATCCAGGACGCCGAGAAGGAGCTCATCCGCAACACCCTCGCCATGGTCAACGGCAACCGCGAACAGGCCGCCAACATCCTCGGCATCGGCGAGCGGACGCTCTACCGCAAGATCAAGGAGTACGGCCTGCGGGAGCAGTAAGCGGCCGTGCTCACTCCGCTTGCGGCCCCAGCGTGTGCACATCGATGCACCGCATCCCCGCGGCGGCGGCGGCCTGGAAACCGGGGACGGAATCCTCGTAGACGACGCACGCTTCCGGCGCGACGCCCAGGCGGCGGGCGGCTTCGAGGAAGATGTCCGCCGCCGGCTTGGGATGGGCGACGTCCTCGGCGCAGACCAGCGCGTCGAACCAGTCGGCCATCCCCAGCTGCCCGAGCGTCTTGACGGCGATCCACCGCTCGGAGCCGGTGGCGACGGCCATCGGCAGCTTGCCCCGATGGGCCCGGACGATCGGCAGGACCGCCGGGTGCGGGCGGACGGCCGCCAGGTGGGCCAGGTAGGCGCGCTCCTTCTCGTGAGCGACGGCGGCGCCGTCGGCGTCAACGCCTGCCTCGGAAAGCAGTTGCGCGGCGATGGTCGTGGTGGGCACGCCGCCGAGGGCGTAGAACCGCGCCTCGCCGAAGTCGATCCCGTAGCGGCGCATCGTGTCCCGCCAGGCGAGGTAGTGCAGGCCCATCGTGTCGGCCAGCGTACCGTCGCAGTCGAAAATCAATGCTTTCATGGGCCCATCATCGCATTTTCGCCTCGCCATGGAAAGCCCCGGCCCCAGCGGGTACAGTAGGGCCCATGAGTATCCGCCGCGAACACGTCGAGTCGTTCGTCCGCGCCTGCCGCCGGGTCGCCGAGGCGGGGCTGGTCCGCTGCTCCAGCGGGAACCTCTCGTGGCGGGCGGGCGACGGGCTGATGCTGATCTCGGCCAGCCGATCGTGGCTGGCGACGCTCACCGACGAACAGGTCACCACCTGCCGGATCGCCGACGGCGGCCGTGCCGACGGGCCGCGACCGTCGGTGGAGACGGCCTTCCACGCCGGTATCCTGCGGCGGCGGCCGGAGATAGCCGTTGTGCTGCACTTCCAGACGCCCTTCGCCACGACGCTGGCGTGCGGCGGCGCCGACGAGGTGACCTACGATGTGCTGCCCGAGATCCCCGTGTACATCGGCCCCATCGGACACGTCCCCTATTTGCCGCCCGGCTCACCGGAACTGGCCGAGGCGGTCATCGACGCGATGGCCTCGCACGACCTGGTCATGATGGCCAACCACGGGCAGGTCGTCGCGGGCACCAGTTACGACGACGTCATCCAGAAGGCGAGCTTCTTCGAGCTGGCCTGCGAGATCATCGTCCGCGGCGGCGACCGCGTGCGGCCGCTGGCGCCGCAGGAGGCCGAGCGGCTCAGGCGGATCGCCAAGGCATGAGTAACCCCCGCTCCCGCCGGGGGTAAGGGAGAATCACGATGAGCGCCGGCCGTCCCAACCTCCTGCTGATCACCTCCGACCAGCAGCACTACTCGACCCTCGGCGTCGTCAACGACCGCATCCGCACGCCCGCCCTCGACCGGCTCTGCGGCGAGGGGACCCGCTTCGAGCGGGCCTACTGCCCCAACCCCACCTGCACGCCGACGCGGGCGACGATCCTCACCGGGATGATGCCCTCCGAGCACGGGGCGTGGTCGCTGGGCACGAAACTCCTCGAGGACGTGCCGGTGGTCGGCGACATGCTAAGTGCCGTTGGCTACGCGACTTCGCTCGTCGGCAAGGCCCACTTCCAACCACTGGCCAGCCGCGAGGGCTACGAATCGATCGAGTGCCAGCCGATCCTGCGGGACCTGGACTTCTGGCGGGAGTTCCACGGCCCCTGGTACGGCTTCGAGCACGTCGAGACCGCCCGGATGCACGGCTGCGAGTCGCACGTCGGCCAGCACTACGCGATCTGGATGGAGGAGCAGGGCTTTGGCGACTGGCGGGACTATTTCGAGGACTGGCCGCCGAATCCCGAGAAAAGACAACGACTTAGAGCCAATATGACCTGGGCGATCCCCGAGCGCTTCCACTACTCGACCTGGACCGGCGAGCGGACCGTCGCGCGGATCGAGCAGGCTGTCGCCGAAAACCGTCCCTTTTTCATCTGGTCGAGCTTCCACGACCCGCACCCGCCGTACGTCGTGCCCGAGCCGTGGGCGTCGATGTACGACCCGGCCGAGATGCGACCCGGCCGCCTCGCCGAGGGCGAACACGACGCCAACGCGCCGCACTTCGCCAAAACGCAGCGCGACGACGCGGCCTGGTGGGAGTCGGTCCGGCAGGGCGAGGCTATCCACGGCGGCCACAGTCACTTACATGATGAGGACTGGCTGCGGCGGGCCATGGCGACCTACTACGGAATGGTCAGTTTCATGGACCGCCAGATCGGCCGGATCCTCGATGCGCTCGATCGGACCGGCCAGGCCGACAACACGCTGGTCGTCTTCACGACCGATCACGGCCACTTCCTCGGCCAGCACGGGCTGATCGCCAAGGCGATCCATCATTACGAGGACCTGCTGCGCATCCCCCTGATCGTCCGCTGCCCCGACCGCCGGGCGGCCGGACGGGTGTCGGCGGGGCTGCAGAACCTCGTGGACCTCGCTCCAACCTTCCTCGCCGCAGCAGGTTGCGAGATTCCACTCCACATGACCGGCGTCAACCAGCTCGACTGCTGGCAGGGCGGCCCGTCGCCGCGGCGGTGGTCGATCACGGAGAACCATCACGGCACGGCCTGTTTCCACATGCGGTCGTTCGTGACCGAGCGCTACAAGATCACCGTCTACCGCGACGGTGATGACGGGGAGCTGTTCGACCTGCGCGACGACCCGCTGGAGGTTCACAATCTCTGGCACGCCCCCGAGGCGGCTTCGCTTAAGTCTACAATGTTACACGAGTTCCTGCAGGCGACCCTGCAGGCCGAACCCATCCGCATGCCCCGTATCAGCGGGGCGTGAGGGTCGCGATGGCCCGCCGTGCCCGCGGGGGCGCGAGGAACAGCCCCGGCGTGGTGGCGAGCGTTTCGGCCAGGTGCAGCATCGAGAGGACCCCGTGGCCGAAGTAGGTCCGGCGGGCCGCCGCGAAGGTCGTCCCGGAGGCGTAGAAGTCGGCCATGAGGATCCGGTCCTGGAACTCGTACAGGAAGCAGGGGTTAGCTTCAAACGCCCGCTGGGCCGACAGCGGCATCCGCCCGAGCAGCTCGGTGAGCACCTCGGTGTCGGGGTTGAACATCTCGGTGATGCCGAGGGCCTCCGTGCGGAGCGACGGGACCAGCCGTCCGTGGGCCACGAAGGGGTCTCCAAAGCCGATCAACCACGCAAACCCTGGCTGCATATGGCGTTGCGTGATGTACTGCAGCCAGACGATTCCCGCGTCACGGTAACGGGCGCCCAGGGCCTGGAGGATCTCCACGGGGCTGTCGCGGAAGGTTCGCGTCCGCGCCAGCAGTGCCGCGGCACACCGCCGCTGGGCCTCGGGCAGGGGCTCGAAGCCCGATGCCTCGAACTGCGGCGCGAGCATGCCCACGGCGGTCGAAATGGGTTTCGTCGAGTAATAGTAGTTCATCGTGATCCCCAACGTCACCAGGACGCCGACCCCCAGCAGTGCGAGTAAGTCTTGGTGAAGAAACAACATAAAGCAACTGCCGCCCGTCAGCGCCCCCAGGATGACACACAAGGCCAGGCGCCTCAGGATCGATGATCGCATCGCAGGTCCGCCCTCCAATGCATTGTTGGGCGGAAGTGGTTCGACCGCCGAGATAACGCCGTCGCCCGACGGCCGAAAGGACCGCCGGCGCGGCCGCTAACCGGCAGAACCACCCCAGCCCGACCGGCGGAGGGCCCCGGCGGACCGTCAGTCCTTCAGCAGATCAGCCAGGGGCGTCAGCGGCAGGTCGAAGGCCTCGGCGACGGGGGCGCAGGTGCAGTGGCCGTCGTAAGTGTTTACGCCACGTGCTATTGCGGGCGACCGCCGGCAGGCGCCGCCCAGGCCCCCCTCGGCGAGGAGCAGCCCGTAGGGCAGCGTCGTGCTCGTCAGCGCCTGCGTCGACGACCGCGCGACGGCCCCCGGCATGTTCGAGACGGCGTAGTGGACGATGCCGTCGACGACGTAGACCGGATCGTCGTGCGTGGTCGGCCGGGTGGTCTCGAAGCAGCCGCCCTGGTCGACCGCGACATCCACCAGCACCGCCCCCGGCCGCATCCGCCGCAGGTGCTCGCGGCGGATCAGCCTTGGCGCCCTGCCGCCGTGACGCAGGACGGCTCCGATGATAACATCACTGTTGGCAACCACTTGCTCGATGTTCGCCTCCGTGGAATACAGCGTCGTGATCCGCATGGCGAACAGGTCGTCGAGGTAGGCCAGCCGGTCGGGGTCGACATCCACCACCGTCACGGCCGCCCCCATCCCCATGGCGACCTTGCAGGCGTTGGTGCCGACGATACCGGCGCCGAGGATGGCCACGTTCCCCCGCGGGATGCCCGGCGCGCCGCCCAGGAGGATGCCGCGGCCGCCGAAGGGCTTTTCGAGGTACTTGGCGCCCTCGTGGACGGCCAGGCGGCCGGCGATCTCGCTCATGGGCGTCAGGCAGGGCAGACGGCCGTCGTCGGTCTCGATCGTCTCGTAGCCGACGGCGGCGATCCTGCGGGCGAGCAACTGGTCGGTCACGGTCCGATCGGCCGCTAAGTGAAGGTAAGCAAAGAGGATCTGGCCTTCCCGCAGGAGGGCGAACTCCTCGGCCTGCGGTTCCTTGACCTTGACGATCATCTCCGAGCTCGTCAGCAGCCGCTCGCGGTCGGTCTCGATCGCCGCCCCGGCGTCGCGGTAGGCCTCGTCGGTGTACCCGGCGGCGGCGCCGGCGCCGGCCTGGATTGTAACCGTATGTCCTTGCTTTACATATGCACGTACGTCCGACGGGGTCATCCCGACGCGGTATTCGTGCGACTTGATCTCGGTGGGCACGCCGATCCTCATGGAGGGCTCCTGTGCGGTGTCGAATCTCGTTGTTTTCCGGCCAATCGTAGACGAAAAGGGGCCTAAGGCAAGTGAAGAAAGCCGGATGGCTTTGCGTTCACACCACCGGCAGGAGGAGGCGCGACGGACAGGCGGTGCTGTGATGGACGGTCTGCTCGGCGACGACCGGCTCGCACTGGTCGGCTATCTCGCTGGCCGTATTGAGGTTACGGGCGTACTTGGGGAAGGAGCTGCTGGCGACCTCCAGGCGGATGCGGTGGCCGGGGCCGAACCGGTGGGCCGTGACGCCGATGGGAATCACGAGGCGGGCCACCTCGCCGGCCGCCAGGGGGACGGCCTTGTCGAAGCCGTCGCGGTACCGCGCCCGCAGGAGCCCATCGCACAGGACCAGCGACCGGGCGTTGGGCTCGACGTCGCACAGGTGTCCGATGAAGTCCGTATCTATTGTGGAACTCGACACATACAGCTCGAGAGCCACCTCGCCGGCGATCTCCAGCGGCGCCTCCAGCGGCGCCGACGTGTAGCACAGGACATCATCCCGCCGTTCGACCGGACGGCGGTCGTAGGGACCGGGGGGATCGTCGGGCAGCAGCGTGGCGCCCCCCAGCGTGGGCACGGGGGCGAGAGGATCATAAGTGTAATGGTCCGTGGGCCTTCCGTCGACCGGTTCGGGCGTGAGCGCCCCGTCGCCGTGCAGGCTGTTGGCGGCGTGACGGCAGGAGAGGTACCACGGCGTCGGCACCATCCGCGCCGGCGGCCAGTCGGTTTCGTCCCGCCACTCGTTGGCGCCCATCATGAACACCCTCACCGGCGAGGCCGAGAAGGCGCCCCCGTCGAGGCATGTGCGGTAAAAGGCAATCTGCTCAGCGGTTAGGTCCACCCTCGCCCGCGGGCCGAAGTCCATGTCGCCCAGGGCCGTCGGCGCGTCGGTGCTGTGGGGCCAGGGACCGACCAGCAGGCGGACCGGCCTGCCGGGCGTCGTGCGGCGGTGGGCGGCCAAACGCTTGTAAGCCCGGAGGATACCGCCGACGAACGGGTCGAACCACCCGCCGATCAGCAGTGCCCCCGCCGTCTGCGCCCCGCCGGCGGTGAGGTCCACGCCGGTCCAGAACCCATCGCGGACCGGGTGGTCCAGCCACGTCTGCATGATCGGCGACGGGCAGCCGACGGCCTGGTCCATCCGGCGGATCGGCAGCGTGCGAAAAACCTCTAACCAGTTGTCGGACAACTCGCTGCGCTGGCTCGGCCCGTCGTTGTTGATGCACCACCACAGCAGCCCCGTCGACGGCGCCCCGCCGGGGTAGATCATATCGAGGTACGCATCCGACCCGATCATCGCCGGCGCGACGGCCTTCAAGGCCGGCGGAGCGGTGCTGAGGGCCGCCAACTGCGTCCAGCCGTTGTAGCTCGCCCCCGTCATGACCACCCGCCCGTCGCACCACGGCTGGGACGCCACCCAGCCGACCGTGTCATGACCGTCGTTAATCTCCTGTCGCCAAGGGGTATACGTCCCTTCCGCCTCGTGGGTCCCGCGGGCATCCTGCACGACGTAGGCGAAGCCGGCGGCCAGCAGCGCCCGCAGCAGGGGGTCGGTAACGGGGATCGCCTTGTTGTAGGGCGTCCGCCGCAGGACCGCGGGGAACGGCCCGTCGCCGTCGGGCAGGCGGATGTCGCAGGCCAGGCGGACGCCGTCCCGCATGGGGGCCATCACGGCGATCTGCTGTCGGATGCTGCTCATGGGCGATTCCCTTCGGTTCCGCAGACTCTTGTGGAACAACACATTATCGTTGATGGGCGGCTAAGGGGCAAGTGCGTTTCGCGCCGGGGCGCGAAATCACTCGACGAAGGTCCGTCGATCGGGTATACAGGCGGCGGCGACGATGCGTAACATGATGGTGCCCCTACATCTTGTGGAGCCGCCCATGCTGACCGACAACATCCTGGAGCTCATCGGCAATACGCCGCTGATCCGCCTGGCGGGCGAGCCGATCTACGCCAAGGCCGAGTTTCTCAACCCCGGCGGCAGCGTCAAGGACCGCGTCGCCCTGGCCATGCTCGAGGCCGCCGAGCGGGATGGACGGCTGGGGCCGGAGGCGGTGATCGTCGAGCCGACCAGCGGTAACACCGGCATCGGCCTGGCTTTAGTGGGACGGCTCAAGGGCTACCGCGTCCGGATCGTCATGCCCGAGGGGATGAGCGAGGAGCGCAAGAAGCTCATCCGTGCCCTGGGGGCCGAGCTGGTGCTCACGCCGGACGCCGAGAGCATCCCCGGCGCGGTCCGCCGCGCGGAGGCCATGGCGGCGGAGGATCCTAACGTCTTTATTCCCAACCAGTTTTCCAATCCCGAGAACCCCCGCTGCCACTACGAGACGACCGCCCGCGAGCTGTGGCGCCAGGCCGGCGGGGCGGTGGATGCCTTCGTCGCCGGCGTCGGCAGCGGCGGGACGTTACAGGGCGTGGGGATGTTCCTCAGGGAGCACAAGCCGGACGTCAAGATCGTCGCCGTCGAGCCGAAGAACGTCTCGGCCCTGCTCGGCCACGAGCCGGGGCTCCACCAGATCCAGGGCATCGGCGACGGGTTCGTGCCGGACATCCTGGACGTTTCATTAGTCGATGATGTAATTGAAGTTACAGACGATGACGCCATCGCCACCACCCGTCGCCTGGGCGCCGAGTCGGGCCTGCTGGTGGGCATTTCCTCCGGCGCGAACGTCTGGGCGGCACGGCGGCTGGTCGAGCGGGGGCTGAGCAACGTCGTGACCATCCTGCCCGACCGGGCCGAGCGGTACTTCTCCACGGCCCTGCTGTAGCGTCGCGGGGGGGGCCGCCCGAGAGGATAGGCAGGATGGATAGATTGGGCAGCCTGGGCGCCCGCGTCGGCCGGCCGCGGCGCGGAGGGCCGGAGTGTTCAAAGGGGGGACAGAATATCCGCTGAGGCCCCGCGATTTTCCCCGATTCGCACGGCATAAAACCCGAATAATCGGGCAGTTTACCCAGTTTAAACGGCATAAAACCCGAATAATCCGAATTCTCCGAAAACTCAAAACCCCCAGCTTCCCCAGAGTACCCACCTTAACGCCGAAAACGTCGTTATCGGGGGGTTGGGGCATATACTGTCCCTACATAGATGCGCGCGCCTTGCATCCCACCCAGACCCCGCAGTTGCCG
>CAZHRW010000029.1:0-4855 GCA_964535025.1 uncultured Planctomycetales bacterium
CGTTTCCGACGCGGTCATCTCCCGCGCCTCGTCGCCTTCGGCCGAGGCCGTCACGGGACGGGCGCTCCGCCGCCGGGCCCGCGATTCGGCCGCCGCCTCTTCGGCCGCCTGGGCCCGCCCGGCCAGACCCAGGGCGATCGCCTTGCCGATCTCGCCGATGACCAGCTCGATCGCCCGCATGGCGTCGTCGTTGCCGGGGATCGGCAGGTCGACCACGTCCGGGTCCGAGTCGGTGTCCAGCAGGCAGACCGTCGGGATGTGCAGCTTCTGGGCCTCGCGGATGGCGATGATCTCCCGCCGCTGGTCGACCAGGACCAACACGCCCGGCAGGCGTTCCATGTTGCGGATGCCCTGGAGGTTGCGGCGGATCTTCCGCAGTTCGCGCCGGAACGCGGCGCCCTGCTTCTTGCTGGCCGCCTCCAGCGTGCCGTCTTCCTGCATCTTTTCCAGTTCTTCCAGGCGGGCCAGACGGCTGCGGATCGTCCGGAAGTTCGTCAGCGTCCCGCCCAGCCAGCGGTCGTTGACGTAATGCATGTTGTGTTCGGTCGCGACCTGCTCGATGATCCCCCGCGCCTGGCGCTTCGTGCCCACCAGCAGCACATCCTTGCCCTGGCTGACGATCTGGGTGACGAAGTGCTTGGCGCGAATGAGCCCCTTGAGGGTCTCGCGGACGTCGATGATGTGGATCGAGCTGCGCTTGCCGAAGATGTACGGCGCCATCTTCGGGTTCCAACGGCTGGACCGGTGACCGAAATGAATCCCGGCATCGACCAGCGAATGAACGAGTTCCTTACTCAACGGGCACCTCCGGGTGACGCAGATTCGGGCATCCGCGCCCCAATTGTCACGGACAAAGGACCTTAGACATTCCATACGGGACGACCGGTTCGCCCCGTCAACCGCTAAGAGCAAAGCACTTTACGCCGCCGGCGCCCCCGCGTCAAGGGATCTTGGGCATCGGATTGCGGAATTTAAGGATTTGCCGATCCCCATGCCGCCGTCCTGCCAAACGAGCAGGCCGCCGGGGCGTTTGACCGGCCTTGGCAGGCGGGCGGGCGGGGGCGGAAATTCACAAGTCCTGGAAAATAAGGAGCTTTCAGCGCCATGGCACCTTCATTGCATTCGTGGGCGGTGTGAAGCGTCTGCGCCCCCGGGAGGGCCGTCGGATGATGCGAGTGGAAGACAGACCGGCCAAGCGGCCGTTCACGCTGGTGGTCAGCGGCGAAGCGCGGCGGCACGGCGGGGTGGTCCAGAAGCTGCTGGGCCCCTCGCAGTTGGACTTGTACGACGCGATGGACATCGCCGACCTGATGGCCGCGGTCCAGGCCGGGCGGGCCGACGCGGTGGTCGTCGACAGCGACGGCGGCGAACAGGAATTGCTCAAGACGCTGCGGATGATCCGGCGGATCAATCGCGGCCTGCCGGTGGTGCTGGTGGCGCGCCGGGCGTCACGACGGTTCATGGAGGGCGCCCTGCGGCTGGAGGCCTTTTGCGTGGTCCACAAGCCGCTCGAGCGCGAGGAACTGCTCATCCAGCTCCGGCGGCTGGTCGAGCGGTTCGCCCGGCAATGACGGACGTGTGGTCGGGCCCGCCGGCGGCGGGTCCTGTGGGATAGTAGCAGGTACGAGAAACGGGTCTACCGGGTCGGATCGGTCGGACGGGCGATGAGCCCCCGCCGCCCGGAGCGGCCGGACACAGTGGAGAAGGAGTCGTCATGGCCAAGAAAGCCAAGGTTCGTCCCCTCGGGGAGAAGGTGCTCATCAAGCGGATGGAAGCCGAAACCACCACCAAGGGCGGGATCGTCCTGCCCGACACCGCCCGCGAAAAGCCCCAGAAGGGCGAGGTGCTCGCCGTCGGCGACGGCAAGCTGCTCGACGACGGGTCCCGCGGCGGGTTCACCGTGAGCGTCGGCGACAAGGTCCTGTTCGCCAGCTATGCCGGGACCGAGATCAAGATCGACGGCGAAGAACTCATGTTGATGGACGAGAGCGACATTCTGGCGATCCTCAGCTAGCGCCAGCAGATGGGAGCAGACAATCATGGCTAAGAAACACATCGCATTCGACACCGAGGCCCGCGAGGCCATCCGCCGCGGCGTCAAGCAGTTGGCCCGCGCGGTCAAGGTCACCCTCGGACCGACCGGACGCGTCGTCGTGCTGGAGAAATCCTTCGGGGCCCCGACCGTCACCAAGGACGGCGTGACCGTCGCCAAGGAGATCGAGCTGGAGGACGCCAGCGAGAACATGGGCGCCCAGATGGTCAAGGAAGTCGCCTCCAAGACGTCCAACGTCGCCGGCGACGGGACCACCACCGCCACGATCTACGCCGAGGCCATCTTCGAGGAGGGCCTGCGCAACGTCGTCGCCGGCGCCGACGCCATGGCCCTGCGCCGCGGGATCGACAAGGCCGTCGACGCCGTCGTCGGCGAGCTGGCCAGGATGTCCAAGGCCATCTCCACCAGCAAGGAGGTCGCCCAGGTCGGCACCTGCGCCGCCAACCAGGACGCCGAGATCGGCAAGATGATCTCCCAGGCGATGGACAAGGTCGGCAAGGACGGGGTCATCACTGTCGAAGAGGGCAAGTCGCTGGCCACCGAGGTCGAACTGGTCGAAGGCATGCAGTTCGACAAGGGCTACATCAGCCCCCACTTCGCCAACAAGATGGACACCATGACCGCCGAGCTGGACAACGCCTACGTCCTGGTCCACGAGAAGAAGATCTCCGCGATCAAGGACCTCGTCCCGCTGCTGGAGAAGATCGCCCAGTCCGGCCGTCCGCTGGTGATCGTCGCCGAGGACGTCGACGGCGAGGCGCTGGCCACGCTGGTGGTCAACAAGCTTCGCGGCACGTTCCAGTGCGTGGCCGTCAAGGCCCCCGGGTTCGGCGATCGCCGCAAGGAAATGCTCCAGGACGTCGCCATCCTCACCGGCGGTCGTGCCATCATGGAGGACATGGGCATCACCCTGGAGAACATCCAGATCAGCGACCTCGGCCAGGCCAGGAAGGTCCGCGTCGACAAGGACACCACCACGCTCATCGAGGGCGCCGGGTCCGCCGACGACATCAAAGGCCGTATCGAGCAGCTCAAGACGCAGATCGAGGCGACCACCAGCGACTACGACCGCGAGAAGCTCCAGGAGCGCCTGGCCAAGCTCGCCGGCGGCGTCGCCCAGATCAACGTCGGGGCCGCCACCGAGGTCGAGATGAAGGAGAAAAAGGCCCGCGTCGAGGACGCCCTGCACGCCTGCCGTGCCGCCGTCGCCGAAGGCATCCTCCCCGGCGGGGGCGTGGCGGTCCTGCGGGCGATGAAGGTCCTCGGCAAGGTCAAGGCCGCCGGCGACGAGAAGACCGGCGTGGACATCGTCCGGCGCGCCCTGTCGGCCCCGATCAAGCAGATCGCCGAGAACTCCGGCCTGGAAGGCTCGATCGTCGCGGCCAAGGTCATGGACACCGACGACGTCAACTTCGGCTACAACGCCATGACCGGCAAGTTCACCGACATGGTCGCCGACGGGGTCATCGTCCCCACCATGGTCGAGCGCACCGCCCTGCAGAACGCCTCCAGCGTCGCCGGGCTCCTGCTGACGACCGACGCGATCGTCTCGGAGATCCCCGAGGAGAAGCCCGCCGCCCCCGCCGGCGGGGGGATGGAAGGGATGTACTAATCCCTCCACCGGGCTCGCACGGGCGGGCCCGGATGAGATGGTTTTCCATAGATCCGCAAGCGTGGCGGCCCGCCCAAGGCCGCCACGCTTGTTTTCCCGCCCGCCCGCGCGGCACTGCGCCGCCTGCGCCTTCGCCCGCGGCCGCCGCTTGGACGGCTGCCTGGCCTTCCCGGCCGCCGATCCGCCGCGGCTGCAAACGCCCTGAATCGTCGGGCCCGATGCAACCTTGACCGCGGCGGCGGTGGCCCTGACAATGCCGTTCGCCGCCGGCCGCACTGGTGCGCCGCCGGCGGAGAAGGAGGTCAAGCATGATCGCGAAAAACCTGCTGCGGGAGGTCATTGAGGCCGTGGAGGCCTTCGACGCGCGGGAGTTGTGGAACCGCTTTGAAAACTTCCACTGTTTCGCCATTTACCTCGACGGCCGCGAACAGCCCCTCGTGGCAAGCGTGAGGGGCGCCGGCGCCGAGCAGTTCGGCCTGATGCTCCTCCGCGGGCCGCACGCCGCGGGGTGTTTCGCGGCGCTGGCCGAGCAGGGCGGGCCGAGCGAAGACCTCATCGAGCGGATGGACACGCTGGGCTTCTCGATCGAGCCGTTCGAGGAGCTGGACGAACAGTTGCAGCGGTACTACCACGATGCGGGCATTCGGCCCGCCGGCGCCGACGCGGTGCCGTTCCTGGTGTCCAAGCCGGCCGACCGCCTGATGCGCACGCCCGACGAGCGGGAGTTGAACACCCTGCTGATGGTCGTCAACGGCGTGGTCGCCGCCGACCGTCAGGGACGGCTGGAGGCGACGGAGCCGGACGATCCGGCGGGGGTCTGCACGCTGCCGCTGCCCGGCGAGGCGTCGGCCCCGACGGTGGCCGTCACCCGCGAGCGGCTGGAGGTCGTCCCGCTGCCGTCCCCGTCGCCGTTCATCGCCTCGGGCATCGACCTGGAGGGTCTGCCGCGGCTGCAGGAGACGTGGCTGGTGGGCACGCCGCCGCTATCGGCCGGCGTCGAGGACGACGACCGGAGCATGCAGTTGGTGCTCGTCGCCGACGAGGCCACCCGGACACTGCGGCAGGGCTACCCGGTCTTCGCCGGCGACGTCCGCGAGGCCGTCGAGGCGGTCGCCGGGGCCTTCCGCCCCGTGCTGCCGGACGTGGCGCCCGGCGCGCCGGCCCGCATGGTGTTCTCCAATCGCCGGCTC
>CAZHRW010000030.1:0-14534 GCA_964535025.1 uncultured Planctomycetales bacterium
ACAGGTTGTTGCGGTAGGTGATGTCCGAGGATTCCTTAAGCGCCCCGGCGTACGGCTCGCTGGCGTGGGTGGCGTTGAAGCCGACGTTGTTCTCGATGATGATCCGGTGGCTGGGGCCGTACAGCCAGGTATCCCACGTGCCGAAGAAGCAGCAGCCCATCGTCGCCATGTGCTCCATGGGCGTGCCGTGGAAGTAGTTGCCCCGGAACGTGATGTCGTTGCCGGCGAAGAAGGCGTACTTGGCGTCGCGTGCGTCGGGGGTGCCGTCGACGTCGGTCACCACGACCATCAGGCCGTCGATTTCATTGTCTTCGACGAGGGTGCCGCTGTTGACGAGGAAGCCGTTGCCGACGTTGCGCATCAGGTTGCCGCGGGCCAGGGCGTTTTCGCCGGTGAGGATACAACGGCCGTCGACGTCGTGGATGTAGTTGTCGATCATCTCGCAGCCGTTCCGCGCGGTCCCGCGATGGGCCTCGCCGGCGTCGATGCCGTTGGCGCCCCCGGCGGTGGTGGTGATCTCGAAGCCCTCGACGCGGACGTAGTCGGCGGCCAGGACGAAGCCCTTGACCCGCGCCTGGCGGACCGGTTCGGCGCGGAAGGTCACCAGGCTGCCGGCGGCGCCGGAATGCGTGACGGTGACGCGTTCGTCATAGTGGCCGGGCCGAACGATCACCGTATCGCCGACCAACGCGATGTCCGCGGCGTGTTGGACGGTCCGCCACGGCGCGGCGGCGGACCCGTCGTCGGCGTCGTCGCCCGTCGCGGCGTCGACGTAGTACGTCACCGGCGCCCGGTAGGGTTCGACGGTGATCGTGACGGTGTCGGTGTCCGTGCGGTCGTCGTTGTCGGTGACGGTAAGCTCGAGGCTATGCGTGCCCACCGCCAGGGCGACATCGGCGGTTTCGCCGGTGGCGATCGTGGCGCCGTCCTCGGACCAGACCCAGCTGACGATCGTCCCGTCGGGATCGCTGGAGGCCGACCCGTCGAGGGTGACCGTCTCATCGCCGGAGTCGTCCGTGTCGAAGACGGTGCGGTCGGACCCTGCATTGGCGACCGGCAGGCCCGGCGGCAGGGGCGCGATCTCGATGACGACGGTGTCGACGCCGACGGCGCCGGCGCCGTCGGCGACCAGGAGCATCAGCTCGTGGGTGCCGACGGCGAGCCGCACGCGGGGCGCTGCGCCGACGGCGATCTTCGAGGCGCCTTCGAGCCAGATGTAAGACAGGATCGCCCCGTCGGGATCGACCGACGCGGCGGCGTCGAGGCGGACGTCCGCGAAGCCGTCGTCATCGCTGTCGACGACCGTTTGATCAGCTCCGGCGTCAGCGACCGGGACGAGGTTGTCGGGCGCGTCGCGCGTGGCCGTCGCGGCGAACACGGTCAGGCCCCGGGCGGCCCAGTTCAGCGAGGGGTCGGTATCCTCGAAGCGGAACCCCCACAGGTCCTTCGCCGCGTCCAGCGGCAGGGGGGCGTCGAACTCGAACAGCCAGGACGGGCCGTCCCGCAACAGACCGGTCGCCAGGTTCGACCCGTTGTACCACTTGGTCATGGCATACAGCGCGTTGAATCCCGGGCACGTCGAGCTCGTCATCAGCGGCCCGTCGCTGCCGGCGTCGGCGAAGGCATAGAGGACGGTCGCGTCGGCGCCGTCGGGGCCGTACAGGGCGACGATCCGCATGGCGCGTGCGTACTGGGCGCCGTTGTGGGCGGCGAGGATGAAATTGACATCCCGGTAGGGCCCCTTCTGGGCGGCCGGCAGCTCGACGGTGACCGACGGGATCTGCCAGTCGTTGATGTTGTGGTAGGCGCCCACGTGGACGCCGTTGGGCCGGAGGCTGTAATCCGACGGGTCGGCCGTCTCCACCCAATTGCCCGCCAGCGTGGTGTTGCCCCGCAGCGAGGCCATGTGATAGGTGCGATCGTTGCCCGAGACGACCCCGTCGGCGGGAATGCCGTCCGAGCCGCCCAGGTAGACCGGGTGGCCGGCGGTGGTGTCGATCGAATAGTGCAGTCCGTCGTCGTAGCCGTTGGCGACGATGAAGTACTGCTGCTTCAGGACGTAGTTGCCGTGCCCGTCGGCGCGATCGCCGAACAGCTCGATGGCGTCATGTCCCCCGTCGGTCAGGCAGACGCGGTATTCGGACGGCCCCATGATGGCGTCCATGTTGAACCCGCCCGACAGGTCGAGCGGCACGACGGCGGTCTGCGCGCCGGCCGTGGCCGTCAGCAGCAGCAGGGACAGGGTCATCAGCAATCGATTCATGCGACACATCCCTCCGTTGGGCGCTGTTCGAAGCGCGCCAGGTTTTCTTTGTGGGCCACGAGCTTGCGGATTGCTTCGGCGATCTGCCGCATCTCCGTTTCGCCGCTGGTGGGGTGCACCTTGATCTCGAGGTTGATCCGCTCGCAGATGGCATCGGCGACCGGCGTGGCGACATGAGCGTAGTCGGCCGGCGCGTCGCGACGGGGACAGGCGAAGGGGCAGCCCCGCCCGTACATGTCGGCGTTGGCGAAGATCGGCCAGCGCTGCAGCGGGACGTAGAACATGTGGATCGGGATGCCCTCGGCTTTGAGGGCCTCGACGAACGTCCCGCGCGAGACGCCCCAGACGGCCTCGTCATACTGCAGGATCAGATTGTAGTACACCGGTTCCGTCCCCGGCAGGCCCGGCAGCGGGGTGAGGCCCTCGACGGTACCGAGCGCCTCCAGTAATGTCGCGACGTTCGCCCGCCGCGTGTCGTTCATCACGTCGAGCGTCGGCAGTTGGGCGGCGGCGATGGCCGAGTGAAATTCGCTGATCTGCCAATTGTGGCCGATGGAGCACCACGTGAAGTTGCGCGCTTCCCGCATGCGGTCGGCCATTGCGCCGTCGCGGGTGAACACGATCCCGCCGGTGCCCGCCGAGAGGTTCTTCTTGTTCTGCAGGCTGAAGGCCCCGAGGTGGCCGATCGTTCCCACCCGCCGGCCGTCGTGGCGGGCGCCGTGGGCGTGGGAGCAGTCTTCGATGACCACCAGGTCATGTTCGGCCGCGACGGCCATCACCCCGTCCATGTCGCAGGGATAGCCGTTGCAGTGGACCGCGACGATCGCCTTGGTGCGGGGCGTGATCTTCCGACGGACGTCGTCGGGGTCGAGGCCCTGGCTGGCCGGCTCGCTGTCGACGAAGACGGGGACAGCGTTCTGGTCGACGGCGGCGGACGCCGAGGCGACGTAGGTGTAGGCCGGCACGATGACCTCGTCGCCGCAGCCGACCCCCGCCGCGGCCATCGCCGCCTGGAGGGCCAGCGTGCCGTTGGCGACCGCCACGGCATGACCCCCGCCGTGGAAGGCGGCGAAGGCCTGCTCGAACGCTTCGGTTTCGTTGCCGAATTGGGGATGATAACAGTTGCTTCGGGCCACTCGGTCGATCGCGCTGCGCACCGCCGGGCCGTGTTGGGGCCAGGCGGGCCACGGCTCGCGCCTCACCGGCATGCCGCCCAGCAGTGCGAGTTGGCTGTCCATGGGTTGGACCTTTCATTGGCGCATCGTAGGGTCGCACGCGGCCGCCGCGGCCGCGCCGACGCTCTATGCAGTATAAGGCATAGGGGCCAAACGGGCAATCGTCGGTCCTTACGGAAGGCTATGCGCCCCTTAAGGTGCGGGGCGGGTCGGCGGCGCGGGCGGGCGGTAGGCGTGGGGGGTCAGGCCGGTGGCTTGTTTGAACGCGCGGATGAAGTGGCTGACGTCCGTGTAGCCGACGGACCAGGCGACGGCCTTGACCGGCTGGCCCGTGCGCGCCAGCAGCAGGCGGGCCTGCTCCATCCGCCGCCGGCGGACGTAGGTCATCGGGGGGACGCCGACCACCTCGCGGAAGCGGGCGGCGAAGTACGTCGGCGCCAGGTGCGCGCGTTTCGCCAGGGAGACCACGCCGCAGTCCTCGGCGAAGTGCCGGTCGATCCAGCCGCGCACCGTCAGGATGGCCCGCACCGACGGGTCCGCGGCCTCGGGGCCCGCTTCGGCGAGCATCAGGCGCACCAGGTGCACCGCCGCCTGGGAGGCCAGGGCCCCCAGCAGCGTCCGCTGGGCGGGGCGGCGGCGATGCTGCTCGACGACCGCTTCCTCGGCGAGCCGTTGAAGCGTGGCGTGGGTGTCGGGCGCGACGACCTTCCGCCACGGCAGCGGCCGGTCCCATCGCTTCAGTCCCGCCAGCAACTGTGCCTGCGGCCCCCGGCGGACCGTGACGGCCTCGAAGGCCGCCGGGTGCAGGTGGATCGCCGCGAGGCGCAGGTGGTCGGTCACCCGGATCTCGTGAATCGTCCCGGCCGGCATGATGAGGATCTCCCCGGCGGCCACGCGGGTCGTCGTCTCACCCAGCCGGTAGGTCCCCTCGCCCCCGGTCGCGACGATCACCTCGTGCTCCTGGTGGCGGGCGGGCGGCTGGTGGTACCCGCGCCGGTGATGGCTCATGATCGACAGGAGCGGCACGCCGCGACGGCTCCAGCGTCTCAACGGTGGTTTCATGACGAAGCCTCCCGGCAGACCGCCGCGGCCTGTTCGAGGACGGCACGCTCCACGTCGTCGAGTTGATCGACGAGGCCTCCTTCGTCCGGGCCCAGGTCGAAGGCCTTGCGCGGACGGCCGTCGGGGCCGGCGGTGTGGCCGGTGTGGAGGCACCAGCCGGCGGCGCCGGCCCCGACGGCCCCGCGCAGGTCGGTCAGGAACCCCTCGGCGGTCGGAAGCCACCCGTGCGGGCCGCGACGGAAGGGCTCCTGGTAGTGAATGGGGACCGGGTGGCCGAGGACCTCCGCGGAGGCATCGAGGTAGGCGCGCGTCCGGGCGGGCGTGTCGGCCGCCGTAGCGGCGTGGCGGGGGCGGTGGGGGGTCAGGAAATCGATGTCGGCGGTCGTGAGGTAGGCGCCGACCTCCTCGAGCGGGATGTCCCCGGCCGCCGAGGCCGTGATGAGTCGTTCGGGGTCGATGCCGCGGACGATGGCGGCCAGCTCGGCCAGTTCCCCGAAGCTCACATGTTCTGGGCCGCGAAGGTTCCGTTCGTTGGCCAGGTCGATGTATGCGTTGCGGTACGGCTTGAGCGCCTCGGCGACGGTGCGGATCGCACGGAGATGCCCAGCCTGGTCGACCAGGGGCATGTCCCGGTGCACCCAGTCGGCAGGAGACGAGTTGATGATGCCGTGCCCGCGGGCGAAGGTCACGTCGACGATCATTCCCATCCGGTCAGCCCGCTCGCAGATCGCCCCCAGACGCGACAGCCCAGGCTCCCGGGCCGCCCCGGCGGCCGTGACGGCGCTGACATCCTTGCCGAACGGCCCCCACGTACACCAGAGGCGGATCCAGTTGAACCCCCGCCGCGTCAACTCGGCCAGGTCCTGCTCGACGAATGCCTCCGGCGCCCCCAGGCCGCCGTAGTAGCTGGCGCCCAGCAGGAACGCCGGTCGGCCGTCGATGAGAAAGTGCGCTTCGCCCGGTTCGATGCTCAGTGTCGTTGCCAACGGCGGCTCCTTTGCGGATGGATGCGGCTGCGCCGGCGCCCGGGTCGCCCCGGGGCCGACCGCGTGCCCCACAATCATAACCCGTGCATAGACAGGGTCGATCGTATAGAATGAGATAACGGACGGGAAGGATTATGAAACGCATTATCAACGTATCCAACCGCTTGCCGGTGAAGATCGGCGAGACGATCACCAAGTCGTCGGGGGGGTTGGTTTCCGCGCTGGACGGGGTGACCGACGAGTTCGAGCTGGTGTGGATCGGCTGGCCCGGGGCCCAGGTCGCCCCCGACCGGCAGGACCACTATCGGCAACTGCTGGCCGACCGGTTCGGCTACGTGCCGGTTTTCCTGAGTGACGAGGAGGCTTCCGGGTACTATGGGGGGCTGTCGAACTCGTCGCTGTGGCCGCTGCTGCACTACATGGTCAACTACGCCGAGTTCGAGGACGACTGGTACGATGCCTACGAGACGGTCAATCGCCGCTTCGCCGACGTGGTCGACGAAGTCGCCGGCGACGACGATCTGGTCTGGGTGCACGACTACCACCTGATGCTCGTGCCGGACCTGCTGCGCCGCCGCCGGCGGAACTACCGGATCGGGTTCTTCCTGCACACGCCGTTCCCGTCGTACGAAGTATTCCGCTGCCACCCGCGTCGGGATGCCTTGATCGAGGGGCTGCTGGGGGCCGACCTGATCGGTTTCCACACGTTCGGCTACCTGCGGCACTTCCGCAGTGCGGTTCTGCGGCTGCTGGGCCTGCACAGCCAGCCCGACCGGATCTTCCGCGAGACGCACACGACCTACATCGGCACCCACCCGATCGGCATCAATGCGCGGGCGTTCGTCGAGGCCCTGGACAACCCGGTCGTCCGCGATCAGATCGCCGAGCTCCAAAAGCATTACGACGGCAAACGGGTCGTCCTGTCCGTCGAGCGCCTCGACTATACCAAGGGCATCCCCCAGAAGCTCCTGGCCATCGAGAAGCTGCTGGCGGAGGACCCCCCGCGACGGGAGGACACCGTCTTCATCATCGTCGCCATCCCCTCGCGCGAGGAGGTGCAGGCCTACCAGGACCTCCAGGACGAGGTCAACCTCGAAGTCAGCCGCATCAACGGCCGGTTCGCCACGATCGAGAACATGCCCGTCCACTTCATCCATCACGGCGTGCGGTTCGAGGAGCTGACGGCCCTGTATGCCCTCGCCGACGTGGCCATGGTGACGCCGGTGATGGACGGGATGAATCTCGTTGCCAAGGAATACGTCGCCTGCCAGCGCGAGGGGCGGGGCATGCTGATCCTCAGCGAGTTCGCCGGGGCCGCCCAGGAGCTGTTCAACGCGATCCTCGTGAACCCCTACGACGTCAGCGGCATGGCGGACGCCGTCCGCAAGGCGCTGATGCTCGATGCCGGCACCAAGAAGGCCCTCACCGAGCCGATGCGGCGGCGGGTGATCGAGCACGACGCGGTCTACTGGGCCCGCCACTTCCTCGGGGAGCTCGAATCCACCGGCGCCGCGGGGGGGCGCGAAGAGACGCGGCCGATCCCCCCGTGGGTCTCCCGGGCCATCGGCGACACCCGCAAACGCAAGGCCTTCTTCCTCGATTACGACGGCACGCTGCGCACCTTCGTGGCCAAGCCCGCCGACGCCGTGCCCACCGGGCGGATCCGAACGCTCCTGGCGGCGCTGCAGGACCGCCGCGACATCGACACGGTCATCCTCAGCGGGCGGGATCGCGAATTTCTCGACGAACACCTCGGCGGCTACGGCATCACCCTGGTGGCCGAGCACGGCCATGCCATCCGACGGCCCGGCCGCCCGTGGGAACTGACGGTGCCGACGGCGTCGAACCGCTGGATGGCCGATATCCTGCCGATCCTCGAGATGTACGCCGACTCCACCCCGGGCTGCCAGGTCGAGGTCAAACAGTCGGCCCTGGTGTGGCACTATCGCCGGGCCGACCCGGAGTTCGGGCTGTGGAAGGCCACCGAGCTGATCGGCCACCTCGACGAGGTCGCCGCGAACCTGCCGGTCCGTGTCACGCACGGGCACAAGATCGTCGAGGTCTCCTCGCAGCAGACCACCAAGGGCGCCGCGCTGGAGCTGCTGGTCGGCGAAATCGCCTACGACCTGATCCTCGCCGTCGGCGACGACCGGACCGACGAGAGCATGTTCCTCGTCGTCGACGACCGCCTCGTGTCCGTCAAGATCGGTCCCGGGCCCACCGCCGCCGATTTCCGCGCGGCCTCGCCCGAGGCCTTTCTCGCCCTGATGGAGACCTGGCTGGGGATTCGAACCGAAGGCGCCGCCCTCACCGAAGCGTGAGGCGGCATTGCGGCTTGGCCGGGGCCTCTTGTGCCGGGTGCCGCCGCGCCCTACCCTGATGGGAGCACCGACCGAAAGGAGCTGTCATGGATGTCGTGGCGTTGGGTTCGCTTGAGGCCAGTCGTCTGATCCTCGGGGGCAATCCGTTCAGCGGGTTCTCGCACCAGGGCGTCGAGAACGATCGGCGGATGCGCCGGTACTACACGGTCGCGCGGATCAAGGAGGCCTTGCGCCACGCCGAGTCGCTGGGGATCACGACGTTGATCGCCCGGGCCGACAACCACATCCAGCGCCTGCTCGAGGAGTACTGGGACGAGGGCGGTTCGATCCGATGGATCGCCCAGACCTGCCCGGAGCGGGGCAACGAGCCCCCGCAGGTCGGCGCGGCGATCGCGGCCGGGGCGAGCGGGGTGTTCGTGCACGGCGGGACGACGGACTACCTGCTGGCGCAGCACCGCCTGGAGGCGATCGGCCCGGCTGTCGACGAGGTCACCCAAGCCGGCCTGCCGATCGGCGTGGCGGGTCACAACCCGGCGGTGTTCCAGTGGGCCGAGGCGAACCTGGACCTCGACTTCTACATGTGTTCCTACTACAACCCCACCGATCGGGTCCGCCAGGCCGACCACGTGCACGGGGCCGACGAGCGATTCCACCCCGACGACCGCGACGCGATGGCGGCGACGATCGCGACGCTCGGCCGTCCGGTCATCCACTACAAGGTTCTCGCCGCCGGCCGCAATGATCCCGCCGAGGCCCTCGCCTTCGTCAAGGCCCACTGGCGCGACGGCGACGCCGTCTGTATCGGCCTGGACCGCCAGAAGCATCCCGAGGCGATGCGAGAGAATGCGAGGCTGTTGGGGGTAAGCTGAACGGGTGAGTCAGGCGGTTTCGACGCGGTTCTGCAGGTGCATTCGCTGATAGTGGGCGACCATCTGGGCGAGCAGCTCCTGGGCGTGGAAGGTCTTGCGGACGGTTTCGGCGGAGATGAAGGCCAGCCCGTAGCAGGTCGGCTGCAGGGGCAGTTGTGAGACGCGTCGGACCTCGGCGATCAGCAGGAGCGACTCGGCACGGGGCAGGTCGAGGCGGACGCCGATGTGGTCGCCGACGCCCCAGTCGATCCGGTCGGCGTCGCTCAATTCGGTCACGCCCAGGCCGCCGACGGACAGGTCGGTGACCCGCCCGGTGTGGATGGGATGGTCCTCGGCCTTGTCGAGCTTGCCCTTCATGGTGGGCTTCCACAGATTGGCCGTCAGGGGCGCGTCGTCGGGGATCCGCACGCGATAGTGCTCCCGCTGGTTGACCGTCAGGATATCGGAGACGATCTTGAGCGAGACGACCGGCAGGCGGTTGCCCTTGACGTTGATGTAGAGGACCTCGACCATCCGGGCCATGAACATCACCCGGCGTTCCCGCGCCGGGAAGCGGACGCCGACGTCGCACCCGGCGGGCAGGTGGGCCGCGTCGTCGCCCCAGACCGGCTTGGGATAGGACAGCAGGACCGTCCCGGTCGCCATGTCGCAGTCGAGCATCTCGGCGCTGCACATCCGCCACCGGTCCCCGGTGGGCACCGCCAGGCTCACCTTGCGCCGCGTGGCCGCCGCCAGCTTGACAAGTTCAGCCGTATCCTGGTTTTGCGTTGTACCCGTTGAGGACATCGTCTGGTCCCCGCTCCTGCAGGCCGCCGCCGCGGGTCGGGCGGGGCCGCCGCAAAGACTAATTCGATCTCAAGAACCGTACAATTCGAGCCCCGACGGGCCAAACCCCTTCCCATCGACATTATGGGCCGCTCGAAAGTTTTATCGGCAAGTGGAGTGGACAGGTGAAGTTAAACCGCATCGCAGCCACCGTCGCCCAACGGAGCCCGCGCCGTCACGACGCGGTCGTTTGGTCGGGCTTATCCCCGGGTTCATCGGCGGCGTCGCGGTCGGCGCAGCAGGTGCCGTCGCCCAGGGCCGAGCAACTGCCGCACCCGCCGCGGCCCTTGCCCCAACGGGTGTAGGCGATGCCCCACACCGCCAGGATGATCGCCATGACCAGGATGCTGAGCAGGTATTCCATGATTCACCTACTTCATTCTACCGATGGCCGCGGCGATGTGTTCGCGGAGCGGCACCTCAAATCTCCCCGGGGACGATGGCCCCGTGGGCGGACAGCAGGTCGCGGAGGTCGTCCAGTGGCAGGGCGGCCGCCTCGGCGCCCGTGCGGGCGGCGAGGACGGCCATCGCGCCGGCGGCCTGCCCCATGGCCATGCAGGTCGCCTGGATCCGGAAGGCCGAGCGGGCCTCGCGGTCGCCGGCGGCGGCGCGGCCGGGGACGATAAGGTTGCGCATCCCGGCCGGCAGCAGCGCGCCGCGGGGAATCGTCGGGAACGTGTGCGGCTCCAGCGGTCGTACGTCCACCCACCGGTGGGGGTCGTCGAGGTGCAGGTCGATGGGCCAGTAGCTGTAGCAGACCGCGTCCGGCCACAGACGGCCACTGAGGTAGTCCTCGGCAGTCACCGTCGCCCGCCCGCGGATGCCGACGGTCTCGCGGATGCCGGTCTCGACGGCGGCGGTGATCTGGAGATCCTCCAGCCCCGGCTGGGCGCGGTAGAACCGCTGGAGCTTCCGCGCGATCGCCCGGGCGGCGACCTCGACACGGGTCCGGCCGGCGCTGGTGTGGGCGTCGGGCGCCGGCAGGTGCATCGTGTTGCGGCCTCCGCGCTTCAGCAGGCCCGACGCGCCGATTCCGCTGGAGCCCACATCGGTCCACGCCATCCGCCCGGCGTCCACCTCGGCGGCGAAGGCGGCGTCGACGGCGTCGAGGTCGACCCCTTCGAGGTCCACGCCGTGCGTGTGCAGGTTCAACGTGGCCGTCTGCGGCGCCGGGGTGGCCTCGACCGGTCCGCCGGCCAGGGCGACGACGTTGGCGTCGGCGGTCGCGTCGATCACGGCCGCGGCGGTCGTGTCGACCAGGCCGGTCTTCGTGCAGAACGTGAGGTTCCACCCATCGCCGGCATCGGCGGCCCGCGCCGCCATCGTATGCAGATGCAGATCGACCCCCGCGTCCAGGACCGCCGCGTCGGCGATCGCCGCGAAGATCGTCGGGTTGAGGCGGACGCACTGCCGCCAGGCGTGCTCGGTCCAGTCTTGCGGGTCGTACAGGGCCGTGCCCGACTCGGCCGCGGCGGTGGTGACCAGCTCCCAGCCGATCCCGGCGATGATCTGGCGGCCCCAGGCGTGGAACAACCCCGGGTTGGCGATCTCGGCGTTGGTGATTGTCCCGCCGAGCTGGCCGGTCTTCTCCACCAGCAGCGTCTGGGCCCCGGCGCGGGCGGCCTGGACGGCGGCGATGATCCCGGCGGTGCCGCCGCCGACGACGGCGACGTCGTAGTGTGCCTGCATGGGTTACTCCTCGATGTCTTCCAGTTCCCCGGCGGCGGCGAGGGTCTGGTCGTCCTCGGCCGTCAGCAGTTGGATCTTCTTCTCGGCCGCGTCCAGCACGCGACGGCAGTGCTTGATCAGCTTGATGCCCTCGGCGTACTTGGCGATCGATTCCTCCAGCCCGATCTCGCCCGATTCGATGGACGCGACGATCTGCTCGAGGTTTTCCAGCGCCTCTTCAAATGTCAACTTCTGCTTTGCCATGGGTGCGTCTCCGGTTTATTCATCGCCGAACAGCGTTGGCTGGTCGGCCGGTGGACCCTTGGGTCGTCTGGACGGCGGCGATCCTTCCACCACGGAGCGGATCTCGCCGTTGGCCAGTTCGGTGCGGATTCTCTGGCCGCCGTGCACGTCGGCGGCGTCGCGGAGGATGTTGCCCCTGGCGTCGCGGGTCACCGAGAAACCGCGGCGCAGGACATTGCGGTAACTGAGGGCCTCCAGCGTCCGCTCGTAGCGTTTCACCTCGACGGCCCCCGCCCGCAGGGCGCCGCGGGTGAGCAGTTCGAGCTGCCGCCGGCCGGTTGTCAGTCGCTGTCGCGCCAGGCCGACGCGGTGGCGCGGGTTCGCCCCGGCCAGCCGGGCGGCGGCGCGGCCCAGGCGGTCGCTGCGGCGCTTGGCCAGGCCGCCGAGGTTCCACCGCAGGGCGCCGGTGAACGCGGCCAGCCTATGGGCGGCCTCGGCGGCGCGGCCCAGCAGGGCGGCCCGCATGGCGCCGCCGGCGTCGTCGACCCGCTGGCTGAGCGCCTCCACGTGGTGGAGCGGGTTGCGGAAGAACTCGCTGCGCTGCACCAGCCGCAGGGCGGTCCGCCCCTGCTCGGCCAGGCCGCGAACCGTCCGGTCGAGGCGGCGACGCTGCTCGCCCAGGGCCCGCCGCAGGGCGACGCCGTCGGGCGTCGCCAGGACCGCCGCGGCGGTGGGGGTGGCGGCGCGGAGGTCGGCGACCATGTCGGCGATGGTGGTATCGATTTCGTGGCCGACGCCGCTGATGACCGGGATGGCGCAGTCGGCGATCGCCCGGGCGACGGCCTCCTCGTTGAAGCACCACAGGTCCTCCAGGCTGCCCCCGCCGCGGCCGACGATGAGCGTGTCGATCCCCAGCCGCTCGGCGTTGGCCGACGCCGCCCGGATCGCCCGTGCGATCTGCCCGGTCGCGGCGTCGCCCTGGACCGGCACGCCGACGAGGTAGACCGTTGCCGCCGGCCAGCGTTTGGCCAGCGTCCGGCGGATGTCGCGGATCGCGGCCCCGGTCGGGCTGGTGACCACGGCGAGGACGTGGGGGTAGGGCGGAATCGCCCGCTGGCGGGCGGGGTCGAACAGCCCCTCGGCCTCCAGCCGCCCCGCCAGTTGGCGGAAGGCCAACTCCAGCGCCCCGGCCCCGCGGGGCGTCAGGCGGTCGACATACAATTGCAGCTTGCCCTGTCGCTCGTAGACGTCCACCCGCCCCTCGGCGACGACCTCCATCCCGTCGGCCAGGTCGAACTTCACCGTCGCCGCCGCCTGGCGGAACATCGCGGCGGGAATCTGGGCATCGGGGTCCTTCAGCGAGAAGTACACGTGCCCGCTGGCCGGACGGCTGAGATTACTGACTTCACCGACCACCGCCACCCGCCGGGGCATCCCGTCGGCCACGACCTGCCGCACGTCGGCCACCAGCGCCGAAACCGTCAGCGGTTGCTCTGAACGGGCCCCGACGAATTCGCTGGTCACGTCCCGCCCGCTCTCGCCGCCGGTCACGTCCGCGGCCTCGCGGGGCCCCTTGGCCTGGTTGGGGTCGAACAGGATCGCCATGGGCCTATCGGCCGAGCTTGTCGCCGTGGCCGGCGTCTTCGATGAGTTTCATGAAGCGGCGGCCGTACTCGACGTAGTTGTCGTGCCTGGCCTGTTCGGACGCCTGGACGGACTCGTCGTGGAAGACCACCTGCATGTGGGGCTCCATGGAAAAGCCGCCGTCGTAGCCGTTGTCGAGCAGGTCGGTGACGATGCGTCGGACGTCGCCGTCGCCTTCGCCGGGGAAGGTGAATTTGACCTTGCCGGTGTCGGGATCGAACACGCCATCCTTGATGTGGACATAGACGACGTGGTCCTTGACGTGGCTGTAGAACTCCCACGCCGACTGCTTGGGGTGTGGAGCGGGCCTGGTGCGGTCGTCGCTGCCGACGGGGTTGCCGGTGTCGAAGACCAGCTTGAGGCCCGGGACGTTGTCGACGAGCTTCAGCGTGTAAGTCCAGCCCATGCCGCCGTAGTTCATGCAGTTTTCGTGGACCATCGTCAGGCCCTCGTCGGCGAACATGCTCTGCAGCTCGCGCAGGCGGCGGAAGCGTTCTTCCTCCATCTGGTCGTCGGCGGGGCGGTCGGCGAGCACCGCGAAGCTCATGACGCGGATAAGCTTCGTGCCCAGCCGCTTCATCCGGGGGATCGCACGGCGTGCTTCGTCCAGCGAGGAGTCGAACGGCTCGGTGATCTGCTTGCCCCAGTTGGCGACGGCCGAACCGAAGCAGTTGATCTTCACGCCCGCCTCGTCCAGGGCGGCGCAGATTGCGTCGAACTGCGCGTCGGTGACGTCGTGGAGGTTCTCCCCGTTGGGCCCGGCCTTGCGGGCCTCGATGTTCGACCAGCCCAGGGCCTTGGTGGCGCGGATCTGGCCTTGAATGTCGGCGGCGGCTTCGTCGGCGAACCCGGTAAGGTACATGTGATGGTCCTTCCTTTTCCTGGCTTCGTTCTGTGCCGAGCGACGGCACGCGTTGCAACAAGCGCCATTTTGACTACATTGGCCCGAAAGTTCAACGACCTGACACGACCTTGTCCCGCGAGGCTCGCATGACCAACGTCGAACGTTTCCGCCGTGCCCTCCGCGGCGACCCCGCCGATCGCCTGCCGATCATCGAGTGGGCCCCGTGGTGGAACAAGACCCTCGACCGCTGGCGGGGCGAAGGGCTCCCGTCCGACCTGGAGGGCGTCGAGGCGATCCAGGCTCATTTCTGCCTGGACGTGATCCATCAGCTCTGGGTTCGCCCGCGAGCCGCGTCGTGTCCGCGGGCGCCCAGCCACGGGGCGCCGATCATCACCTCGCCCGACGACTACGCCCGGCTGGTGAGCGAAGGCTACCTCTACCCGCGGCCCGCCTTCGACGCCGAGGTCCTCAATCGCTGGGCCGAGAAAGTGGACGCCGGCGAAGTGGTGTTCTGGCTGACGCTGGAAGGCTACTTCTGGTACCCCCGCACGCTGTTCGGCATCGAGCCGCACATGTATGCGTTCTACGATGAGCCGAACTTGATGCAGCGGATGAACGCCGACTTGACGGCCCA
>CAZHRW010000031.1:0-47116 GCA_964535025.1 uncultured Planctomycetales bacterium
CATCACCAGACCACCCCTGGAGGCAATCCTACAAGAGCAAGACCAACCGGACAATTCTACCTGCCGCAACTACCGGACATTCCTAACTGCGCTTGACACTTGACTCCGCGGGGTTGTGCAGCCGTGGCGGTGCGCGGTATCCTCCCCCACCGTTTCGGCGGTCGTCCCACGAAGACCCGACAGCACAGGAAACCCCATGCCCAAGATCTGCTTTCTAGGTGCCGGCAGCACGATTTTCGCCAAGAGCATTCTCGGCGACAGCATGCTCACACCCGCCCTGCAGGATGCGCACATCGCCCTGTACGATATCGACCCCCGGCGCCTCGGCGAGTCGCAGCGGATGATGGAGGTGCTCAACGCCAACATCAACGACGGGCGCGCGACGATCAGCGCCCACTGCGGCGTCGAGCAGCGCCGCAAGGCCCTGCGGGAGGCTGATTTTGTTGTCAACGCCATCCAGGTGGGTGGCTACGACAGCACGATGATCGACTTCGAGGTCCCCAAGCGGTACGGCCTGCGGCAGACGATCGCCGACACACTGGGTATCGGCGGGATCTTCCGCACGCTGCGGACACTGCCGGTGATGTGGGACTTCGCCCGCGAAATCGAGGACGTCTGCCCCCACGCGTGGATGCTCAACTACACCAACCCCCAGGCTACCCTCATCATGGGCATGAGCCGTGCGACGGACGTCCGCTGCGTGGGCCTGTGCCACTCCGTCCAGGGCAACGCCCGGGGCCTGCTCAGTCAACTGGGCATGCTGGACGACGTGTCCGAGCTGCACTGGAAGGTCGCCGGCATCAACCACATGGCCTGGCTGCTGGAGTTGACCGACGGGGCGACGGAGCTGTACGGCGAGGTCCTGCGCCGCGCCGGGCGAATTGTTGACGACGTCCTGGCCGCCGGCGGTGTCGCGGCATATCGGCGGAAGCTCGAAGAGGCCCATCCGGACGTCGAGTCGAAGCGCGACATTCCCACCTGGTCGGCCGCCGGCGATCTGGTCCGCCTGCGGATGATGCTCCTGCTCGGTCACTACATCACCGAGAGCAGCGAGCACAACGCCGAGTATATGGCCTATTGGATCAAGCGCCGCTGTCCCGAGTTGATCGACCTGTACGGCATCCCGCTGGACGAGTATCCCCGCCGGATGCGCAACCAGGAGGCCGCCTGGAAGCAGCGAGCCAAGGACATCGTCGACAACCCCGAACTCACCCACACCCGCGGGCACGAGTACGGGTCCTACATCATGGAGGCGATCCTCACCGACAGGCCGTTCCGCATCCACGGCAATGTGATGAATGCCGGGCTGATCGATAACCTCCCCGAGAAAGCCTGTGTCGAGGTCGCCTGCATGGTCGACCGCAACGGCGTCCAGCCCACGCACGTCGGGCCGCTGCCCGAGCCGTGCGCGGCGTTGAACCGAACGAACATCAACACGCAGATTCTCACCGTCGAGGCCGCCCTCAGCCGCCGCAAGGACGCGCTCTATCAGGCCGCGATGCTCGACCCGCACACCATGGCCGAGTTGACGCTGGATGAGATCGTCGCCCTGTGCGACGACCTGATCGAGGCCCACGGCGACATGCTGCCGCCGATGACGTAGGACCGCCGGGAGCTTGACTTACCGCCGCCTGCGGCGAAACGCCGCCAGCCCGCCCAGCGCCAACAGGCCCGCCGTCGCCGGTTCGGGGACGAGGTGCTTGTCCTTGCTGATTAGCGCCGAGCCTCCGGCGGGAAGGTCCAGGCACCACTCGAAGGCCCAGGTCACGTCCCCGGTGCATGGTCCCGGGTTGTTGTCCAGGCTAGTGATGCCACAGTCGCAGAGGCTTTGCAGCGTGGTGCACCAGTGGCTCGCTTCAAAGCGCAGGGGCATGGGCGTCACGACGGTTTCGCTGACGATGCTGTCGCCGTCGGTCTGGACGGCGGTGTTGCCGCCCCGGATGAGGACCCTGTCGTCACAGGCGGTGCCGCCGAGGTCGAAGTCGGCGTACTGGAAGAACCGAAGCTTCAGCGGCTTGCCGGTTCGGTTGTGGAAGGCGATCTGCTCGACAACGTCGGCCGTGCCGCTGCCGGCCTGCCCGCCCTGGACGGCCAGGCGGGTCTCGACGTAGAAGGTGTCGAGGCAGCCGTAGTACGCCGTCAGCGTATCGGCCCGCGGATCGATCAGCGTGTTGGTGTCGGTGAGTTGCGTATCGATCAGGCCGAGCGCGTTGAGCGGTTTTTCGCGGCTCATCCCCTCGAAGCGGAACCAGAACCACTGCTTGGCCAGGTGGTTCGTGCCGTCCACGCACCACGAGCTGATGCCGTGCTTGGAATCCGGGTCGATGCACAGCGTCGTGTTGAGATCCTCGATGGTCGCGGGCGATGCGTCCGCGGCCGTCATGGCGGCCAGGACGATCAGACACGCGGCGTAGCGCTTGCCCCCCATGGATGCCCCCCCCTTTGTGGCAGTTGCGTCTTTCCCCTCGCAGACAAGTGAACTTCGCCTGAGATCATCGGCACGGGCGGGTGAACAGTTGAGTCAAATCGGAGCAAGGAAAGACCGTCGGCGAGCGGGCGCCCTCAGGGTCCTGCAAGGGCCGCCGGGGCCGCTGCGCGAGGCGTCACGGACCGCCCTTCTCAGCGGCGCGGAGCTTGGCGAGATGGTCGTTGGCCCGCCGCTGCCAGGGGTTGGGTCGAGCGTCGCTGACGCGCTGGAAGTATTTTTCGGGCCGATCCAGGATGCGGCTGAGGCCCTCGACGCGGGCCGACTGGCGAGCCAGCAGGCCCAACTCGAAATTCGCCTCGATGCTGACGTCCTGCTCGGCTTCCTCGGCCATTTCCAGCAGCGACCTGGCCCACGGTTCGATCGCCGACCATGACAGCGAGCGGTTGGCCGAGGCGCGGTCGAAGGCCACCCGCGCCCGCAGCAGGTAGAGGTTCTCGGCGAAGGAGGTGTCGTGGAATCGGTCCGACAGGGCGCTCAGTTGCTTGCTGAAGTCCTCGCGGCAAACGGCTTGCCGGTCCAAGGCCATGAACGCCGTGAACGCCTGCCGGGCGACCGGGTCGTCCCGGACGCCGTTATCCTCGATCAGCCAGCGAAGATAGGCGATATCGAAGGCAATCTGCTGGAGATACTCGCGACTGGGCCACTGGGGCGGGCTCCCGAACACTTGCGCCCACACAGCGTTGCCGGTGGCAGCCACGGGTGCGGCGTAAACGTCGTCCAGCAGGGCCGCCGCCTGCGTCAGGTGGTTCTCGGCTACTTGGATCGTCCGGGCCAGTCGCTCGTCAGCATCGTCGAGTCGGGACGGGGACTCGTCGAGGTTCACACCGCGGCAGGCCAGGTGGGCCAGCCGCAGCCGCCCGACCGCCGCGCGGGGGTTCTCGGGAAACCTCCTCACGAGGCGCCGCCACGTCGGGGCCGACGCCTTGCGCGGGTGGGTGTCGTAGTACTCCAACACGCCGCGGCGCAGGGCCGGACGACTGACCCGCAGGTCCAGCGTGACGCCCTTGATCCACAGCACCGTCGCGGCGCGATCGCTGTCGGGATAGCGCCCGAGGAACGCGTCGCACAGCGCCAGCCGCTCCCGGCGCCGCGCCGTCAAGCGGGCCTCGGCCTGCCGGATCTCCGCCTCGGTCGGCGGCTGATTGACCAGCGCGGGGTTGCGGTCGAACCGCTCGCCGGGAAAGACCACGTCTGACGGATTCTCGTTCTTGGTCATCAGGGCGAACGCCAGTTCGTCGGCGCCCACCTGGGTGAGAAACAGCCACGCCGGCACCGCCGTCAGCACTGCCAGCACCGGGCAGATCACCCCCGGCCGGTACCGGACCCAGTGGGCGATCAGCAGCACCAGTCCCATCGCGGCCACCGCCGTAACGATCGCGACGACGAACGGCACCCAGAGCGCCAACCGCTGCATGGGCGACATCGCGATGGTCGTCGGCCGCGCCGCCAGGTAGAAGTAGATGCCCACCGGCGCCAGCCCCAGCAGCAGCGCCAGCGACGCGTTGCGCCGTCGCAGGTCGGTCGCCGCCACCAGGACGCACCCGGCGGCCAGGACAACCGTCAGCACCGGTGCGTGCGCGAGGGCCGCCACGTAGAACAGGAACGGCGCGCACAGCCATGCCCGATAGAGGCACGTCACCAGCAGCGGCACCGTCACGATGACGGCCAGGAGCCCCCCGACGACGAGGATCATCCACGGATGGGTGAAGATGCTCAGCGGCTCGGTCAACATCTGCGCCAGCGGCCGTCCGGCCCAGAAGCGGTACTGCTCGGCGCTGGTGCTGACCGGCTGGCCGGACGCCAGCAGGTGCAGCATCACGTTCACCGCCGCGTACAGCAGGAGATTGATGCCGATGGCCACGGCGATATGGGCGATCCCGGCCGGCCGCAGTAGCGGCCCTTCGGGATAGCTGGCGGCGAAGTCGTCGCGCTTGCCGCTCGCGCCGCCCCGGGCGGCGGTGCCGGTGGCGGCCCGCGTCACGGGCGCCTCCCGGCCGCCGGGTCGGCCGCGGCGCGCGCGAAGCGCCGCGGCCTCCGCATCGAACTGGGTCCTGCATCGATCATGATCTGTCGCAAAACGTCGGTCGCTCCGAACGTCGGCTCAAGTCGACCGTCATGCGTCCATTGTATCGCCCGGCGACATCCGTGGCGACCGTGGATCAGTCGCCGTTGCCATTGCCTCCGGGCACCGGCAGCAGGTCGAACAGGTCGATACCGCCGCCGTTGGGCCGGTCGCCACGGCCGCCGGGCACCAGATCGCGGAGGAGGTAGTTCTCGATGAGCGACCGCAGTGATTCGGCGGGGAAGGCCCAGGTGACCGACTCGTCGACCTTCCGGCCGTCGACAAGTCGGAACTGTTTTTGGAACAAGGGGATGCGTTGGCCGGCCATCTGTTGCAGCCACGCCGGGCCGTCATCGGCGCCGGTGATTATCACGCCGAGATCGTACGACGCGGCTCCGTCGGGGCCGACGGTGCCGTCGATATAGAGGCTGTAGCGGTCGCCGGTGAGCGTGGCGACATTCTCGACCGTGCCGTCCGCCCGGTAGTCGGTCGTGGCGTCGGCCCGGTCGTAGACGAACGCGGCCAGGTTAAGCCCCGGCAGGACCCGCTCGATGATCTCCGGAGGTACGAGCCCCCGCAACAGACCGTCGACGAGCGTCGTGCGGGCCTGCCCGACGGGCGTGACGACGTAGCGGGGATCCAGGACGGTGGCGACGACGTCGATCAGAGGGATGCGAAGCTCGACCTCGCGGGAGATACCCCCGCGGACCTCCAGTTCGGGCAGCAGTTCCAAGACAGTGGCCCCAAGCTCGCCGGTCGCCGCGAGGTTCTCCACCGAAGCGGCCAACGTCAGCGAGGGCAGCGTCTCCGTCAAGTCCGTGCTCGCCCGCCCCAGCAGCCGCGCCGGCTGGAGGGAGGCGCCGCCGGTGGCCTCGAGCCTTCCATTGGCGAGGGTCCCCTCCAGGGCCAGGTCGGTCGCGTCGATGGGGCTCACCAGGCCGGCGACGCTCAGGCGGTCGGCGCGGGCAACGCTGAACTCGAAGGTGATGTCGGTGTCGGCGGTCCATCGCCGGGCGGTGCGGATCACCTCGCGCGCCCGGTCGGTCAGCAACAGTCGGTACGCCGGCGTCATCGGCGGGCGCCGCCTTTCGCCGGCCGCGTCAGATTCGCCCGTCTCCCGCAGGGCGCCGACGTCGAGTTGCCCGGCGCGAACGCTCACCGTCCCGCGCGGGGCCGTCGGCAGGCCCTGCAGATCCGCCTCGACGCGAAGGCGACCGGACAGGCCAGTCTCATCGAGCAGAGCCCGGGCGTCGTCGGTCTCCAGGTCGCCCCGGATGGCCCACGCGCCCTGGCGACGGTTGCCCCGCAGCGTCAGCGTGGCACCGGCCACCTGGAGTTCCGCGTCGGCCGAGAGGGTCTCCGGCGCCTCCAGGCGGGCGCCGTAGGCCAGGCGCATCGGTTCACCGGCGCCCTTGCGCCAGACGTCGGGGATGCGAATCTCGAGCGCCTCGCCGCCCAGGACGCCCGACAGGTCGAACGTCCCCTCGCGGTAGCGTGCCGTCACGGTCCCGCCGACATCCCCGGTCAGCCACGTTGCCGCCGGCGTACCGGGCACCAGGGTCGCCAGCAGGCCGTCGACGGCCTGGACGTTGATGGTCGCCGCCACCGTCGCCGCGGCCGCCCCGTCCGTGTCGGCCGTCTCCACCAAAGCCGTCTCGATTGTCAGGCGCACAAGGCCCGGCGCGTCGGCCGTCGCCAGCGTGATCTCGGCATCGGTGATCGTAACCCCGCGGGTCGCCGGGACGACGGTCCCCTGGACGGTTCCCTTGATCCGGTTGATTTTCTCGGCGGGCAGCTTCGCATCCGCCAGGGCCGCCAGCGGCGACGGGTCCAGACCGCTGAAACTGCCGCGGACGATGATTTCGTTGTCGGCGTCGTCTGTCGGCCGGACCGTCACCGACGCCGCGACCGGCACCCGCCGGTCCTCCTGGAGCAGGTGACCGGTGAGGGTGGCGTGCTCGATCGGGCGGTCGTCGCCGGCGCGGATCTGCGCATCGGCGAGGGTCAGGCGGATCGGCTCATCGAGAGCCGGCGGGGTGGCCGCGACCGACCCACCGCTGATGTGAATGTTTTCGACGACCAGTCCCCCGGCATCATCATCCCGCCGGACGGCCGGAAGGTTCCACCGGCCGGCCGCGTCGGTGCGTAGGGTGACGCGGGGATCGCGGATGGTCAACCGGTCGAGTCTTTGGGTGAACAGCAGGCGCAGCGGCGCGAAGCCGGTGCTGATCTCCCCCGTCGTCAACAAGGCCGGCGCCGCCGGGTCGAGGGGGTCGGCTATCGTCAGCGACGCGATACGGACGCCCCGCCGCCAGCCCACCGACAGGTCGCCGATCGTCACGCCGACCCCAAGTGCATCTTCCAGGGCCGTCTCGATCCGCCCGGCCACCAGGCTTGTCGGCAGCCACCATGGCAGCGTGGCGTAGAGGAGGATCACCAGCAGCGCCACTGCCGCGGCGATGCGGATCGCCCACTGCCACCAGCGGTAGCCTCGCACCCACCGCCGCAGTCGATCCAGCGGCCGCGCCACAGTCACCTCCATCCCTATACATTGAACCGGAAGTTGATGATGTCCCCGTCGGCCACGACGTAGTGCTTGCCTTCCAGCCGGAGCTTGCCGGCGGCCTTGACCGCCTTTTCATCTCCGCCGGCAGCCTTCAGATCGTCGTACGCCATCGTCTCGGCCCGGATGAACCCGCGGGCGATGTCGCTGTGGATCTCCCCGGCGGCGGTGACGGCATCGTCGCCGGCGTGCAACGTCCACGCACGGCACTCGTCGGGCCCGACGGTAAACATGCTGATCAGGTTCATCCCCTCGTAGCAGGCCCGGATGAGGCGGTCGCGAGCGGACGCGGCCAGGCCCAGGTCAGCCATGAACTCAGATCGGTCCGCCGGGTCCAGTTGGGCCAGTTCTTCCTCGATCTTCGCCGAGAGCTTCAGCGATGCCAGCCCCGCCACCGGCTGGGCGTCACCGGCCAAGTCGTCCTCGCCGCAGTTGAACACCACGAGGTGGTTCTTCTGCGAAAGAAACGCAAACGATCGGACGGCCTTGGCCTCGGCCTCGTCGCGGATGGCGTCGCGGATCGGCTTTTCGTTCTCCAGCGCATCGCGCAGGCGGGTCATCAGATCCAGCTCCCGCTGTGTCGCATCGTGGTTGGCGGGCTTCTTGAGCTGCGCTTCAAGGCGTTCGATCCGGTTGCCCACCTGTTCGAGGTCCGCGAAGAGCATCTCCGCCAGCAGTTCTTCCGCGTCGGCGGCCGCGTCCACCCGATCGCGATAGGCCGGGACCGTCGGGCTGTCGAACGCCCGGCAGACCAGGACGATCATGTCGCAGTCGCGAACCGCAGCCCAGTGCGTCTTCCAGCGGCCCCGCGCCACCGCGTCGGCCAGGTCGATCCCCGGCATGTCGAGGAACTCGATCTCCGCCGGGACAGTTTTCTTCGGCTGGTAGATCTCCGACAGCCACGTCAGACGTTCGTCGGGCACCTTGACCACCGCCAGGTGCGGCTGGTCCGTCCGCGACACGTCCACCGTGCTGCCGCCGGCTTCGGCAATGGCCGCGAACAGCGTCGTCTTACCGCTGTACGGCGGGCCGATCAGTGCTACGCGCATGGCGGCTCTCCTTCAGGCCTGCAGGCACACCTACACCGCCCGCCTTGGCGGCGAGCCCCTAGGAATATCATCGCGCCGCCAGCGACGCAACGCGTCACGGCTGCGTTTGCCCGGCTTGCTGGACGTGCTGGCGGAGCATCGGGTCGACCAGGACGATCTCGGCCGAGGCCATCAGGTCGTTGAGGATCCGCTCCTGCATCTTCCAGATGGCTTCGAGGGCGATCTCGCGGCGAAGCTCGTCCTTGACGTCTTCGAACCTGACGTCGGTCTCCGGCGGGATCGCCTCGACCCGCTGGAGCAGGTGGAAGTAACGGCCCACTTGGATGATCTCGGAGACCTGCCCATCGGCCAGGTCGAACGCGGTTCGGCGCAGGGCGACGGGGATCGTCTCATCATCGCGGGAAAACGGCGGCAGCAGTCCACCGTCGGCCGCCAACTCGGTCAGCGTCGAGTACTCCCGCGCCAGCGACTCGAACGATTCCCCCGCCGCCAACAGGGCGAGGATCTTCCGCGCGTCGGTCACCGAGTCGCACTGGATCAGCCGTGCGCGCACCTTCAACCCGTAGCGATTATTGAACGCGGCGGTGAGCATCTCGTCGGTGATCTCCAGCCGTCGTTCAGCCAGTTTGCGCAGCATAGCGTTGCGGCGGATCATCGTATCCCACTGGATCCGAGGGTACTGCTTGTCGGCGAGCACCTCGGTGAGCACCCGCTCGTACTGCGACGGATCCACGCCCGGCGACATCTGCGCGATGGTCAAAGCGGCCTCGGCATCGAGGTCCGATTGATCGATGGTGATCCCCTCGGCCCTGGCAGCCTGCTCGACCACCTCGGTCGAGACCAACTGCTCGACCGCCGTGGCGCCATAGGCGCGGATCAGCCACTCGTGCACGTCTTGCTTCGATAGAGTGACGCCGTTGACCGTGACCGCCGCATCCGAAGCCGACGTCTCCGGCTCGGCCGCGACGACCGGCGGCGGCGCCGGGGCGGCCGCCGGGGCCGTGGCGCAGGATGTCAGAGCCGGCGCCGCCAGGGCCAAGGCGATGATCCACAACCGTCGAGTCATTATGTCTACCTCACGAAGGGTGCTTGTCTCAACAAACGCTTCAGCTTAGTCGCTCAGGTCCGCCGGGTCAATCCTCGCGGCCGCCTCTGCACCGCCTCTGCGATGCCGGACCGGAGGTCCTTGGGACATCAGGACTTCACCGGCGGCGGCGCGACGCCTTCGACCGCGTCGGCCAGCGTCGTGGACGCCAGGGCGGCGTGGGCACGGTCCTGGAGCGGGCGGATCAACGCCGAGACGACCTCGTCATAACGGTCGCCACCCAGCGACACGGGCTCGCCGGCGATAACGTCCAGGACGCCGATCCGAGCGGGAGGCCGTGCCATGCCGTACGCTTGGCCGTCGCTGGTGTCGCTGCGGGTGAGCAGGCCCGCCCGGACGAGGCGTTCCAGCAGGTCGTTGGTCGACGCCTCGGGCAGCCGGAGGCGGCGCTGCACATCATCGGCCCCCATCAGGCCTTCGCCGCGGATGAAGTGGTGCGCCACCGCCAGGGCCGCCGCCAGCAGATCCCACTCCGTCAGCAGCATCCCCTTGGCGGCCTCGGCGGCCTTGAGGCGATCAAGGCTGGCAGCGGTGTGGGCCAACTCGGCCCCGAGCAGGAGGACCAGCCAGTTGATGTTCATCCACAGCAGAAACACCGGCAGCAGGCCCAGGGCGCCGTAGATGCTGGGGCGGCGTGTGATGACGTCGATGTAGATGCCGAAGCCCCACCGAGCGATGAACCACAGGACCGCCGCGACGGCCGCCCCCCCGACCGCCGGCTTGAGGCGGACGAACGTGTGGGGCATGTACTTGTAGATGGCCGTCAGCAGCAGCACCGTCACCGCAAAGCTCTCCAGCACCCCCAACGGCGCCAGAAGCCACGCGATGCCGGGGATCTGCGCCGCCATGGCCCGCAGGCGGTTCTCCACAAACCCCGCCGCCACCGCGACAATCGGCGTGATGGTGACGACGGCCCAGTAGAGCAGGACCCGTCGCCCGATCGATCGGGCGCGCGGCGCGTTGAAGATGATGTTGAGCGATCTCTCGACGATGGTCAGCAGGGAGATCACCGCGTAGATGATCATCAGGAAGCCAACCGGCCCGATCCGGCCGAGCGTCAATCTCGATTCGATATTGGCCACGACGTCGAGGATCTTGTCCATCAGCCTCACACGCCGCGTCGCCGGGCGGGTCTCCGGTCGCGTAGGTTGGCCTTCGGTCGGCTGCGTGGCCGTCTCGGCATCGACGCCGGCCGTGGTGATGACGATAGTGCCGATCCCGGTGCGCATCATGGCAGATCGCAGGGCCTCGCGGGTGTCGATGGCGCCCATCGACCGCAGCGCCAGGAACGCCAGGACGAGCACCGGGACCAGGGCGAACACCGTGTAGTACGTCAGCGCCGCGGCCATCGTCAGGGCCCGGTCGCGGCCGAACTGGCGCAGGCCATATGTCCATAACTGGCCCTGGTATCGGGCAAGGGCCAGCGCACGCTCCGTCTTCGGACCGGCCGAGGAACGGTGCCGGGCCATGAAGGTGCGAATGCGTTGCAAGCTATCGCGCATAAGTGCTGCGGGCCCTCCATCTCCATTCTTGGCGCCCAAGATGTGGTTTTTCCAGCGGGTCTAGAACGTCATGGCGTACCGGCTGATGACGGCCTGGGCCGAGCGGAGGCCGTCGACGGCGGCGGAGATGATGCCGCCGGCAAAACCGGCGCCTTCGCCGATGGGGTAGAGATTATCCGCCGAGGGACTGGTGCGGGTTTCGCGGGAGCGGTCGATGCGGACCGGGCCGCTGGCGCGGGTCTCCGGCCCGAGCAGGACCGCCTCGCCGCCGGCGAAGCCGTCGATGACGGCGTCCATCATCGCCAGGCCCTGCTGGACCGCCTCGACGAGATAGGACGGCAGCAGGCCGTTGAAATCGACCGGCGCGGCGCCGATCAGGCTGGAGGTGGTCAGATCGCCCGTCGAAGGTCGGCGTCCGCGGAAATCCTCCGCCCGCTGGGCCGCCAGGGCGTACGTGCCGCCGGCCGCCGCGAAGCAGGCGCGCTCGGCCCGCTCCTGGAGGGCCAGCCCGGCGAGGGGATCGTCATCGAAGCGCCCGGGCCGGACGCCCATGACGATCCCGGCGTTCGCCCAGCCGCTGTCGCGCAGACGGTTGGACCCGCCGTTGGTGCACAGCGTCCTCGGCTGGTGGTTGACCGGCAGCACACGTCCGCCGGGGCACATGCAGAAGGTGTACACGTCGCCGTCGCCGGCCGCGCCGCGGGCGACGAGGTGGTAATCAGCGGCGCCAAGGTCGGCCCGGCCGGCATGCTCGCCGTACTGGGCCTGGTCGATCATCGCCTGGGGATGCTCGATTCGCAGGCCCATCTGGAACGTCTTGGCCGACAGGGCCACGGACCGGCGGGCGAGCATCGCGTACGTGTCGCGGGCGCTGTGGCCGATGCCCAGCAGGACGCTGCCGGCGTCGATCCGCTCGCCATCGGCCAGCCGCACGGCCCGGACAGCGCCGTCGACGATCTCCAGGTCATCCACGCGGGCGCCCCAGCGGACGATTCCGCCGAGCGCCTCGATCCGCTCGCATATCGCACGGCTGACGGCGGGCAGGTGGTCGGAGCCGACGTGCGGCTTGCCCGAGGTCGCCACCGCCGGGTCGGCCCCGAAGGCGACGAACTGCTCCAGCAGCCATCCGGCCAGCGGGTCGCGGGTGCGGGTGTAGAGCTTGCCGTCGCTGTAAGCACCGGCGCCGCCGGCACCGAAGACGAAATTGCTCTCCGGGTCCAGAGTGCGGGTCGTCACGTAGGCGGCCACGTCGGCGTCACGCCGGTCGACGTCGCGGCCGCGTTCCAGCACGACGGGACGATAACCTGCCTGGGCGAGCAGCAGCGCGCCGAAAAGCCCCGCCGGGCCGGTGCCGACGACCACGGGTGGGCCGGCGGCCCGCTCGCTGCCGGGGTGCACCCTCGGTCCGGCCGGACGGCTGTAGAGTTGCACATCCGACTTGCGGGCCCGCCGGAGGATCTTCTGTTGGCTGGCGTCGGCCTCGACGATCACGCTGTAGACCCAGCGCATCCTGTTCGGGCGGGCATCGAGACTCTTGCGGGCGATCCGCAGCGAGCGAATCCGTTCGCTGTCGATCCGCATCTTCTTTGCCGCCAGCGGCGCCAGTGCATCGGTCGGTTCATCCAGGCCGAGCGCGAGATTGTGTATGAGCAGGGCCATTACTGCGAGTCGTCGTAATAGTCGCGGATGAGCCGTCGCATCCGGGCGGGGATCCTCTGGCGGCTGACGGCATCTTCAGCGCGGCGGCGGCCGGCGGACCAGGCCTTTTCGAAGGGGACGTAGCTCTCGCCGGTGCCGGCCGGCGCGCGGAAGGCCGCACGGGAGACCGGTTCGCCATCGCCGTCGGGTGTGCCGGTCGGGCGCAGTTCGGGCCCTTCGCTCTCGATAGCCCCGGGGGCGTAAATCCTGGCCCAGCGGCCCTCCTGGAAGGCGTCGTTCTCATCGTGTCCGCCGGGGCCGCTGCCGCTGTCACGGTTGGTGGTGCCCCCGCCGCCGGCGATGCTGCTGCCGCCACCGTCGCCCTGGCCGGCCTGGCCTCCCTCACCGCCCTGGCCCCCACCGGCGCCTTCGCCCTCGCCGCCGCCCTGACCGGTTCCGTCGCCGCCTTGGCCTTGATCACCGCCGGCGGCGCCACTTTGGCCGGCGCCGTCGCCTTCGCCACCGCCTTGGCCTTGGCCTTGGCCCGGGCCGCCAGGGCCACCACCTTGTCCGCTGCCGCGGTGATTCTCGGCGCGGGCGATGGCCTGGCGGAGGTCGTCGGCAGTGACGCCGCCGTCTCCGAAGCCGCCGCCTGTGCCGTCGGCGCCGTCGCCGGCGTTGGCGAGCTGCTGCTTCTGTTCCTGCAGGCGGTCCATCGTCTCGGCACGGGCCTGGGCGGCGCCGGCCTCGGCCTGCGTGTCGCTGATCGCACGGCCGACCTGGTTCATTGCGTCGCGAAAGCCTTGGGCGTTGTTGCGGTCGACCCTCTCGGCCGCCCGGCGGAGGGCCGCCGAGAGCTGCGAATCATCCGCGGCGGCGTCGGCGGCGTCCCGCAGGCCCGCACCGAGCTGGTGCCGCTGATCAGCCGAGAGGTTGCCCTCGGCCATCCGCCGGGCCATCTGGTTGGCGAAGTCGCCCGCGCGGCCGTCGTCGGCCGCCGCGGCCGGCTCGCCGGCCTCGCCGGCCAGGGGCGCGGTGGCGTCATAGGCGCTGAGGCGGTCGATCGCGGCGTCGAGGGCATCCTGGCGGGCGCGGGCGCTGCGCATCTCATCCTGCATCCGGCTCAGCTCGCGCATCGCCTCGCGGGGCGGCGTGCGCCCCCAGCGCATCTCCTCGCTGAGCCGGTGGAGCTGCTCGGCATGCCGGGCCAGTTGGCGGGAGTCCGTCTCCGACGCCGCCTGCTCGACCACGCGGGCCTGTTCGGCCAGGGCCTCGGCAACCTGTTCGATCGTCTGCGCCTGCTGCTGTTGCCGCCGACGCTCAGCGGCGTCCAGCGGTTCGATCAGCCCCAGGCCCACGACCAGCAGCACCGCCGCACCAAGGGCGATCAGCGTGCCCCGCCGACGGCGGAAGGACACCAGCCGGTGCGGCCGATGCTGGGCGATCGCCCCCATCGCCTGATCCTGCACCGCCTGGGCGAAGGCATCCGAGGCATCGTCGGACAGTTCCAGCGCGGTGGTGAGGCGCTCGCCGAGATTGGCGCGGAGATCGATGTACAGGGCCGCCTCATGAAGCGTGACGCCGCGGGCGAGGACCGTCGCCACGGCCGCCAGCGCGCCCAAGGGAACCAACACGATCGCGATCCACGGATGGGCAACCCGGACGTGGTGGCCCGACAGGACCATCGCGACGGCCAGCAGCGCCGCCGGCACAGCCAACGCCACCAGGACCCGGCGAATCGCCGCCGACACCTCCCAGCGGTCGGCCAGGTGAGCGACCCCGCGCAGACGTCGCAGTCGGCCGTCCGGCGGAAGTCCCCACACCAGCGCCGCGGCCGGAAGCAGCGCCAGGACCATCGCCCACAGCGGGTGAGGGCCGGCCACAATCCACCCCGCCATGAAGCAGGCGCTGAACGCCGCCGTCGCCACCATGCCCACCGCCATCGCCTCAACGGCGCGCACCCGCAGCAACTTGCGCGCGACACGTCGGAGATAGCGGTGCAGTGGCCCGGCCATGACCCATCACCCTATACTATCAGCCCTGGAACGCTCGAAGGCAAGCCTGTCTAGAACTCCTTACGCTGCCGCGCGGGTGGGATGTTCATCATATTGCGGTACTTGGCGACGGTTCGCCTGGCGAGGGTGATGCCGGCGGCGGCAAGCTTCTCGACGAGCTCGTCATCCTTGAGCGGGCGCGCCTTGTCCTCACTTGCGATGATCTCCTGGAGCTTGGCCTTGACCGCGTCCCAGGCGAGGTCCTCGCCGGCGGCGGTAGTGGTGCCCCCGGCGAAGAACATCCGCAGCGGGTAGATCCCCCGCGGGGTCTGGACATACTTGCCGGCGACGGCACGGCTGACCGTGGCGACGTGGACACCCACACGCTCGGCAACCGTCGCCATCGGCAGGGGCTTGAGGGCCGCCCGGCCGCCCTCGAAGAAGTCCTTCTGCTCGCGGAAAACCTCCTGGGCCACGCGGCGGACCGTGTCGCGCCGCTGGCGGATCGCCCCGATGAGCCAGTTGGCCGAGCGGATGTTCTTCTGGAGGAACTCCCGGGCCGGCGGGTCGAGCTGCTTCTGGCGCACCATCTCGGCGTACGTGTCGCTGATCCGCAGGTCCGGCGTGCCGGCGTCGGCCATGAGGACGATCGGCTCGCCGTTGTCGTCGAGTTCGACGTAGATGTCCGGCACGATCATCGGTGCGGCCTCGCCGCCGATGAGCCTGCCGGGCCGGGGTGTCAGCCGGCCCAGGCGGGCGAGCGCTTCCTTGACCCGCTCGAGCGGCTGGCCGGTTTTACGGGCGATCAGCGGCAGGTGATTCATCTCGACGTCCCGCAGGAAGCTGCGGACGATCTCCCGCTCAAGCTGCACGTCGTGCCCGGCCGCAGCCAGGGCGTTGAGCTGGATCAGCAGGCATTCCTTCAGGTCCCGCGCCCCCACCCCCGTCGGGTCCAGCCGCTGGACCATCGGCAGGGCCGTCTTGAGGTCCGCCAGGGTCACCGGGTCGTTCGTCCGCTCCGGCAGCGACTCCAGCGGATCGCGGAGGTAACCGTCCTCGTCGAGGCTCTCGATGATCAGCGCCCCGGCCCGCCGGATGGGGTCGGGCAACTCCCAGAACGCCCACTGGTCCATCAGATAATCGTACAGCGACGGCGCCGGCGCCGGTGCGTTGGCCATCGCGGCCAGCTTGGGGTCGCGATCGTCGGACGCCGCACGGCTGCGGCGGACCGTCTCGCCGTTCCACATGTCCGGCTCGTACTCGGCGTCGAAGGAATCGAGGCGGGCGAAGTCCTCTTTCTGGCTTTTGTTATCGTCGACGACCAGGTCCCGGTCGCCCGGCTCCTCCGCCGGTTCCTCCTCCGGCGCGGCCGGTTCGTCGGAGGTCTCGTTGAGCTCCAGGACCGGGTTGACCTCCATCTCCGCGTCGATCCGCTCCTGCAGCGCCATCAGCGGCAGCTGGAGGATCTCCATCGCCTGGATCATCTGCGGCGACAGCTTCATCCGCTGTTCCAGCCGCATGTGTTGTGTCGTGTCTAAACGCATCACCGGTATTCTATCATGCCGTGCGAGCCGGGCAAGCAACGGGCACCTCGTGGCACGGCAATTGCAATCTTCCGTCTTCTACATCGGCCGTCGCGGCTAGCCTATTCATAACTGGTGTAATTTTAAGGGGAAACGAGATACTATTGCATCACGACGCACGGCGGCGGAGAATCTCCCCCGACCCCCTTGCAGCGGAAAGGACCGCGTGAGCCGATCGAAACCAACCAACCGACGCCGCCCCAGCCGCAACCGTCGCGAGCCGCGGCGTCCGTGGGGACGCACTCGGCCAGGCACGCACGTGCCGGTCCTGCTGCGCGAGGTGCTCGGCTGCCTGGCGCCGGCCGAGGGCGACGTGGTCGTCGACGCCACACTGGGCTACGGCGGCCACGCCGAACAGATCGCCCGGCGCATCGGACCGACCGGACGGCTGATCGGCCTGGACGTCGATCGTCCCCAATTGGCGCGAACCCGCCAGCGACTGGCCGCGCGGGGCATTACGGTCTCGATCCACCATGCGAGCTTCTCGCAACTCAGGGACATTCTCGACACCGAGGCGATCGACGGCGCCGACGTCATCTTCGCCGACCTGGGCGTCTCGAGCATGCAGCTCGACGCGCCCGAGCGGGGGGTGGGCTACAAGCATCCCGACGCGCCGCTGGATATGCGACTGGACCCGACAACGCCGCGCACCGCGGCCGACGTGTTGGCGACGATCGACGAGGCGGCACTGTCGGCGGCCCTGCGGGACCTGGCCGACGAAGCCGACCACGCCAGAATCGCCGCGTGGATCGTCCGCCAACGGGAGGTGACCCCGCTGACCCGGGTGTCCCAACTGGTCCGCCTGGTGATGGACGCCAAGGGACTGACCAAGCGCACCTGGCGGGACGATCCTTCCACGCGGTACGGCCGGCTGCACCCCGCGGCGCGGACGTTCCAGGCGCTGCGGATCCTGGTCAACGACGAGTTGGGCCATCTGCGAGCCCTGCTGGAGATCCTCCCCGCGTGCCTGCGGCCGGGCGGGCGCGCCGGCATCATCAGCTTCCACAGCGGCGAGGATCGCCTCGTCAAGCAGGCCTTCCGCGACGGCTGCGAGGGGGGCCTCTACGCCCGATGCAGCCCCAGGCCCCTCACGCCGCGCTCTTCGGAAGTCCGCACGAACCCCCGCAGCGCCTCGGCGAAGTTCCGCTGGGCCGTCCTTGCAGGCTAGAGCTTCCGCCGCTCGGCCATCGCGTCGGTAAGGATCGACTTGCTGGCCAGTTCGATGCTGCCGCCGGCCGGCAGGCCCCGCGCCAGGCGGGTGACGGCCACGTCGGGGTAGACCTTGAGCCGCTCGATAATGTACAGGGCCGTCGCGTCGCCGGTGACGGTGGGGTTGGTGGCCATGATGACCTCGCGGACGTGCCCGCTGCGGACGCGCTCGAGCAGCGCGTCGATGGTCAGATCTTCCGGCCCGGTGCCCTCCAGCGGGGCGATCTGCCCCATCAGCACGTGGTAGAGGCCGTTGTAGGCCCCGGTCTCCTCCAGGCTCAGCACGTCCTTGGGCTGCTCGACCACGCAGATCACGTCGGCGTCCCGCCGCGGGTCGCTGCAGATGTCGCACAACTCGCCCTCGGCCAAATTGAAGCACCGCGCGCAGGGCCGCACGTTGGCCTTGACGTCGCGGATCGCGTCGGCCAGGGCGAGTGCTTCGTCGGCGGTCGCCTTGAGGATGTGGAACGCCAGTCGCTCGGCCGACCGCGCGCCGATGCCCGGCAGCTTGACGAACTCGGCCTGGAGGCGTTCGACCGACTTGGTGTAACCGGCCATGGTCCTTGCTCTCCGTAGCGGCGGCGATCAGCCGAACAGGCCGTCCAGCCCGCCCATGCCGGGCAGATCCGCCCCGCCGGTCAGTTCCTTCATCATGTCCGCGGCGGCCTGCTGCGCCTGGGCCTGGGCGGCCGCGACGGCGGCCTTGACCAGGTCGGCCAGCATGGCCGCGTCGCCGTCGGCAACGGCCTCGTCGCTGATGGCCAGGTCGGTCAGCGCGCCCTTGCCGTCCACGGTGGCATGGACGGCCCCGCCACCGGCGGCGGCGGTGAACTGCCTCGCTTCCAGCTCAGCGCGCATCGCGGGCATCTTCTCCTTCACGTCCCGCGCCATCTTCATGATCTTGCCCAGGTCGCCAAACATGGCTCGCCTCTTGTTTCTCAGGGTTCGCTGTCGTCACTGTCGTCGGTCGGTCCGTCGTCGGTCGCCGGGTTGACGACGATATTCTCGACGACGCCGCCGAACAGGTTCATCACGCTCCGCACCGCCGGATCGTCCATCACCGCCTTGCGCTGCGCGCTGGTGACCGCCCGCGGCGGGGCGGGGCGGGCCGCTTCGAGGGTGGCGAACTCGCATCGCACCTCGCCGCCCGCCAGCGCCGCCAGGGCGCGGGTGATCTTGTCGATCTCCGGCCCGGCCGCCCGCCGGCGCATCGGCTCGTGGTCGTCGGTGAACCCCAGGCGGATCCGCCCGGCCGCCGCCTCGACGGGCGTGGCAGCCCGCAGCAGCCCGGCGGCGGCACCGAACCCCCCGCGGGCCAAACGACCCATGAGGTCTTCCCAGCGGTCGGCCAGCCAGGCGGTCTCCCAGCGGACGGTGCCGATGGGGTCGCTTGGCTTCGTCGCCGCCGGCGCCGCAGGGCGGTCAGGAATGTTCAGAGCTTTTTTTTTTCGACCCGGCGCCGGCGCCCCCGACGCCAGGTGTTCCAGCCGCTCGGTGAGGCTGATCGGGTCGACGAACTGGTCCGCCGCCGCCAGCCGCACGATCGACGCCTCGACCAGCGCCCGGCCGCTGCTGCTGCCCCGCAGGGAGCCCATGAGCTTCTCGCACACGCTGACGGCGTGGACCGACGAGGCCACCGTGAAGCGCGGCACCACCGCCTTCAGCGTGCTGCGGGCGCTGTCGTTCAGTTCGATCAGGCGGCTGTCGATCCCGCACGTCAACGCCAGCATGACGTTGCGGAACTGGTCGGCCATCGCCGCCGCGACGCCCTCGAGGGGAAAGCCCGCGGCCAGGATCGTATCGAGCGCCTCCAGCGCGGCCGCCGCGTCCCCGTCGGCGATCGCGCCGACCAGCGCGGCAACCTGCTCGTCGGGCGGCGTGCCCAGGACGGTCAGCACGTCCGCCTCGCTCAACGCGCCGCGGCCGGCGCTGATCAACTGGTCCAGCAGGCTGATCCCGTCGCGCATCGACCCGGCGGCCGCCTTGGCCACGCGGAAGATCGCGTCGTCGCTGATCTCGATCGACTCGGCGGCGCAAATCCGCTGGAGGTGGGCGGCGATGTCGGCGGTGGCGATGTTGCGGAAGTCGAACCGCTGGCAGCGCGAGAGGATCGTCGCGGGGATCTTCTCCGGCTCGGTGGTGGCGAAGATGAACTTCACATGCCCCGGCGGCTCTTCGAGCGTCTTGAGCAGCGCGTTGAACGCCTCCTTGGTCAACATGTGCACTTCGTCGATGTAGTACACCTTGTACCGGCACCGCGCCGGCCGCAGGGAAGCGTTGGAGCGCAGCTCGCGGATCTCGTCGATCCCGCGGTTGCTGGCCCCGTCGATCTCGATGACGTCCATGTCGTCGCCGCGACCGATGGCGACGCAGGCGTCGCAGGTGTTGCACGGCTCGGGGGTCGGCGCGTCGGCCGACTGGCAGTTGAGGGCCTTGGCCAGGATGCGGGCCATGGTCGTTTTGCCCACGCCCCGCGTGCCGGTGAACAGGTACGCCTGGGCGATCCGCCCGCTCCGCACGGCATTGACCAGGGTGGTGGCGATGTGGCCCTGGCCGACAACCTCCTCGAAGGTCGCGCTGCGGTACTTCCGGGCTAGCACAAGGTATTCGGCCATGGCTTCAGATTGCGATACCCGCCGGGTCTGACGGGCTTTGTCAAACTTCGGTTACCTGCGGCACTCACGGCCCCGCTGCACAACAGGAAGTCGGTCCAAAAATAAAAGGCCGTGCACTCGGCGTCGAGCCGCCGACCGTGGGTCCGACACAACCGGATGCTCCCGCCAGGCAGCCCTCCGGCACATGACGCGCTTCGCTTATGGCTGCTTCCTTCCGGACCTGACCAGGTTCACGGCGAGCCATTGCAGAGGACCCAGCGATCAACACATCCGATGAAGTCGGATGGTCCACCGACGACCGACCCTCGGACGAGAATTCAGCCCCGCTATAGCGGATTGCGGGTCACCCGGCAAACCGGGCTCAGGGCACCGCTAGCGCCCCGCCTAGCACGGCATGGATCATTGTACCGATCTTGCGGCCGTAAGCAAGTACGATACGGGCCAAAGACGGGTTCGATTCGTAAGTCATTGCGACAGCGGATCTCGCGTCACCTTCAGGGCGATCGACGCGTCGCGGTGGGCCATCAGCCGTCCGGGGTTGCCGGCCAGGCCGACGCGGCCGCCGGCGACCAGGACCACCCCGTCGATCCCGGCGATGGCCATGATCCGCTCGAGGGCCTCGTCGAGGTCGGCGGGGGTCGTGACCAGGTTGCCCGCCAGCGTGGCCGCCGCGTCGGCCACCGCCGCGTCGGCGGCGACCACCGTCGCCAGGTCGCACGCCCCCAGGCTCAGCGAGTGGCCCATGCGTCCCGATGACGAGCAGATCGCCAGCCCCCTCGGCCGCGGCTCGATCGCCAGGGCCAGTCGTCCGGCCGGCGGGCCGTCGCCGGCGTATAGGCCCACCACCAGCGGCGCGCGGGTGTACAGCACCAGGTCCCCCCCGTTCTCGACGATCGCCTCACTCGCCCCGGCGTCTATCGCGGCGCGGGCGGCATACGCGGCCATCACGCCGGCCACCGCGGCCATCGGCCCGACGCCCACCGCCGCCGCCGCATCCGCCATCCACCGCGCCGACGACGACGCATCGGGACGCGCCGCGACGGGTGTCAGCGACTCGCCGAACGCCCGATGCCCCGCCAAGTACGCCTCCAACATCGCCCGCTGGCGGACGATCTCGGCCGTCGCGGCCTCGAACCGCTCCGTGCAGATGCGGAAATTCGCCCCCTTGTGTGCGAATCGGCGATACATGCGTGCGGCGGTCACGAGGGCCAAGTGTACCCCGGCGCCGGCGCGCCACGCAAGCGGACGGCCCCCGGCTAGACCTTGCCCGGCGCACGCGGCTGAGGTAGCATCTCGCTATGCAAACGAAGCGACGCCGATGGGTGCGCGCCGGGCGGCTGCTGGCGGCCGTGTTGGCGGTGGCGATGGGGACCGCGACGGCCGCGGGGCAGACGAGCCGTCCGGATGAGCCCCTGTCGCGCTGGCGGGTACTGCCAATCCGCTCGCAGGCCGAGGCCCAACTCGGCCTGATCGGCGGAGAGGCCGAGCAGCACCCCCAAGGCATGGCCCGGGCGGCGTCGAAGCCCGACCGGCTCTACCTCTCCCACGACGTCGGCCAGCTCTGGCGCAGCGACGACAACGGCCGGACCTGGCGCAAGACACTCGGGGCGGGCATGTTCGTCAAGTGCGGCCAGTCCGTCGAGGTCGACCCCGTCGACGCCGACACTGTCCTGATGATCGTCGACAGCGCCTGGGACTGGTTCGCCCGCGACTACGAGGGCGTCTATCGCTCCACCAACGCCGGCGAAACCTGGAACCTCGTCCTCAACACGCCCGCCGAACACCAACGGTTCCACCAGCACTGCCTGGCCTACGATCCGACCTCCACCGACACCACCGGCGCCGCCCGCTGGTACGCCGCCTTCCCCGCCAACGGCCTGTTCCGCAGCGACGACGGCGGGCGGTCGTGGACAAAAACCGCCGACTTGGCCGACCACGAGCGCCTGTATGGCGTCTACACGCACCAGACCGACGGCAAAACCGTCTACCTCGCCTCCTCGGCCGGCCTGCTGGTCAGCACCGAGCGCGGGGGCAACCCCAAACCCCTCGGCGACCTGCCCGCCGGCGCGGTGAGCGGCCTGGCATTGCACCCGACCGACGCGGACCGCTTCTACGCGACGGTCCTCGGCGTCGGCCTGTTCGTCTCGACCGACGGCGGCCGCCACTTCGAGCCCCTGCGGACGGCCGAGAACGCACAGAGCGTCTTTGTCAACCCCGGCCACCCGGAGGTGATCTACTTCATCGCCCGGCGCTCCCGCTCACTCGTCAGCACCGACGCCGGCCGCACATGGACGCCCATCCGCGCCACCCCCGCGCCGGGGCTCGACCGCGGCGGGGGCTGGAAAACCACCTTCGGCGGCGGCCACACCGCCGTCCTCGGCGACCCCCGCAAGGCGACCGCCGCGGTGGCCTATTCCCACGCGACGGTCTGGCGCAGCGAGGATGATCCGGCCGCCTTCGTCGACAGTTCCACGCTGTTCACCGGCTACGCCTGGGGCTGGTGGCGCGGCGGCGCGGCCTTCCACCCAACCGACCCGCGGCGGTTCCGCCTGTTCTGTTTCGACATCGGTTCGGTCGAGACCCGCAACGGCGGCGACTGGTTCGAGCGCCATCCCGCGCCCTACCGCTGGCGGCGCGACGGCAGGATCCACTGGAGTGGCATGTATAACGGCAGCTACCAGCCGCGGGACGGCTCGGAGGTCGTGGTCGCGTCGGTCGGCCGCTATTGGGACAACCGCCTGATCCGCACGGACGACGCGGGCGAAACGTGGACGCTCGTGGAAGACGCCACCGAGAACTATTTTTTCGTCGGCTTCCACCCGACCGATCCGGACCTCGTCTTCGCCGGCACGCGGCGTTCGACCGACGCGGGGCGCTCCTTCGCGCCGATCGAGGGGCTCCGCCGGTGGGACGGGTTCGTCGTCGGCATCGCGCCGGGCCGTCCGGAGACGATCTATGCTATCAGCGGCGACCGCCGCGTGGTGCTCCGGTCGGATGATCGCGGCGACACATGGCGCGAGTATGTGCGCCCCGGGTGGCCCTTGAGCCGATTCAGCCCGTCGCCGTTATTCGCGGTCCACCCGACCGACCCGGACCGGATCTACACGCTCGACCGCCACGCCGACGCCGCCGAGTTCGACGGGCGCCACTGGCGCTCACTGAACGTACTCGAGCACGTCGGGGCCGACACGCCGCGGAATTGCGTCAGCCAGATCGTCTTCGACCCTCGTCGCCCAAACGTCGTCTACGCCGCGACACACACGTGCGGGTTGCCTTTCCTGTTTCGCAGCCTCGACGGCGGCCGCACTTGGCGGGATATCAGCGGTAACCTGCCCCGCATCGGCGCCGGCGGCCTGGCCGTCTCGCCCCACACCGGCGATGTCTTCACCGGGGGCTGCTGCGGCACCCGCGTCTTCGGCCCGCCCTACGACAGCCCCGAAGCCCTCTACCACCGCCTACCCGACGATTGGCGCGCGCCCGGCCGTTGAGCTCTGAAAGAGCTCCATATCCCAGCCCGGGGCACTCCGTGCGTACCCCGGCATGGATGCCCCGAAGGCGCATGATGACGATGCGGCATGATCCGCGTGCGCGACAGCCAGAGGGAGGGCGCGGGATATCAACCGTATCCACAAGACAGCGGTTATCGTGCCCTTCCAGGGCACGCGTCGGGGGTGCCCGGACCCAAGGCGATGCCCCGGGCTTTCTATCGTGCTCCTCCAGGGGACGCCTTCCCGACATCGGCGGCAGGTCAAGTGCTGTCTTTGTACCCTTGGCTGTCTCCGTCGGCATTCCACCAGCACCCGCCGAGAAAAGAAGATTCCTCCCTCGTGCCCCGCCGCGCAGGCCGTGACCCACACAGGCCTCTCTTCTTCCAATCTACCGTGCTACATGCGTTGGCCAGGTGCCCGGCGTTGGGGGCCCATGCGCCTCCTATATCATGTGGTTCGGCTGGGCCAGACCCCATCATATTGCCCCTATCTCCTTCGCCCGATGGGCCACCGGGGACGAGTCTGCCGCCGATGATTACGGGCTCCAGGACGTTCGCAGAGACATAAGGCGTCGAGGGCCGCTACTATTTAGGGACATTTCTATGAGACGGATGTAAAAAGTTCTGGCCGGTGTTTGCCGGGTGGGGGCAGCGCGGTATATAATCGCCCGTTAGCAATTCTTACAGGGATGGGGCCGGCGGCGGTCGCCGGCAGATCAGGCACGGTATGCCACCTGACTTCTGGCTGGAGTTGATGTGCCGGTAGGGATCGGCGTGCTCGAGGCAAGGATTGGGACGCTTCCAGGTGACATCCCGTAGGCGCAGTGCGGCCCCGCGGAACTAGACTGTAGGGTAACATCATGCAGGACAGGAGAACGACATGGTAACGGCCATCGCTGTCAAGAAGATCCTTATTGTGGAAGATCATCCCCTGGCCCGTCGGGGCATCGCGGCGCTGCTGAGCGAGCAGGGCGATCTGGCAGTATGCGCCGAGGCGGAGAACATCGCCGGGGCGATGAAAGCCGTCGACGCCGAGAGTCCGGATATGGCGATCGTCGACCTGGTGCTCCAGGATTGCAGCGGGCTGGACCTGGTCCGCCGGTTGAGAGCGCGTCAGCCGGACCTGCCGGTGCTCGTCCTGTCGATGCATGATGAGGCGTTCTACGCCGAGCGGGCGCTCCGCGCCGGGGCGATGGGGTACGTCGCCAAGACCGAGGACGGAGAGATCATTCTGCGGGCCGTCCGGGAGGTGCTGGACGGGCGGATGTACGTCAACCCCGCATTGGCCGGCCGGATGCTGTCAGACCTGATCGGCGGCAACGGCGGCACGCCGGTCCACAAGCTGACCGACCGCGAGTTTGAGGTCTTCGAACTGCTCGGCCAGGGCCTCCAGACCCGCCAGATCGCCGATCGGCTTCACATTTCCGTCGGGACCGTCGACGCGCACCGTGAGCACATCAAGAAGAAACTCGACATCCCCTCGGCCCAGAAGCTGCTGGTCTTTGCCGTCCAGTGGTCCCAGACCAGCCGGGGCGCCTGAGGGCGCCGGCGACGGGGTCGGACCTTAGACCGCACGAAAGGGCTCGCACCAAGCGAGGCCTTGATGGCCGCGTGAGGAGTCGTCCGGCGAGGGGGTCAGATCTCATACCGCACCTGCGGCCTCTCGCGGCGCGCTACGGGGCTTATGGGGCGCCAGTAGGCGCGCGATGGGGGCAAGCCGGCGAGAGGGGCTCGTGCTCGTACCTCACGGGGAAACTGGCAGGTCCCCGCGGCGCGGTAGCAGGCGTAGGGCGCTGCAGTAGCCTAAAAACTTCCTTTATCCCAATTGCGTGCCCCCTTTTGTTGTGCAATGATTCGTGCGTTGACGGTGATCAAGATGATCGCCGCTTTTCAGGCGACGAAGGCAGGGAGGCCGCTGGCTCGCTACCGGATTCTCCCCTCTGCCGGCCCAGGCCTTCCGTGGTGCACGCACCGGCCGGGCCGTACGGAACGTCCCCTGCCGACATACGCCGATCCGTTCGGTCATCGGCGGCCCGGGTTGGTCTTCACGCAGCCGTGGCGCATTCAGGGGGGCGCCGCGGCTGTCTTTATCCGCCGGCGTGACGCGTCTGTCGCGACCTTTCATGGCGACGCTGGAGGCGAAGATGAGATCTCCCTCGACACGCCTGCTGGGGCCCTTGCGCAGTAGACGGGTTCCGTCGCCATCTTTGCGGGTACAGCCCACTCAGGATCTGGCCAGGCGGGGCAGGAGGGCGTCGAAGTACGCATCGAGCATGGCGTCGGGGATGTTGGGCGGGAGATGGTTTCCGACGACGAGGATGGCGCCGCGGCAGTCGGCGAGGCGCTCGAAAGTGCGGTCGATGTCGGCGCAGACCGTGTCCCATTTGCCGGCCGTGAGATCGCGACAGTCGACGAAGCTGCCGACCAGGCAGTGCGTCCGGCCGAAGTCGTCGACCATCCGCCCGAAGTCCATGCATGGCTCGAAGATAAACCCGTCGGCGCCGGCCTCGGCGACGTCGGCGGCAAAGGCGGAGAAATTGCCGTCCGAGCAGAACAGCACCTTCTTGCCCGCGTCGTGCACCGGCTTCCACAGCTCCGCGTAGCGGGGGATGATGACCTCGCGGTAGATCTCCGGGTGCATGAACGGCCCGCCGGCCCAGACGAAATCGTCGTGCTGGATGAGCACCTCGGCGCTGGTGGCCGCCCAAGCCCGCATGTGAAACAGCGTCCGGCGGAAGAAGCTGTCGAAGACCCGCTCCATCTTCACGGGATCCGACGCCGCCAGCAGCAGCATGTCCCACCCGAACGCGGCGATCGCCCCCGAGACGATCGTGCGGTAACAGCCGCCGGGAGTCAACTGGTCGGGACAGTCCCGCCGGGCCTGCCGGAGCTGCGCCTCATAGGCGCGCACCTGCTCGTCGAAGTCCGGCAGGCCGTACTCGGTGACGGCGTCGAATCGCCACACGTCCTCCATCGACGTGAACGGGCACGCCGTCGCCGCCCGGCGGTCGCTGCCATCGGCGGCATAGGCCGCGTGACCCATGTCGGTCGTCCGCCCCGCCTCGGCCCAGTCGATCAGCCCGTCGTGGGTGTACCACAGCAGGTCCAGCTTGAAGTGCTCCTGGTAGGCGCGCCTGAAGTCGTCGCTGTCAGCCGCGCAGCCCGTCCGGGCCGCCAGGTAGTCCGGCCGGTAGTTGAGGCTGAACTCCGTGTGTCCCCAGCGCGGCGCCGGCCGCAGGTAAATGTTGTCCAGCGCAATGCGTGCACCCGAGGGCTCGTGACTCATCAACGACACTATAGGCCGACGGGCCCGGCTGGGCCAGCGGTCATTTCCTCGATGCTCCAGAACCGCGGCCCCTCGGGTCCGCCGGCGCCGAAGCCGCCGCCGCTGGGCTCGTTCCACTGCATCGAATCGCGTCCGCCTCCACCGGCGAACAGCAGGCCGGCCAGGGCGGCCGGATCGTCAACCTCGTCGAGGAGGTTGACGACGATCTCGTCGTTACCGCCGCCGGCCCGAACCGCCAGCGACCCGAACCCGCGGACGGCGGCGGCCCCGCCGTCCCAGTCCTTGGCGGCGACGGTGATCCGGTCGCTGCCGGCGCCGGTCCGCACGTCGGCCCCAGCGAACAGCAGGTCGGCGCTGCACACGACGATGTCATCGCCGCCGCCGGTGTGGATCCAGGTGCCCCACCCGACGCCGGCGTCGTCGGTGTACACATCATCGGCCCCGCGGCCGGTGCGAAGGGTCACGGTGCCCTCGGCGCTCAGTCCGCCCATGTCGATGGTATCGTCGGAGGCGCCGATCGAGGCGACGACCAGGTCGCCGTGCACGTCGGCCATCCCGAGTCTGGCGTTGAGGGAACGGCGGTAAGCGAAGGTCATCCTCGCGTCGCCGGCGACGGCGCAGCCACTTAGGTCGAGGTAGGCTTCCTGCCCGCCCAGGCGGCCGAACAGGCTGCCGTCGATGGTGCCGCCCACGACGACCTCGCCTTCCCAGCGTCCGCCCGAGCGGATTTGCACGTCGCCGTGGACGTCCAGCGTTTCGGTGCTGATCCAGCCGCGGCGGCCGCCGAGTTGCATGATGAGGTCCTTGTCGATCGTGCCGGCCATGTTGAGGTAGAGTTGCGCGGCGGGGCCGTTGATGACCCTCGCGTGGCCCATCACGTCGAAATCGGAGGCAACCACGCTGGCGTAGGGGCTGCGGGTGACGAAGGTGGCATTTCCGCCGACGGACACGTCGGTGATCGTCTGCATGATCTCGCTGTGGCGTCCGCCCGTACGGGTCGTCAAGCCGCCGTAGATGTCGGTATCTTCCAGGGTCCACTGGTTGGTGTCGGCCGTCCCGCCGCCCAGGAGCGTCAGGTCGTTGGCGACGGTGACCGATGAGAAGGTCACGTCCACGTTGGCTGCTCCCTGGCGGAAGATCGCGTTGTGGTTGACCCACGCCATCGACACCGACACGTCGCCGTACCCGGCGGGCTTTCTGACCAGCAAGTCGCGGTCGAAGGTGCAGTGGGCGATCTCGGCGGTCAGCTCGCCGCGGCCATCGGCGAGGATGACGTTGCCCACCACGCCCGTGCACGCCAAGGTGATCTCGTCGAACAGGCTGCGGGTCGTATTGATGTACAGGTCGCCGCCGATCAGCGGGCCGGCCTCGTTGTCGTCTTCAACGTAACCCAGTCTGATATGGCTGGGCCCCGCGCCCGGCAGGATGTGGAAGTTCCCGCCGATGTCGGCGCGGCAGACATCGATGGTCACGTCGCCGGAGCCGAAGCGGGCGTAAGCGCTGCCGCCGATCGTCGCCAGGTCGGCCGTGACGCCGCCGCCCTCCCGGCCGCCGAATACCCTCACGTGCCCGTTGATCAGGCTTTCGTGGAGGTTGGCCGCCGTGGCCCCGCGGCCGACGACCGTGAGGTCGCCGCCGACGACCGATCCGCCGTTGACAGTGACATCGCAGGTGTAGACGCCGTGCACCCGCACGGAGCCGTCGACGCGGGCGGCGGTCATGGCCACCGACGTGAACAGCCCCCCCCGGGCGGTGAAGTGGCCGCCGATGGTCGTGTCGATCGGCAGCCCCTGGTAGGCGGGGAACGACGTGTCGGCGTAGGCGCCCACGCCAATCCACCCAAACGGGCCGATCACGTCGACGCGGCCGTCGACCTGCACGCCGGCGAGGGTCAGTTGGTTGTCGGCCTCGGTGAACAGGTCGCCCCGGAACCCGCCGCCGCGTTTGGTATGCACCGTGAGGTTGCCCCGAATGCGGGTGGCGCCGCCGGGCGATCCCACGATAAGGGTATCGGTGCCGCGGCCGAGGCTGACCACGACGTTGCCGGTCACCCCGTCGAGGACCACCGGGCCGAAATCGCCGTTGGTCGTCCCGTCGAGATCCTCGACGCGGTACTGGTCGGCACTGAGATCCGCCTGGTCGATGATGACGTGGTTGGACTCGGCGTCGCCCCAGACGAACAGGTGGCCGTCGACGACGGCGGCCGTGATGTTGCCCGAGAGCATCAGTCTCTCTTCGAGCGGTTCCAGCGCGGGGGCGTGGGGAAGGGGCCTACCGAGACGGGTGGTGGATGACGGCATCGCAGCGCCCTTTCGTATCGTGAGAGGCTCGCGGGGGAGCGGCCCGCGGATCGGTCTCGGCGTGCGCCTCCCTACGCACGCCCGGAGCTTGAGTCTAGTCCAACTATCTTATGGCAGAATGCGAAAACCGTCAACCGCGCAAATTGCCGCCGCGGCCCGCCCCGCAGGGGCATTCGAAGCGGCTTTGGCAGGATCCTGCCCGGCGGATGAAATGTTAATCGTTGCTCAACCGGCATTAAGCGATGTATCGCTCGCGAGCCCCCCACCCCCCGCCGCCGCAGGCCGCCCGCGGGGACATCGCTTCGTTGGCGTCACTGGACGGGTCGCTTGGTACCGGACACGGACGGACGCGACAGCGCCTCGACGACGACGTCGGCATAGCGGTCCCAGGTGAACCGCCCGGCGCGTCGGCGGGCGGCGTGGTTCATCGCCGCCAGGGCCGCCGGGTCGGACGCCAGGCGGTCCAGCGCCGCGGCCAGGGCCGCCGGGTCGGTGGCGTCGTAGAGCAGGCCCTCCCGTCCGTCGTCGATCAACTCCCCGGCCGTGCTGTAGACCGCCGGCGGGGCGTGCCGCGGACCGAGAATGGCCAGCCCCGACGCCATCGCCTCGACGTAGATCAGGCCGTACGTCTCGTAAGGCGCCGTGTGGCACAGCACATCGCCCACCGCGTACCAGGGGCGGACATCCTCCACCCACCCGGCGAAGTGTACACGGCCGGCCAGGCCCCGCTCGTCGCACAGCCGCCGCAGCGGGGCGCGCTGCGGGCCGTCCCCGACGAACACCGCCTGCACCGCCGCGGTCGTCCGCCCCAGGGCCTCGGCGAGCAGGCGGGCGTTCTTGCGAACCGTCAGCGCGCCAACGTAGAGCACGGTCAGCCGGTCGGCGGGCGCGCCCGGGGCCGGGCGGGCCTCGTCGCGCGACGCCGCGACGGCGGGCCCCGGGTAGGCCACGTGGAGCTTGTCGGCCGGGATGCCCGCGGCGATCAAGCCGTCGCGCATCCATCGCGAGGAGACGACCGAACACGCGGCGGCCCGATACGCGCGGCGTTCCACGTACGCGTTGAGCCCCAGCCGCAGCCACGAGCCGCGCGGGAACGAGAACGTCCCGCGGCGTTCAAAGGCCTCGCTGGCGACCAGCAGGTCGGTGACGATGTGAACGACCGGCACCTCCGGCCGGGCACGCCGCGCCGCGAGTGTCAGCCAGGGCGAAAAGGCCAGCACGGCCGCCGGTCGGCGCGTGTGGCGGCGGAGCTGACGGGCGAGCGGGCGGATCGTCGCGCACGCGCCAGCGCGCCAACCGAGCCGGGGCAGGCCGGTGGCGGGCAGGGCGGTGACGTCGAACCCCTCGACGGCGGACCGCCGGACCTGCTGGCCCTGCGATCGGCAGACCAGGCGGATGTCCCAGCCGCGGGCCTGCAGGATCCTCGCCAGGTGCAGGGCGTGTTTTTCGCCGCCCCGGAGCGTGTCGGTGGTCAGATCGCCCGAGACGTAGAGGTCTATCGCCACAGGCGCGCCACCCCCTTCACGCGGGCCGACTGGCGGTCGTAGCAGTCGCTGCCCAGCAGGCACTCCAGGGCGACCTTCAGCCGCGCGGCGTCGAGGCCGCCGGCAAGGCTGCGCGCGAGCCACCGCGCCGCCTCGGCGCGGGCGCCCTCGGCGAGGTGGGACCTCGCCAGGTCGAAGGCCTCCCGCGCCAGCGCCGCCCGGCGGTCGCGCCGCAGCCGGCGGTCCACCAGGTACCCTTTGCAGCGGGCGAACACCTCGCGACGACACAGAGCCCGGGCGATCCGGCCGTGATGCGCGACGGTCCCGTCGTGCTGGATATGCACGCGGCAGCGGACGGCCGGATCGGCCACGAAGGGCGCTGTCGCGGCCAGGCGCAGGTAGAGATCGACGTCCTCGGCCACTGGGAGCGCCTCGTCGAACCCGCCGCACCGCTCGAAGACGGCCCGACGAACGAGGACCGTGTCGGTGGCGATCGCCTCAGAGATATTGTCCAGCAGTTGTCGCTGCAGGTCCAGGGCCGTCCGGGGCAGGGGTGCAGGCCGTTCGACACACCGGTGGTCGAGTGTGATTGTTTCATGACTGCACACGGCCCAATCGGCGCCGGCGGCGGTCGCCTGCTTCAACTGGGCGGCCAGCTTGCCGTCGAGCCATTCATCGTCGCTGTCGAGGAAGGCGATCCACGGGGCGTCCGTAGCGCGCACGCCCGCGTTTCGCGCCGCCGCCGGACCGCGGTTGGCTTGGCGGATGAGGCGGACGGGCGTGCCGGCGTACCGGGCCACCGCGGCATCGGTGGCGTCGGTGGAGCCGTCGTCGACAACGACGATCTCGCAGCCGTCCACGTCCTGGGCAAGAGCCGACTCGATCGACCGGCCCAGGACGGCGGCGCGATTATACGTCGGAATGATCACCGCTACGGTCGCTGTCACAGGTGCCCTCCCCCCGGTTCACAGGTGGCGGAGCATCCGCATCCGCCCCGCTTCCGTCCACACCAGCCAGGGGTCGGCCATCAGCCGGAGACACTCGGCGAGCGACCCGCCCCACCACCGCCCGCGCCAATGGCTCGCCAGACGATCGGCCCGAAAGCTCATCACGTCGGCGAGCAATCGTCCGCTGAAACGCAGCGGGGAAATCCCCGCGGCACGGGCCGCGGCGTACGCACAGCGCATCGTCTCGCGGATCTGGCCGGCCCGGCTGCGGTCGCTCTTGCACTCGGGGTGGATCCGGCTGACCGACAGGACGTCGTCGATCGCCGCCGGCATCGCGTGGCGTGCGAAACGCAGCCACAGTTCATAGTCCATCGCCAGGTGGTTGTCCACCCGCAACCCCTCGGCACGTTCCCACAGATCACGCGTCCAGAATGTCGACGGCTGACAAAGGTAGTGCCCCGGCGCGCCCCATCGCCAGAATGCCATCAGCGCTTCGGCCGACGCCACGCCGGATCGACCGATCGACGCCTTGCCGGTGTGCAGGTACCGAATCTCCCCGGCGCCGGTGAGCCAGTGGCAGTCGGGATGCTCGGCGAAATAGCGCCCCACGAGGGTCAGGGCGCCGTCGGCGAGCAGATCGTCGCAGCACAGCCACCCGAGGACGTCGCCGGTCGCCCGCGCCAGCCCGCGATTGATCGCATCGGACTGTCCACCGTCCGCTTCGCTGACCCAGGCAGTCAGCCGGTCGTCGTAGCGGCGCAGGATCTCGACGGTCTCGTCGGTCGACCCGCCGTCCATGACGATCAGTTCCAGATCGGGATCCCCCTGGCCCAGCACCGACTCGATGGCCTCGGCGATGAACCGGCCCTGGTTGTAGCTGGGGATCACGATGCTGATCCGCGGCCAGGTGAGCCCGTCCGCCTCGCCGGCGCCCGCTCGATGGTCGTGAAGACAGCGCGTCATCCGACAGCCTCCTTGTCGAGACTCCAGCCAGGCAGCGCCTCGGGGGCCGTGCCGCCCAGCACGTCGGCGGCGGCTTGGAGGCGCGAGGCATCCCATTCCCACCACGCCGTCGTCAGCAGGCGTTCAATCGTCTCGTCGTCGAAGCGGTAGCGAATGACCCTCGCGGGCGTGCCACCGACAATCGCGTAAGGCGGCACATCGTCGGCGACCACGGCCCCGGCGGCGACGATGGCTCCGTGGCCGATGGTCACGCCGTCGCGGAGGAACACCCGCGCGCCGATCCACACGTCCGAGCCGACCGTCACCGGCGCGTGCTCGACGGCGGTGTCGCGCGCCGTGAACGTCACGCCGCACGGCGGGGTGGTCGAATAGAACACTGGGCTCGTGCTGACCCGATCGGTCGGGTGCTCGCCGAGCCCGCAGAGCAGCTCTAGACCGATCGAGCAGAACCGTCCGAACGTTGCGCCGCGGATCGTCGCGTGGCCGGCGAAGTAGCTGTAGCCCCCCACCGTCACGTCCGTTAGTTCCGTGCAGGGCCCGACCAGCGCGTTGGCGCCGACGGTCGCCCGCATCAGGCGGGCGGCGGCCTTGACGGTGACGTTGGCGCCCAGGCGCGACGCCGTCACGCCGGCACCGTCAACGATGACGCAGCCGGGAGCCAGCGTCACATCGATCACGTCGGCCCACCGGCCGATCGTGGCCTCGGGGTGCTCCCGGCGAAGCCGTCGGTGTCGCAGGTAGCATCGAAACCGGTCGATCATGAGCTCACCCCCACCCCGACAGGCTCAACCAGGTCCGCCAATGTCGCGCGCGGAAACACGTCGAGCATCCCCCCGGCGGTGGCATTGGTGATCGTGATGCCCCGCGCCGCCAGCGCCTGGCGCATCAACCGGTATTGCCGCCAGCGGAAGTGATATTCCTCGAACCAGCGCTCTGTGGTAAATTCGCTGAGGTGCTCGACATCGCTGACGCCGTCTTCCTCGCGATAGAAGTGGTGGTTGGTCACCCGTTTCACGTCGGCGAGGTAGTCGTGGTCACAGCCGAGCAGGACGATCTCGCTGCAACCCATATACGCGGCCACCTGGATCGCAATATAGGGTACCGTCCGAACCTCGAAAGGCCTGGCCGTCAAATCCCACACGTCGGAGCGGGTGTGGTTGGTCTCGATCAACTGCTCAGACCGGCCGTAGTCGACGAAATACTGGTGCGTCCTGCGGCGTCGAGGGTACGCCAGGAGGTAGTCCCACAGGGAATACGCGTACGGCCGGTGGCCGAAGATGTAGTGCACGTCGTCGTCGTAGTGGGCGTCGAAGCCGTCGAAGACGGTGTCGAGCGTGTGGAAATCGAACGGCGGGTGGTACGGCGCCAGCACGTGGTAGGCCGGGCGGATTCGCCGGATGTCCGGGTGGAGGAAGAAGTGGCTGACGGCGATGCACAGTTCCTCGGCCAGGGGCGTCAGATCCTGCGTTTGGATTGACGGACCGGTGGCCAGGATGAAACACCGCCGGCCTTCGTGGCGGCCGGCCAGTTCGGCGTTGCGCGCGATGACGTCGGGCGGCAGCGTCGGCGGAGGCACCACCAGGCGGTCCCGCGCCCGGCGCAGCACGTCCACCACGCCTTCCGGCGCGCACCAGCGCAGCGCAAACCGGGCCAGGCGCCTCACGCCCTGCATGCGACCTCCTGTTCGGCCCGGCGGCTGCGGCGCAGACGCTCCATGATGGGCTTCTCGCTGTCGTAGACCCGCTTGGTGCCGTCCCCGCGGGCGGTCTCGATGATCCGTACATCCCGCACCAGGCGCATCAGCCCCATCGGCTCGACGGAGGCGGCCTGGTCGGAACCCCACATCGCCCGATCGAGGGTGATGTGGCGCTCAATGAGATCGGCCCCCATCGCCGCCGCCGCCAGCGTGATCTGCAGGCCCACCTCGTGGCCGGAGTAGCCGACCGGGCAGGAGCTGAACGCCTCCCGCAGGGCGCCCATCACCGAGAGGTTGATCTCCTCGGCCTTGCAGGGATAGGTGCTGGTGGTGTGCATCAGGGCCAGCCGATCGCCATCCAGCAGCGACACCGCGTGGCGGATCTGCTCCATCGTCGACATGCCCGTCGAGAGGATCACCGGCCGCCCCGTCGCCGCGATCCGCCGCAACAGCGCATCGTCGGTCAGGCTCGCCGAGGCGACCTTGTAGCACGGCGGGTCGAGCGCTTCGAGGAAGTCGACCGAGGGCTCATCCCATGCCGAGGCGAACCACGTGAGGCCCTTGCTCTTGCAGTAGGCGTCGATCCGCTCGTACTGCTCGCGGTCGAACTCGACCCGCCGACGGTAGTCCAGGTAGGTCATCGTTCCCCAGGGCGTCTCGCGCATCACGTTGCGCTGTTCGGGCGGCACGCACAACTCGGGCGTGCGTTTCTGGAACTTCACGGCGTCGCAGCCGGCCAGCATCGCCGCGTCGATCAGCCTGGTGGCAACGTCAAGGTCACCGTTATGGTTAATGCCGATCTCGGCGACGATGAACACGGGATAGCCGTCGCCGATCAATTTACCGTCGATGGTAATGGTGTTACGCATCGCCGTTCTCCGGGGGGTGACGAAGGAAGTAGTAGGCATATCGGGTTTCTTCCACGAGCTTCACGGCCAGCGGCTCCAAGCCGCATTGGCGTGCCGCAATCCAGAACTCCTCGACGCGATAGGAGGTAAAGTGAATGGCGTTCCGCGCGTAGTCGGACTGCCTGGAGGCGGTGGCCGGGTCGTCGGTCGCATAGCGCGTCTGGATCAGGGCCAGACCGCCGTCGTTGAGCAGCGCCGCCGCGCAGCGGGTCACCCGTTCGCCGTAGGCCTTGCTCGGCATGTGCTGGTAGACCGCCGTGGAGAGAAACAGGTCCACCGGTCCGATCCCGCGCCGCAGGACCGCTTCCGGATCGGCCGCGTCGATGTGGATGGGCTCGAACCGATCGTACCCGATCGATGCCAACTGCCGGCCGCACTCGGCGAGATTGGCCTGGGAGATATCCACGCCGACGAACGTGTCAAAGCCCTCGGCGAAGCACACGGCATTCGCGCCGCCCCCCGGTCCCCACTCCAGCATGCGCCCGCGGGGGGGCGTCACGCCCGCCAAATCGCACAGACTGCGGAACAGACCCAGGTGCGTCCGGCCGATCTGAAGCCAGCGCTGCCGGTCGGCCCACCGGCCTTCGCCGACCCAGTGCGACAGGTCCCGACGTTCGGCGTCGGCACGACTGTCGCTCCAGTAGTGTTGAGCGTCCCGGGCCAGGCGCCGCAGCGACTGTCGCCTCGCCCCGCCGGCCGGCACCAGGCGACGGCCGACCGAACGCACATGTTCCGCCAGTCCGCGTGTCATACGGTCACTCCCACATCGAGTTTGGCGCCCACCAGGTCACAGAGTTCCCGCACGGCGCCGCGGCCGCCGCACGAGGTCAGGACGATCCGCCCCAGCGGTCGCACCGCCGGGTGGGCATCGGCGACGACGACCGGGCAACCGACCGCCCGCAGGCAGGCCTCGTCGTTGACATCGTTGCCCACGTAGATCGCATCGGCGGGGTCCACCTGCTGCTCGTCCAGCCAGCCCAGCAGCGCCGGCAGCTTGTCGGCCACGCCGTGCAGGCATCGCAGGCCCAGCTTGCGGCACCGGACCGCCCCGACGGGATGGGCCTCGGTCGTAATCACCACCATCGCCAGCCCGCGCTGCCGCAGGTGCGACAGGCCCATTCCGTCGCCCCGATGGCACCAGACCCGCTCGACGCCGTCGTCGTCCACCAGGACGCGGTTGTCGGTGAACACACCGTCGAAGTCCATCGCCATCGCCCGCGGCAGATCCGGCAGGCGCTCCAGCGCCGTGCGACGGTCGCGTTCGGCCATCAGCGTCGCGGCGACCGCCAGGTCGAGTGGCGCGTCGATCTCCCAACGGCGCTCGGCGGGCGTGATGTACAGTGCCGTACGACCGAAGAAGCGATGCTTCGCGCGGCGAAAGCCCTCGACGATCATCACGTAAACAGCCCCCGTCTCGACGTACTGGCACGACCGCTCCTGGCGGAGCGGACGGACCGACTTGTCGTGGTTGATCCCCACGCCGCCGCCGTCGGCGTCGCGCCGCCAGAGGAAATAGTGGAACGGCGCCACGCTGACGGCCGTGTCGGCCTTCTCGTCGATCAGCGCCGCGATCGTCCCGTCGATGTCCTCGGCGGTCGTCAGCGGGCTGGTGCACTGCAGGAACACCAGCAGGGACGGCCGGTAGCCTTCTTCCCGCTCGAGCGTCTCCAGCGCGTGCAGCAGGGCCGCCTCGCTGCCAGCCGTGTCGCCGGCCAGATCCGCGGGGCGATCGACGACCACAGCGCCGCAGCGACGGGCGACGTCGGCGATCTCGGCGTCGTCGGTGCTGACGACGACATGCCCCACCCGCACGGATGCCTTGGCCGCGGCGATCGTGTGCGCGATCAACGGCCGGCCGCCTAACGGCAGTACGTTCTTGCGCGGCAGGCCCTTGGACCCACCCCGGGCCGGAATGACCGCCACCACACTGTCCGGGTCGATCGTCACGACATCGCTCACAATCCGCCCTGCTCGATCCACTCGATCAGTGGGCGGGACTGGTGTTCGAAGTTCAGTTCATCGACGAACAGAGCCGCGTTGTGGCGGGCCTGCTCGGCGTAACGGGCCTCGTCGGCCGTCACCGTCGCCAGGGCCTCGGCCATGGCGTCGGCCGTGTAGCCGCCGGCCTCGACACCGAAGCCGTACCGGCGGTTCCACATCTCAAGCGAGTGGTTGGGCAGGAATACCACCGGTATAGCCGCGGCAATGTACTCGTAGAGCTTGTTCGGGCAGGCATATTTGACCGACAGTGGCAACTCGCCCCCCTCCCGCCAGGTGATCAACCCCACATCGCACATCGCCCGCAGGCGGGCCAGGTCCCGGTTCGGCACGTAGCCGTGATAGGTCAGTCGGCCCCGGGCGGCCAGGTCGTCCAGGCGATCGCGGTGGCCGTCGCTCACCGGTCCGGCCAGGTGGAGATGGACCCGATCGGCGGCCTGCTCGGCCAGGTCCAGCAGGGCGCCGGCGCAGCCCAGGTTTCGGATCTGTCCCTGGTAGAGCACGCGCAACGGTCGTCCCGCCGGGAGTGTCCGCTCCGGCGCCGGCGGCGTTTCACAGCGCAGCGGAGCGTTGTAAACCAGGAAATGCGCCCCCGCTCGCCGGTAGAGCGTGCGGGCCAGCTCGAGCCGGTCCTCCTGGGGGGCGATGACCGCGTCGGCGGCGTCCGCTTGGCGGTTCAACGTGTCGTCGTCCCGGCCACCCCATTCGGACTCGATCTCGCCGAAGTAGATCACCCGCCGTCGTACGCTCGGCCAGTCCTCGGCCAGCAGGGCATTCGTGCCGGCGACGAGCACGTCCGGGCGCTCGCGCCGGCGGCGCCAGCGATGCCAGGCGCGGCGGGCCTGCAGGAGCTTGTAGGGCCGCGCCGGTCCGCGCCGCACCGTCAGGCGGCGAACGCCGCGCAGCCGGTGGAGACGCCGACCCTGTTCGGGGGGCTCCTCGTGGTCGACCACCAGTACGCGATGCCCCCGATCCCGGAGGACGCGGTGCAGCCGCAGGTAGCGCGGGCTGCCGTACCCCAGGGTAATCGGGGCGGCAATCACCACGCGATGTCGCCCGACAGTTTGTGACAACGTCGCGATCACTCCTTCACTCCGGACAGGCAATACGCGCCGGACCCGTCGGGCTGGCTCGATGGCTCGACGTCGCACCAGCGATAGACGGCACAGAGGCGCCCGGCCACAGGCAGACGACCGGCGCCGAGCACGTCGGCTTCGCGGATTACCAAGGGTGCGGCATTGATCACCCAATCGGCCAGCTCGTGGTCGATCCGGACAAAGGTGTTCAGCCAGTAGCGCCCGGGGCGCAAGGCGACGCCGCTATTGATCCGGCAGGCCACCCGGCCGGTACGGCCCAGACCCCTAACGGTCCCCCCGGACGTCTGCAGATCCAGATGATACCACTGCCCCGCGTAGGGATCGTTGACGGTCACCGAGAGATCCAGGTGGCGCCGGGCGCCGACGGGCCGGTCACACTCGTATTGCAGCACGATGCTGAACGGCTCGAGCGGCCCCACCGTGCCCACCCGACGGCCGTCGACATCTTCCAGCCACAGATCGACGATCCGACACGCCCCGTCGCCCTTGCGGTCGGTGCGAGTCGCCAGGTCGGAGGAGACGGCCGACTCCATCGATTGCAGGTACCGCCGCACCGCTTCGCCGCTGGGGCCGTCGTAGACCACCCGGCCATGCTCGAGCAGGATCCCGCGCGCGCACAATGCTTCGACCGCGGCCATGTTGTGGCTGACGAACAGCACGGTCCGGCCGCTCTGGGCCACCCCGTCCATCTTGCCCAGGCACTTCTTCTGGAACGCCGCGTCGCCGACGGCCAGGACCTCGTCGACGATCAGGATCTCCGGCTCCAGGTGCGCTGCCACCGCGAAGCCCAGCCGGACACGCATGCCCGAGGAATAACGTTTGACCGGCGTGTCGAGGAAGCCGTCAATGCCCGAGAAGGCGACGATCTCGTCGAACCGGCGGGCGATTTCGGCGCGGGTCATGCCCAGCAGGGCGCCGTTGAGATAGATATTCTCGCGGCCGGAGAGGTCCGGGTGGAACCCCGTCCCCACCTCCAACAGACTGCCGACCCGCCCGCGGATGACCGCACGGCCTTCGGTGGGCCGGGTGATCTGCGAGAGGATCTTCAGCAGCGTGCTCTTGCCGGCGCCGTTGCGGCCGATGATGCCGACGACCTCGCCGCCGGCGACCTGGAAGTTCACGTCCCTCAGGGCCCAGAAGGTCTCGGCGGCGCTTGCCGGCTCGCCCAGCGCGCGGAATCGGCGCCACGGGGCGCTCAGCCAGTCGGTCAGCATCTCGCGGAAGCTCCGGTCGGTCCGGGCGGGCAGACCGATCTTGTAGCGCTTGGAAAGGCCTTCAACACTGATTGCCGGTTCACTCATCTCAGGCGATATCCGCGAAACGCCGCTCGGTGCGGCTGAAGTACACTAACCCGAGCAGGAAGATCATCACCGACCCGCACGACGCCACCGCCAGGGACGTCCACGCCACGGGCTGGTTCAGCAGGCAACTGCGGAAGGCCTCGATCACACCCGTCATTGGATTGAGCAGCAGCAGCCACCGGAAACGCTCGGGCACCAGCGTCGTCGGGTAGATCACCGGGCTGAGGTACATCCAGGTCTGCATCATGAACGGGATGATGGACTGAAAGTCCCGGTAGGTCACCGTCACCGCCGCCAGCAGCAGCCCCATGCCCATCGCCAGGGCGAGCAGCACCCCCCCCAGCACCGGCACCAGCAGCACCGACGCGCCCGGCAGGTGCCCGTAGTAGAGCATGATCACGCCGTAGACGCCGGCGCCCCACAGGAAGTCGACCAACACGACGCCGATGCATGAGGCGGGGATGAACACCCGTGGGAAGTAGACCTTGGTCAGCAGCCCCCGCTGGGTGATCAGGCTTACGCCCGCCAGCGAGACGGCCCCGCTGAACAGCGTCCAGGGCAGCAGGCCCGCGTAGACGAAGATCGGGTAGGGCACCCCGTCGGAGGGTATCTTCGCCAGGTGGCCGAAGATCGCCGACAGGACCACCATGCTCATCACCGGCCGAAGGATCGCCCAGCCGGCACCGAGGACGGTCTGCTTGTAGCGCGACTTCAGGTCGCGCCACACGAGGAAATACAGCAGTTCGCGGTACCGCCACAGTTCGCCCGGATCCACCCCCAGCGATCCGCGGCGCGGCGCGATGATGCGCACGTCGGCTCCGCGCGCGGCCGCCCCGCCGGCGGCCGGGCTCATGACGGCCACGTCCGTCGTGTCGGCAGTGCTCATGTTCCGTGAACCGTAGCCCCGCCGCGGCGGCGGGGGTCCATTTCCGTTGGCGTCCGCGCGGTCCGACACCGCGCGACCTGCATAGAGACTATCGGCAGCGCCCCCGCCCAAGCGCCAGCGAAACCCCCGCCCGCAACACCGTCGGCGAGGGGGCTTTGGTTCAAGTCCGTCGCGACAAAACCCCGATGCAGAGGCGGGAGTGTGCGACCATGAAGCTCGCCGTCGACGCGAGGACCATCTTCCGAACCGAACGCCGCGGGACGGGCAAGAACCTCATCGACTTGGTCCGCCACATCGCGGCCCTGCGCCCGCACTGGGAGATCGTCCTGTTCCACCGCGGCGACGAAGAGGCCGCCAACCCCTTCGCCGACCACGCTAACGTCCACCCCCGCTCGATCGAGATGCCCGGCGACTGCTGGGACGCCTGGCAGCAGGTCCGCCTGCCCTGGGCCGCCTGGCGGGCCGGCGCGGACGTGCTGCACTGCCCGGCGAACACGGCCCCGCGGTTTGGCCCGGTCAAGCGGGTGGTGACGATCCACGACCTGATCCCCATGGATAGACGCTTCAACGGCGACGGGGCCGACGCCTGGGCCGCCGCGGTGACCCGCGCCGCCCGCAAGGCGGCGGCGATCCTGACGCCCAGTGCGTTCACCGCCGGACAGGTCGAGCAAACGCTGGGGGTTCCCGCCGACAAGATCACCGTCAACTGGTGGGCCCCCGACGCCGCCTGTCAACGCATCACCGACGAGGCCGTCCTGAAGGACATCCGCCGCAAGTACGGCCTCGGCGACGAGCACCGGTACGTGCTGGCGTTCGGCGGGGCGGACCCGCGGAAGAACACCGCACGCCTGCTCGACGCGTGGGCGGCCGTCGAACGGCCGGCCCGGGCCGGGTGGTCGCTGCTGGTGGTCGGTCTGGGTGCGGCGGAGCTGGAGCGGTTCGGCCGCCGGGCGGTCGCCATGGACATCGCCGGTCACTGCCGGCTGCACGGGTTCGCCGACGAGACGGATCTGCCGGCGCTGGTCAGCGGCGCGGAGATCATGGCCTACCCCTCGCTGAGCGAAGGGTTCGGGCTGCCCATTGTCGACGCCTTCGTGTGCGGCACCGCGGTGCTGACCAGTCGCACGACGAGCATGCCGGAAATCGCCGGACCGGCGGCCGAACTGGTCGACCCCGAGCTGACCGGCGAGATCGCCCGGGGCCTGACGCTGCTGATGACCGAGCCGGAGCGCCGCGCCCGCTACGTGGCCGCGGGTCTCGAGCGGGCGAAGCTGTTCGACTGGGACACCACGGCCCGGCGCGCCATCGAGGTGTTCGAGCGCGTCGCCGGCCACGACGAAGCCGGGGGGAACCCTGAGGATGTGACGTGAACCTGGCGCCGGACTGCAAGTATTACCTGGGCGACCGGCCGTGCCGCTACGGACAGCGGTGCCGCTGCGAGCACTATGTCCCCCGGCGGCCGCGCATCGCCATCATCAAGCTCGGCGCGCTCGGCGACGTCGTGCGCACCGCGTGCCTGCTGCCGACGCTCAAGGAGCTTTATCCCGACAGCCACATCACCTGGGTGAGCAAGCCCAACGGCGTGCGGATCCTCCGGGGCCACCCGCAGATCGACCGGTTGATGGCCTTCGACGCCGAAACGATGCTCATCCTGAGCCGCCAGCGTTTTGACCTGGTGCTCTCGTTGGACAAGGAGCCCGGCCCCGCGGCCCTGTGCAACGCCCTGGCCTGCGACGACAAGCGCGGGATCGGCCTATCGGAATGGGGCACGCCCGTGCCGATCAACCCCGCGTGCGAGCCGTACTTCGAACTGGGGCTCGACAACGACCTGAAGTTCCATCGCAATCGCAAGACCTACCCGCAGCTCATCCACGAGGCGCTGGGTCTGGGCTACATCCGCCGCCCGTACCGGCTGTATCCGCCCGGCGACGCGCTGCGGCGGGCGTCGCAACGCGTCGCCCCGTGGCGGGCGGAGGCGGCCGGGCCGCTGGTGGGGCTCAACACCGGCGCCGGGTCCGTCTTCGCCAACAAGGCCCCCTCCCCGGCCCGCTGGGTGGCCATCGGCCGTGCCCTGCTCGAACGGGGCTGTTCGATCGTCCTGCTGGGCGGACCCGACGAAGCGGCGATGAACGCCTGGATCGCCGAGCGCCTCGACGGGGCGGTCCACGATATCGGCGGCGACAACACCGAGCCGCAGTTCGTCGCCCTTGTCGGCCAGTGCGACGCCGTCATCACCGGCGACACCTTCGCCCTTCACGCGGCGGTCGCCCGACGGGTGCCGACCGTGGCGCTATTCGGGCCGACCTGCCCGCAGGAGATCGACCTGTTCGACCTCGGCCGCAAGCTCGTCGCCCCGGTCGACTGCGCCCCGTGCTACCGCCGCTGGTGCGATCGCCCGCAAAGCTGCATGGACGCCATCAGCGTCGCATCCGTCGCCGACGCCGTCGAGGCGCTCTGCCGTCGGCCGACGGCCCGGCAGGTCGCCTCATGAGGTGGCTGTTCGTCACGGCCGAGTTCCCCTGGCCGTTGGATCACGGCACGTACCTGAGGGTCTACCACCTCGCGCGGGGCCTGGCCGCCAAGGGCGACCAGGTAGCCCTTTTGGCGCCGGGGGGCCCGCCGGCGGGCCGTCGCGCCTACGAGGATGCGGGGGTCGCCGTCCCGGACGGCCCCGCCGCCGCGCCGCCGACGGCGTATCGCGGGGCCCATCCGCCCGACGACGCCCTCGCCCGGGCGGTGGCCGGGCGGGCCGCAGACGTCGACGTGGTGGTCCTGGCCCACGCCCGCACGCTCCAGCACGCGCCGGCCGCCGCCGGGGCCTGCGTCGTCGCCGACCTGGTGGACGACCTGGTCGTCGAGGAGCGCCGCAAGCTCTGGCGGGACCTGCGCCCGCCGGCGTGGCTGCGCCGGGTGCATTTCCTCGCCCAGCAGCGCGCCTACGAGAGACGTTTCGTCCCATGGATCGACGTGGCGACCTTCGTCAGCGACGTCGACGCCGCCGCGTTCGCCCGCCGCCATCGACGTGCCGCCGTCAGCGTCGTGCCCAACGGGGTCGACGCCGCCCATTTCGCCCCGCCGGCGAGATCCGGCGCGACGGCGCCGACGGTCCTGTTCGTCGGGCGGCTGTGTCATCCGCCCAACGCCGATGCCGCGCGGTACCTGCTGGGGCCGGTCGCCTCGCACCTGCGCCGCCTCGCGCCGGAGGCGCGGATCGTCATCGTCGGCGGCGACGCACCGGCCGATCTGCACGCCCTGGCGGGCCCCCACGACCGGCTCACCGGGCGGGTCGACGACGTGCGGCCTTACCTGTGGGACGCGGCGGTGGTGGCGCTGCCCATGCGAATCGGCACGGGCGTCAAGAACAAGCTGCTGGAGGGCTGGGCCGCGGGCACGGCGGTGGTCGCCACGACGCTTGCCTGCCAGGGCGCCCCGGCGGCGCCGGGGGTCAACCTGCTGGTGGCCGACGCCCCGGCCGACATGGCCGCCGCGATCGCCTCGCTGCTGACCGACGCGGCCCGGCGGGATCAACTCGCCGACCGCGGCCGCCGGACGGTGCTCGACCATCTCACCTGGCCCGCGGCCGTCGCGACCCTGCGCGGGCTCGTCGACCGCGCGGCGAACCACTGATCTGCTTTAGGGGTCTTGCCCTATGAAGGGCGACCGGTACCGAACCGATGGTACCCATACGATGTTGTCCGCGCTGATCCTGCGCCGGCCAAGGTCGGGGCGAGCGAGGTCGCAGAAGCAATGAAACAGACCCTGTTCCTGGTGGCGATCCTGGCGGGGACGATCCCCGTGACGTTGGTCAACCCGTTTGTCGGGCTGCTGGTGTACTACGGGTTCGCCACGCTCTACCCACAGCACCTGTGGGACCACGCGCTGGAGCCGGGGGTGCGGTGGAGCGTGCTGATCGGCGTGCCGACACTGATCGGCTTTATCGCGCACGGCTTCGCCCGGTCCCGGGCCGGGGCCCGCTGGCCGTTGGAGAAGAAGCTGATGGCCGTGCTGGCGGTGCTGACGGGCCTGAGCATGGTCGACGCGGTCGATCCGACCCTGGCCGGCCGGCAGATGTACTACTTGACCATCATTTTCACGATGTTCTTCGTCGGCTGCGCCCTGATCGATTCCCGCTATCGCCTCCACGCGCTGGCCATCGTGCTGGTGGGGACGCTGGGGTGGGTGGCCTTCGACTTCAACCAGCGCTACGTGCTGATGAACCAGACCCACATCCTCATGCGCGGGTTCGGCGCCCTGGACAACAACGGCGCCGCGACGTTGATGGTGATGGGCATGCCCTTCTGCGTGTTCCTGATCACCCAGGAGCGCCGGTGGTACTTCAAGGCCGTCGCCCTGGCCGCCCTGGCGATGATGCTCCACATGGTCCTGTTCTCCATGAGCCGTGCGGCAATGCTGGCCAGCCTGCTGATGCTGCCGCTGCTGCTGCTTCGGCTTCGCGACCGCCGGCTGGGCGCGGGGCTGCTGGTCGTGACGGTCGCCCTGGCCGTGATGCTGGCCGGCCGCGAGGTGCGGGCGCGCTTCGTGAGCATCGCCGACTACAAGACCGACGAATCGGCCCAGATCCGCCTGGATGCCTGGAAGACCGGCTGGCGGGTGATCCGCGACTACCCCGTCCTGGGCGTCGGCCCGGACTGCTTCCGTCACGTGGTCGGCGACTACGCCTACGAGCTCAAGGGTCGCACCATGCACAACCACTTCATCCAGACCGCCGTGGACATGGGCCTGCCGGCCGCCGCGGCGCTGGTCGGTATGCTGCTGGCGGCGTTGTGGCACTTGGAACGGCTGCGGCACCGCCACCGGGACGACCCGTTCGTGTTCAACCTGGCCACCTGCTTGCAGAGCTGTTTGATCGGCTACATCCTGGCGGGGATGTTCGTGTCCATCGGAACCGTCGAGTTGCCGTACATCGCCCTGGCGATGGTCGTCGGCCTGCGAAACGTCGTCGCCGAGGAACGGCTGGCCCTGGCGGTCGACCCGACGCCGCGCCATCGGCGGCGCGCCCGCCGGGCCCTGCTCCAGAGCGTCCGACCGGTGCCGGTGTGAGCCTCCGTGCGCTACCAGGACGGGCATGGCACTACTGGCGGCGGAACGGCCGCTACTGGACGGTGCGCAAAGCGGTCAACGCGCTGCTGGCCGCCACGGCCCGACGGCTGCGGTGGACGCGGTGCCCGTCGGGGCCGGTCGTCGCCAAGATCGAGGCGACCAACCTCTGCAACGGCGACTGCCGTCTGTGCCCCGTCGGCCGCAAGGACCCCGGACGACGGCCGGGCGGGCTGATGGACTGGGACCTGTACCGCAGCCTCATCGATGCGGTCAAACGCACCGTCGTGACGGTGGACCTGACCAACTGGGGCGAGAGCCTCCTGCACCCGCGGATCCTGGAGATGATCCGCTACGCACACGATGCACGGATGTATACCTATCTCTCGACCAACCTGCACACCGTTCGCGACGAGCACGTCGAAGGCCTGATGACCTCGGGCCTCGACGAGCTGGCCCTGAGCCTGCACGGGCTCAGCGAGGCGACCTATCGCGCGTATCAACCGGGGTACGGCTTCGACGAGGCCGTCGCGCAGATCCAACGCCTCGTCGACGCCCGCCGCCGCCTCAGCCGCGACGGCAAGCCCAAGATCAAGATCAACGTCGTGGTCACCGCCAAGAATTGCCACGAGATCGACGATGTCCCGGCCTTCGCCCGGCGGATGGGCGTCGACTACGTCCTATCCGAGGCCTCGCTGAATCTTCGGTTCAAGGTCCCCCCCCAGATGGCCCGCCACCGCCCCGACGAGGCCCGGGCGATCATGCAGCCGGAGATCGACGAGTGGCTGCCCCCCGCCGGCACGTACGATCGTCCCGCCTATCGCGAGCTGCTGGACGACCCGGCGATCCTCTACGATCCGCGCAAGCGGTTCCGCTGCGACTGGCCGTGGAAGACGCTGGTGGTCAACTACGACGGGGCCACCAGCATCTGCTGCGGCAGTTGGCACCCCGCCGACGACATCGGGCGATACACCGGTGGGCCCATCTGCCGCCTGTGGAACTCCCTGCCCTACCGCCAGTGCCGCCGAGCCTTTCACCGCCGCCGCGGGGCGCCGGCCGGCGTGCTGTGCGAGCAATGCCCGGGGGTGCTGCTGTGATCGCCACCGCCACAAAGCGTCTCCGCGTCCTGCACGTGCTGCACAGCCTCGATACCGGCGGCGCCGAGCGGATCGTCTGCGATCTGGCGCGGCGGCGTGCGGCCGACCTGGTCAGCGGTGCGGTGTGCCTCGATCGCCTCGGACGCCTGGCCGAGACGGCGCGGGCGGCGGGCATGGCGCTGTTCTGCACCCGCCGCCGCGCGGGGCTGGACCTCCGCCAGGTCGGCCGGATCGGCCAGGTCATCCGGCGGTTCCGGCCCGACGTGATCCACGCCCACCAGTACACGCCCTACGTCTACGCGGCCCTGGCGGCCACGGCGGTCGGGGCCGGACGCATCCTCTTCACCGAACACGGGCGACACTGGCCCGACCGCGTCAGCCCGCCCCGCCGCGCGGTCAACCAGGTGCTGCGCCTGCGGCGCGACCGGATCACCGCGGTGTGCCGCTTCGCCGCCGATGCGCTGCGGCGGAGCGAGCGGATCGCGGGGCGCGACGTGCGGATCATCCCCAACGGCGTCGACTGCCGCTTGTACGACCGGCCCCGCCGCCGCGAGTGGCTGGCCGGGCAACTGGGCGTCAGTGAGCTCGGCGACGTCTGCATCCAGGTGGGCCGGTTCCACCCGGTGAAGGACCATGCCACGTCGCTGCGGGCCTTCGCCCGCGTCCGCCGGACCCATCCGGCCGCACGACTGGTCCTGGTCGGCGACGGGGATCGAGGTGGTGACGACGCGATCGGTCGTCACGGTCGTCGTGCTCCACAGCAGTGTCCCGGTGGCGACGACCGTCTCGCCGGGGCCGCT
>CAZHRW010000032.1:0-16499 GCA_964535025.1 uncultured Planctomycetales bacterium
CAGACGGAGATCGGCGAAAGCCGCGTCCAGCAGTTGACCGAGCGGGCCGCCGATGGGCGGATCGCCGCGGCGGCGGCGGAGGTCGGCCGTCCGGTGCGTTGGCACATGGTGGGGCACCTGCAGCGGAACAAGGTGAAGGCGTGTCTGGGCGCGTCGCGGATGATCCACAGTCTCGATTCGCTGCGGCTGGCCGAGGAGATCAACACGCGGGCGCAGCAGGCGGAGGTGACGGTCGAGTGTCTGCTGGAGGTGAACACGTCGAACGAGCCGCAGAAGAACGGCGTCGCCGTCGGGGCCGCGACGCACCTGGTCGAGCAGGTCTGCACGCTGGGCCACCTTCGCCTGACGGGGCTGATGACGATGGCCCCGCTGACCGACGACCTGGACGCGGCACGGCACTGCTTCGTGCGGCTGCGGGAGCTGTTCGAGGAGATCCGCACCGAGCGGATCGGCGGGCCGGACTTTTGCCACCTGTCGATGGGCATGAGCCACGATTTCGAGGTCGCCGTCGAGGAAGGCGCCACGCTCGTGCGGGTCGGGACGGCGTTGTTCGAGAACGGCACGCTGTAGGAACGGCAGGCTGCAGGCTTGAGGCTGCAGGCTGTAGGGACGGCGACGGCCGCGGACGCGGCGGGTCGAGCCTGCAGGCGGAAGTCGCGGAGCGGGCGATGCATTTGTTCGACCTCTACCGCCGGCTGCTGATGATCGTTCTGGGCGCGTACACGGCCGTGCGCCTGGCGCAGGCGGTGTGGCGGCTGTCGGGACGGCTGCGGGGGCCGTCGCGGCCGCGGCGAATGCTGCGGGGGTACGTGGCGGTTCTGGCCCTGCGGGTGCGGGTGCGGCGGTTCGGGGCGGAGCTGGCGCAGATCGCCGGCCTGCTGGCGCTGCTGGGGCTGCTGGTGTACGCCCACGGGCTTCTCATGGGATCGCCGCCATGACCGCCGACGACGAACGACACCTGCTCGGGCCGCTCAAGGCCGACCTGCTCGGCGGGCTGACCGGCGAACAGCGCGCCGAGCTGGCGGCGCGGATGGGCCTGTCGCTCGAGGCGGACCTGGACGTCAACCACGCCGTCCGCGCCATCCTGGAGCGGCAGGCGCTGATCCTCGGGTTCGACCGGGAGGTCCTCGACGAGCTGCTGGCGTGGGGGGGCCGCCGGGTGGAGGAGGGGGCCACGAACTTCCGCATGGTCGCGGAGATCTGCGGCATCACGTCCACGCGGGTGGAGGACCTCTCGGACCGGGCGCTGCTGACGCTGGCGCGGCTGCGCGGCGCGGAGGTCGGCCGCTACCCAGGCCGCGACGAGTTGATCCGGGCGCTGCAGCGGCAGGAGTCGCTGCGGAGCAGGTTCGAGCGGAAGCGCCGGCGGCTGGTGGGCAAGCTGGTGGCCAAGCTGGTCGGCGAAACGCCCGATCCGCCCGAGCCGAAGGACGGCAAGCCCCCGCTGCCGGGCATCCGCGAGCAGATCGAGCAGCTCGGCCTGGTCGGCGGGGTCGCCGGGCACATCCGCGGGGCGGCCGACGACTACATCTCCATGAAGCTCGACGAGATCGAGCGGCGGATCGACCGCAAGCTCGACGAGATCGACCTGCGGCTGGCCGAGTGGCGCGACCGCGAGATCGCCAACCGCCTGCGCATCCTCAAGGTCACGCTCGTCGTCAGCGTGGTCGTCGCGGTGATCAGCCTGCTGTACGCCTGGCTCAAGAACACGTTAGGCTTGTAGTTTCCCGTCGGGCAAGGCGATCGCCCCGGTGACACAGACGGCGGTCGCGTCCGCGGGAAAAACGCGTTTTCCCATCGGCTCGCCGCGCCGCATCTTCACGTGGGAGAAAAACTTGGAAAAATTCTGAAAATTCCTTTCGCCGGTGACATACAGGTGACACCATCAGGTGCGATAAAGGAGCCTAGGACATGAAGGTAAGTCGCATCCACAGGTTGCTGAGGTTGGTCGCGTTGCTGCAGCGTGACGCCAGTTGCGATGCCGACGCATTGGCCGAGGAACTCCAGGTCAGCCGTCGGACGGTATTTCGGGACCTCAACATGCTCGAGATGGCCCGCATTCCGTATTACTTCGACGCCGAGCGGGGCGGCTATCGGCTCAGCGACCATTTCTTCCTCCCGCCGGTGAACCTCGACCTGTCGGAGGCGTTGTCGCTGATGCTGCTGGCCTCGCGGCGTGAGTCCCTGGCGGCGTCGCCGCACCAGGCGCACGCGGCCCGGGCGGCGATGAAGCTCGAGTGCGTCCTGCCGGCGCCGGTGCGGATGCACATTGGCAGCATTCTCCCGCACATCGACGTCCGCCCGACGCCGCAGGCCCGCCAGGAGGGCGTCGACGCCCTGTTGACCCGCCTGGCCGGGGCGATCGCGGGCAGGCGGGTGTGCCGGCTGGTGTACATCAGCTTTCACGATCGCCGGCAGCTTCGCGTCACGGTGCAGCCGCTGCGGCTGGTGTTCGTCCAGCGGGCGTGGTACCTGCGGGCGTACAGTCGTCATTTCGGCGCCAACCGCACCTTCAAGCTGTCCCGCATCAAATCGCTGGACGTGCTGGACCGCGCCTTCGACCCGCCGGCCGGCGGCGGCGAGGACGAGCCGTTCGGCCAGGCGTGGTGCATGATCCCCGAGGGGACCTGCTACGACGTCCACCTGCGGTTCGACCGCCAGGTCGCCGGCTCGGTCGCCGAGGTCACATGGCACCCCAGCCAGCGGACCGCGTGGGGCGACGACGGCACGCTGGACTTTTACGTCCGCGTCGACGGGCTCAGCGAGATCGCCGCGTGGATCCTCGGCTACGGCCCGCACTGCCGCGTGCTGGCCCCCGAGCCGCTCATCGAGCACATGGCCGACACCACCGGCCGCATGGCGGCCCTGTACCGCCGAAGGGGGGCCTGACCATGCGAGGGCTCATCCAGCGCGTCGCCTGGGCCGAGGTGGAGGTCGACGGCGGCGTTCTCGGCAGGATCGACCACGGCTTGCTCGTCTATGTCGCCGCGGCGCCGGGCGATACCGATCGCCAGGTGCGGTGGCTGGCCGAGAAGGTGGTCAACCTGCGCATCTTCGAAGACGGCCAGGGGAAGATGAACCGTTGCGTCCGGGACGTCCGGGGGGGCGTCCTGGTCGTAACGAACTTCACGTTGATGGCCGACGCGCAGAGAGGCCGTCGGCCCTCGTTCATCGGAGCGGCCCGCCCCGAGGAGGCCGAGCCGTTGACCGAGCGGTTCGTCAAGGCGATCGCGGCATCAGGGGTGCCCGTCGCCTCCGGTCGCTTCGGCGCCATGATGGCCGTCCGAAGTCAGGCCGACGGACCGGTCAACGTGATTGTCGATGCGCCCGCCGTGCCGGATTCGTAGGGCTCGGACCGGAACGTTACCCGATGCGCGCGTTCGGCCCACACCTGCGACCGGCGCGGCGGCAGCGCGTTGAACGCCGGTCCGCCGCGCCGGCGGAGCGAGGGATCCGCGCGACGGGCACACGGACGAAGTGGCCTTTCAAGCATCATACCGTTAGACTTTAGAGTGGCCGGTCCTGCGGTGAGCGCACCGAGTCGGCCCGGGGATGCGTCAGGCCTCCGGGTGTCGGTGTTCGCGTCCCATCCTGGCAGAAAGCGGGCAGGAACATGGCTGCTTCGAGCCGCGACAATGTGCGAGGGAGCGGACGGCCCGGCGGGGCGATGATGGACCACGCGTCGTGGTGCTGCGAGCTCATCGAGCACCTGCCCGTCGCCTTCTACGGCGCCGACGCGGGCGGGCGGATTGTCGAGGCCAACCCCGCCCTGATCGCCATGCTCGGCTGTGGCAGCTTCCACGCGATCGACCACCACCCGATCGAGGAGTTGTTCTTCGACGCCGAGGACTACCGGCGTTGGAGCCGCACGCTGGAGGCCGAGGGGGCCGTCCACGGGATGGAGGTGCGGCTTCGCCGTTCGGACAGTCGTCCGCTGTGGGTTGAATCCCACGTCCGCATCGTCCCGCGCGAGGACGCTCGTCGGCCGAGGCAGGAGGGGGCTTTCATCGACATCTCCGACCGCCGCGGGGCGGCCGAGTCGCTGCGGCGGAGCGAGACCACGCTCAACACGATCCTCCAGGTCGCCCCCGTCGGCCTCGGCCAGATCCACGACCGGGTCATCACGTGGTGCAACGAGACGTTGTGCACGATGCTCGGCTACGGCGCCGAGCAACTCGTCGGTCGCGGCACGCGCATGCTTTACGAGGACGAGGCCGACTTCGACCGTGTCGGGCGCGCCATCATCGAGCGGGCGGCCGGCGGGGGGCCCGAGTCCGTGGAAACCCGCTGGCGCCGCAGCGACGGGACGGTCATCGACGTGCTCCTCAGCGGCGCCCCCGTCAAGCCCGGCGACCTGGCCGAGGGGTTCATCTTCACCGCCGTCGACATCGGCCCGGCCAAGCAGGCCCAGCGCGCCCTGGCCGCCAGCGAACGACGGTTCCGCGAACTGGTCGAGACGATGGACGAGGGGCTCGGCGTCGCCGACGCCGAGTACCGCTTCACCTACGTCAACAGCCGCTTCGCCGAGATGCTCGGCCTCACCGTCGAGGACATGATCGGCCGGTCGATCCTGGCGTTCGTCCAGGAGGACTACGTCGAGATCATGCGGGACCAGATCCGCCGCCGCCGGGCCGGCCAGGCCCAGCATTACGAACTGGCCTGGCGGGCCGCCGACGGGTCGACCGTCTGGACCCTCGCGTCACCCAAGGGCCTGTTCGACGAGGCCGGCCGGTTCGTCGGCAGCGTCGGCGTGCTGACCGACATCACCGACCGCAAGCGCGGCGAGGACGCCCTGCGCGCCAGCGAGGCGCTCTACCGCACGCTGGTGGAGAACCTCCCCCAGCGGGTCTCGCTGCGGCGGCCCGACGGCGTCTACGTGACCTGCAATGCCAACTACGCCGCCGATCACGGCCTGACGAGCGAGCAGGTGCGGGGCAAGCGCGCGGAAGAGGTCGTGCCGCCGGCCATGGCGCGGCTGATTCGCAGTCGAGACGCTCGCGTGCTGGCCACCGGCAGGGCCCTCGAGGCCGAAGAGGTCGTCGACGAAGCCGGTGAAATCTGGGTGCACTGGATCACCACGCCGGTCAAAAGCGACACCGGCGAGATCACCGGCCTGCTGTGCATCTACTGGGACATCAGCGACCAGCGCCGCGCCGCCGGCGAGCAGACCCGCCTGCTCGAGCAGCTTCGCCGCAGCCAGAAGATGGAGGCGCTCGGCCGCCTGGCCGGGGGGATGGCCCACGACTTCAACAACCAGCTCACCGTCATCCGCGGCTACTGCGACATGCTCCTGCTGCGCCTCGCCGAGGACGACCAGGCGGCCGGCGCGCTGCGGGAGATCCTCAACGCCACCGAGCGGTCCATGGAACTGACCACCCCGCTGCTGGCCCTGGGCCGCAAGCACCCCGTGGCGCCGCGGATGATCGACCCGGCGGCGGTCATCGGGGAGCTGACCGATACGCTGGCCCGCACCCTGGGCGAGGACATCCGCCTGTCGATCGAAACGACCGGCCCCGTCGGCGCCGTCAAGGCCGACCGCTCCCAGCTCGAGCAGGCCGTGATCAACATGGCCATCAACGCCCGCGACGCCATGCCCGAGGGGGGCGAGCTGGTGATCGGCCTGTCCGCCGTCGACCTCCGGCCGGGCGAGCCGATCCTCGACGTGGACGTCAGGCCCGGCCGGTTCGTCGAGATCCTCGTCCGCGACACCGGCGTCGGGATGGACGAGCAGACCCTCCGCCAGGTGTTCGACCCGTTCTTCACCACCAAGGGCCCCGGGATGGGCACGGGGCTGGGCCTGTCGATGGTGTACGGGTTCGTCAAGCAGTGCGGCGGGCAGATCACCGTCGACAGCGCGCCCGGGGCGGGCACGACGTTCCGGATGTACCTGCCCGAGCGGGAGACCCTGCCCCGGCCCGCGGACGTGCCGGCCGCCGAGGCCGAGCCGCTCACCGGCACCGAGACGGTCCTGGTCGTCGAGGACGAAGCGCCGGTCCGCCAGTTCATCGCGCGGCTGCTGGAGCATCTCGGCTACACCGTTCTCGAAAGCGACGGCCCCATCGCCAGCCTGCGGCAGGCCGCCGACTACGACGAGCGGATCGACCTGCTGATCACCGACGTCGTCATGCCCGACATGCGCGGCCCCCAGGTGGCCCACGAGCTTCGCAAGGCCCGGCCCGACCTGCGGGTGCTGTTCATCTCCGGCTACGCCGAGGGCGTCGAGTTCGGCGCCGAACTCCGCGGGGTCGACCGCTTCCTCGCCAAGCCCTTCACTGCCATCCAGCTTCAGCAGGCCGTCCGGGAGGTGCTGGATGCGGAGGACCTGTAGATGGGCAACCCTTGGGGTTGCCCACGCCTGCGGCCAGCCGCGGGGGGCGTGCTCCGCCCCGATTCGAGGGCAGGCACAAGGCGCCCGAGCGTTTGACGGGCGGCGTTGTCAATCGGCCGCTTCGGCGCCGGGGCGACGCTCACCGGCCGCGGGCCGATAGAACAGGCGGTCGAACGTCGCGTCGGACAGCAGGCCGGTGAGCCTGACCATGACGTAGATGGCCGCGAGGGAGAAGACCAGGCGGGCCCAGAAGACGCCCGAGACGTGGGCGCCCAGGGCGATCATGAGGAGGGTGTCCTCGATGAGGGCGTGGCAGAGGCCCATGAGCGTCATGGTGTGGACGACGTCCCGGCGTCCGAAGCGGCGGGTCCGGGTTTCCTGGATGATCAGCCCCCCGCCGTACGTGACGCCCATGGTCATCCCGATGATCGCCAGCGGCGCCATCGCCGCGCCGATGCCCAGCCGTCGCAGGAGAGGACCCATGATCCGCAGCAGCAGCCTGAGGACGCCGACGGCTTCGAGGAGCTTCATCAGGGCCAGCAGGCCCAGGACAATCAGGTAGATCTTCCCGAGGTTGAGCGCGAGGCTCACCAGCCAGGGCCCGAAGCCGCCGCCGTCGCCGGGCGGTTCCTGCCAGAGGACGCGGCAGGGTCCCTGCAGCCAGCCGCCGGCGCTGTAGATCATGTGCAGGATCCACCCCAGCAGCAGGGCGCCGACGATCCGGGAGCCGGCGGCGGCGCGGAACCGGGTGCCGGTCTTCTGGCAGACGCGGCATTCGACGGGCAGGGCGTGGGCGACGGCCATCATCGTGCACAGGACCGTCGCCTGGGCGGTCGTGAGGTCCGTGGCGGGCACCAACGCCACGAAGGCCGCGATGCCTCCGTAGAGGTTCGTGATCATCGCCGCCGCCCACACCAGCCCCGCCTCGCCCGGCAGGCCCACCAGGCGCATCACCGGCGCCAGGGCGTAACCGGGATACTTGATCAGGTCCAGCCGCTGGAGGCCGTACGTGACCGCCAGCAGGGGCACCATGATCTTGATCAGCTCCCAACTGATCGTCGTCGCCTGGCGCAACAGGCCGGCGCAGGCGGACACGAGGCGGGCCGGCAGCGTGCGGTTGATGACCATCGACCCACACTATAGCGGCGGGCAGGGCGCTTTCAACCGTGTGCGACGTCTGATCGACCTGCTCCGAGACGGCGCGGGGTCCCGGGCGCCCGCGGCGCCGGCGGCGGTGCTTCGTCCGCCGGCGGGGCGCTGGAATCACAGTGATGCGGCCAACCGCGCCGGTTGGGGGAGCACCGGGCCGTCACACGGCCGTCTGGCGGGCGGCGCGCTTGCGGTCGTGCTCGTTGAGGTGGATCTTGCGGAGGCGGACGTGGGCGGGGGTGATCTCGACGCGCTCGTCGGGGGCGATGTACTCCAGGGCGTATTCCAGCGTGATCGGCCGGGGCGCCTTGAGCGTGACGGTGGCTTCCTTGGTCGACGAGCGGACGTTGGTGAGGTTCTTGCGGCGGACGACGTTGACGGGCAGGTCCTTGTCCTTGGCGTGCTCGCCGACGATCTGGCCGCCGTAGACCTCGTCGCCGGGGACGACGAACATGACCCCGCGGTCGGCCAGTTGCTCCAGGGCGTAGGCGGTCACGCGCCCCGGCTCGGTGGCGATCATCACGCCGTTGGTTCGCCCGCCCATCCGGCCGCGATAGGGACCGTAGTGCTTGAAACGGTGGTGCATGATCATCTCCCCGGCCGTCGCCGTCAGGATGCGGCTGCGCAGGCCGATCAGGCCCCGGGCGGGGATGAGGAACTCCAGTTGGGTGCGGGCGCTGAGGGTCTTCATGTGGATCATCTCGGCCTTCCGGTCGCCGACGAGCTGCATCACGGCCCCGACGACCGTCGTGGGCACGTCGATCACCAGGTGCTCGATCGGCTCGGTTCGCCGGCCGTCGGCGTCCGTGCCGTAGAGGACCTCGGGCTTGCCGACCGACAGCTCGTAGCCCTCGCGGCGCATGGTTTCCAGCAGGATGCCCAGGTGGAGCAGCCCGCGCCCGGCGACGTCGAACTCGTCGCCGCGGTCGTCCACCCGCAGGGCGACGTTGGACTGCAGTTCCTTGTGCAGGCGGTCGCGGAGCTGGCGGCTGGTGACGAACTTGCCGTCGCGTCCGGCCAGGGGCGAATCGTTGATGCGGAAGGTCATCCGAAGCGTCGGCTCGTCGATGGGCACCGGCGGCAGGGCGACGGGGTGGTCCGGGTCGGCGAGGGTGTCGCCGATGTCGATCCCCTTGAGCCCGACGACGGCGCACAGGTCGCCGGCCTCGACGCGGTCGACCTCGACGCGGCCGAGGCCCTGGAAGCGGAAGACCTGGCCGATCCGCTGGACGGTCTGCGTGCCGTGGCGGTCGATCACCGCGACCGGCCGGCCGGCCCGCAGCACCCCGGCGACGACCCGCCCGATGCCGATCCGGCCGACGTAGTCGCTGTAGTCCAGCGTGGTGATCATCGCCTGCAGGGGGGCGTCGGCATCGCCCTCGGCGGCCGGCACGTGGGCGAGGATCGCCTCGAACAGCGGATGGATGCCGGCGGCGGCGCCGACGGCGTCGAGGTCGCCGGTGGCCCAGCCGTCCCGCCCGGAGGCGTAGATCGTGGGGAACTCCAGGGCGTGCTCCTCGGCCCCCAGCTCGACGAACAGGTCGAACACCTCCTCGTGGACGGCCTCCGGGCGGGCGTCGGGGCGGTCCATCTTGTTGATGACCACCAGCGGCCGCAGCCCGGCGGCGAGGGCCTTGCCCAGGACGTAGCGGGTCTGGGGCATGACGCCCTCGAAGGCGTCGACCAGCAGCAGGACCCCGTCGGCCAGCTTGAGCACCCGCTCGACCTCCCCGGAGAAGTCCGCGTGGCCGGGGGTGTCGACGATGTTGATGTGGGTGCGCCGCCCGTCGCGATCGGTGTAGTCGATGGCGCAGTTCTTCGACAGGATCGTGATCCCCCGCTCGCGCTCCAGGGGGTTGGAGTCGAGGATGCAGTCGCCGGCCAGCTCGCCGGAGCGGAATTGCCCGCTCTGGCGGAGCAGCGCGTCGACCAGGGTGGTCTTGCCGTGGTCGACGTGGGCGATAAGGGCCACGTTACGGATATCGGCACGCTGCATAGGCTCAGCCTTCGTAGGTTCAGTCGCGTCAGGGTAAAGCGAGAGTGACGACCATCGTCGCGGAGGCGCCGAGATTCTTTACCACAACGGGCCTCCGCACACAAGCCCCCTGTTGGTTCGCTTGGGAGGGTTCGGCGGTTCGCCGGGCGTCGACGGGGTCGGCCCTTGCACTCGCCCGCCGCGGCCGCTATGACGGCCGGAGCCCATGATGACGCCCTGCGACATGCTGGCCCTGACGTGCATCCCGCCGACGGCGGCCGATCCGGTGCGGTTCATCGTGCTGGGGGCGCTGGCGGCGGCGATCTTCGCCGCCGGCAAGGCCGGCTTCGGCGGGGGCGTGGGGATGATCTCCACGCCGCTGATGATCTACGCGTGCGGCGACGCCGTGGCCGCCGTGGCGATCATGCTGCCGCTGCTGATCGCCGCCGACTACGCCTCGCTGGCGATGTGGTGGCGCCGGTGGGACGGCCGCAACGTTCTCGGCCTGCTGCCCGGCGCGCTGGTGGGGATCGCCATCGGCGGCGGGGTGCTCGCGCTGTTCCAGCAGTTCGGCATGAAGGCGGGGCGGGAGGTGACCGACGCGTCGCTCAAGCTGGCGATCGGCCTGCTGGGGGCGGGGTTCGTCGCCCTGCACATCATCCGCACGCTGCGGGGGCGGGTCGTCGCCTTCCGCCCGAGCCGAGCCCACGGGCTGGCCTTCGGTGCCGCGGCGGGGCTGTCGAGCACGCTGGCCCACGCCGCCGGACCCATCACGCAGATGTACCTGCTGGGCCAGCAGATGCCCAAGGGCCGCTACGTGGCCACCACCGCCGTCTTCTACTGGATCATCAACCAGGCCAAGCTCGTGCCGTACTATGCCCTCGGCATGCTCTCCGCGCCGACCCTCGGGGCCGACCTGGTGCTCGTGCCGGCCGTCATCGCCGGCGCGGCGGCGGGGGTGGTCCTGCACCGGCGGGTCAGCGCGGTGTGGTTCGGCCGGATCGTGTACGGCCTGCTGGGGCTGATCGGCGCGCACCTGGTGATCACGTCGACGATGGCGCTGCTCGGCGCGACGAAATGACGCCGCCGGGGGTTTCGCCGCGGCCGGCGGGTTAGAATTCCGGTAAAGGCCCCACGGACAACGCGGCGTGCCGCGGCGGTGGTGCCGCAGCGGTGGGGCGGTGCGGAGGAAGCGACCATGCGTATCCTGTATCTCGTCGCCAGCCCCAGGGGCGACTCCTACTCGAAGAAGCTCGCCGACGCCTTCCTCGAACGCGTTCGCCAGGTGCACGACGACGTCGAGGTCGACGCGTTCGACCTGTTTCACGACGAGCTCCCGGCGTTCGAGGCCCCCTCGGCCGCCGCCAAATACGCCGTCATGGGCGGGTGGGAGCCGCTCGACGAGGCCCAGGCGGCGTGGCAGGACGTCATCGCCGTCGTCGACCGCCTCCGGGCGGCCGACCTGCTGCTGATGGCGGTGCCGATGTGGAACTTCTCGATCCCCTACGCGCTCAAGCACTGGATCGACATCATCACCCAGCCCGGCCTGACGTTCACCTATGCGCCCGACACCGGCTACAGGGGCCTGATCACCGGTCGTCCGGCCGTCCTGGCCCTCGCCTGCGGCGGCGACTACAGCCCCGGCTCGCCGACGGCCGAGTACGACATGCAACTGCCGTACCTCCGCGAGATCCTCGGCTTCATCGGCTTCGAGGACATCCGTCCCGTCATTGTCCAGCCCACGCTCCTGCAGGGCCCCGACGTCGCCGCCGAGCGCCTCGACGCCGCGACCGCCGACATCCGCGCCCTGGCCGACGACCTGCCCGCGACGCAGCCGCCGCCAAGCCGCTCAGGCAAGGGGTGAATGGCCTACGCCCCCGGGTCCTCCGTCAGGACGTCGGTCAGCAGGTACTGGTGCTTGTACTGCTCCTCGCGGCCGCGTCGGGCGACCAGGAGGTCGCGCTGGCGGCGGTCGAAGGTGCCGGGGGCGACGGCGACGATGCGGGGGGCGGCCAGGCGGCCCGAGCGGCGCTTGGCGGCGTATTCGATGTTGAGGCGGCGCAGCTCGCCGTCGAGCAACTCGGCCAGGCGGGGCTCGCCGGCGGCGGGGGGCTCGGCGGTGATGCGGTAGTGCGGCAAGGGGACGAAGCACGGCTGGACAAGGAACCGGTCGATCGGCACCGCCAGGCGACGGCTGACCGCGGCCATGGCCGCGACGACCTGGTGCTCGGTGAGCTTCTCGCCGGTCAGGTTGGCCGTGTGGGCGTCCTTGGACAGGAACGCGATCAGGGGCGTGTCGCCCACGAAGCCCGTCACGCGGACGCGGTCGCCGATGTTGTACCGCCACAGCCCCGACCGGTTCGTCAGGACCACCAGGTACTCGCCGCCGGTGTCCACCTCGTGGGTCCGCAGCACCGTCGGCGCCGCCGCGTCGGCCTCGTCGGCGGGGATGAACTCGAGGAAGGCCCCCAGCACGTCCGCGGCCCCGGCGGGCGTCTCGTCGTCCAGCGGCAGCGACATCCGCCCCTCGCTGGCCAGCAGGCCGATGTCGCGGATGGGCACGCCGGGGGCCCGACGGCGCAGCTCGGGCAGATACAGCCCCAGCGTCCCGCCCGTCCAGTGGGCCAGGACGGCCAGATCCCAGAAGGTCGCGGTGGTGACCGCGCCGCCGTCGGCGGCCAGGCGGCGCTCAATGGCCCGCGCGCGGCGCCGCCGGCGGCGCAGGGGCAGCCGGTGGCGGATGGACGGCTCGATGGGGCCCGGCGCGGTGAGCGTGCCGTCCGCCAGGTCGCGCAGGAGCGGTTCGAGGTGCGCTTCGGCGGTCGTGAGCAGTTGGAGGACCGACGACGGGTTGGCCGTCGAGATCATCGCGACGTCCTCGGCGATCGCCAGGCGCGCCAGGGTGTACAGGCGCGCCGTCGGATCGGCGAGGGCGCCGGCGGCGCCGCCGACGTACATCCGGCGCACGATCCGCTTCTGGCTGGCGGCCAGCAGGCCCGAGATGGACCCGCAGGGCACGCCGGCGGGGGAGCGGGACTCGACGGCGGCGCTGGAGATCTGGAGGATGGTCCGCAGCCACGCGGCGGGGTGGTCGGTGAGCATCTTGTAGCCGAAGGCGTTCCAGCCGCGACGATAGGCGTCGAGGGCGTCGGCGGTGATGGGGATCCGCTTGGGCGTGCCGGTCGTGCCGCTGGTCAGGGCGAACAGAACGATCCGCTCGCCGGCGCCGAAGAGGGCCTCGACCTCGCCGTCATAGACGGCCTGGAGGTAGGGCGCGCGGGCGTCGTAGTCCCCGACGGGCACGGCGGCGGCGAACTCGGCGTAAGTCCGCACGCGCGCCAGGTCATGGTCGCGACCGAAGCGGGTGTCGGCGCCGCGGGCGAGCAGTTCGGCCAGGAGGGCCTCCTGGGCGGCGCGGCCGTTGCGGAAGGCGTGGAGGTACGCGCGCCATTGGGCCCGGGCATGGAGGCCGGCCAGGCGGGCCGCCGGTCGCAGCAGGTGGCGCGCCAGGCTCATCGCGCGGCCGCTCCGGCCGCAACGGCCGCGCGGCGGCGCTTCTTGGCGACGGCGGGGCCTTCGGCGAGATAGCGATCGAAGAAGGCGATGGTCCGACGGGCGTAGGCCTTGGGCGCGACGACGACGGCCTGGTTGTGGCGGGCGCCGTGGACCAGCCACAGCCGCTTGGGCGGCGTGGCGGCGGCGTGAAGGGCCCGGGCGAGGGCCGGGTCGAGGTAGCTGTCGCGACGGCCGTGGATGAAGAAGACCGGCACGCGCTTGAGCCGTCGCAGGCTGCGCGCCACGGAAGGATACCGGCAGCCGGTGCGGCACTGGGCGCGCTTGATGACCGCGTAGGCCATCATCCGCCAGAAGAACGGCGGGTGGTTCTCGTAGGCCAGGCGGATGCGGGCGAAGATCCGCGCCCAGCGTTTCATCATCGAGATGCAGACCGCCTCGGTGCTGAAAGCCCCGTCGCAGATGACCGCCCGAACGTTCGGGTCGGCCTCGGCGGCGAGGAGGGCCAACGACGCGCCGCGGCTGATGCCGAACAGGCCCAGGCGGGTCGGCAGGCCCTCGTCGAGGAGGCGCTGGACGGCACAGGCGGTGGCGCCGAGGACGTCGGCCAACTCGCGGCTGGACGCCCACTGCAGGGGGCGGTAGCCGTCCGTTTCGGTGCTGGCGCCGTGGTTGCGGAAGTCGAAGGTGAACAGGTTGTACCCGGCTCGCAGCAGGGGGCGGGCGTAGCGGACGCAACTGTACATGTCGCAGCCGAACTCGTGGCAGAAGACGATGCTGCCGCGCGACGCCCGCCGGTCGCGGGCCCACAGCCACATCCCCGCCAGCGGCGTGCCGTCCAGGCTGTGGAAGCGGACCGGCTCGCCGTGGATCCGCCCGTAGGCGGCCGGACCGGGGTTCAGCGGCGGCGTGGTGTCGAGGAAGAGCTTCAGCGCGATCCGCACGTAGCGGGCCAGGACGAGGGCGAACCAGACGGCCAGGCTGGCGCAGGTGAGGGTGATGGCCAGCGCGGCCCAGTTGTACCCGATAAACCGCCGGATCGTCTGTAGAAACGTCGCGTCCATCCTGTCCACACCCACCCCAGTGCGTGGCCCCCGCCGGCGCGGCGGCCGACCGTACCGGCTTACGGGGAATGATATACGGTTCGGTTCCACAGGGCCAGCGGGCACTTGGGTAAATTCGCCGCCGGTGCCGGCGCGATCCTTGATGGAGCCGGGTCGTGCGTTAAAATCGTCTCGGTTGCTTTTGGGTTCCCTTTTTCCGACGCGAGGTGTGATGATCGATTTCAGCGAGTTTGTTCGGTCGACAACGCTGCTGCTGGTGCTGCTCAATCCGTTCCTGGTGATCGTGTATCTGGCCGACATCGTGGAGAAGCTCGACCCGAAGCAGTTTCGCCGCGTGCTGTGGCGGGCGGGGCTGATCGCCTCGGCGGTGTTCTGCTTCTTCGCGGTCGTTGGCGACGCGGTGTTTTCGAGCGTCATGCACGCCGAGTTCGCCTCGTTTCAGATCTTCGGCGGCGTGGTGTTCCTGCTGATCGGCGTGGGGTTCGTCTTCCGCGGTCCGAGGGCCATCAAGATCCTCCGTGGGAAATCCGCCCACCTGGCCGGGGCGATCGCCATGCCGGTGCTGATCGGTCCCGGGACCATCAGCGCCAGCGTGATCATCGGTGAGCACCACGACGCCCTGACGGCCTGCGGGGCGGTGCTGCTGGCGGTTTATCTCTCCATCGTCGTCATGATCATCCTGAAAGGCATGCACGACTATGTCCGGCCCCGGCGCGAGCCGCTCGTCCGGCGCTACATCGAGATCGTCGGGCGGATCACGGCCCTGGTGGTGGGCACGATCTCGATCGAGATGATCATGCAGGGCGTCCAGGCCTGGGTGGCCAAGTTCTAAGCCCTGGGCAGGCGGAGCAGGCGGACGCAGTGGCCGGTCATGGCTACGGTGACCGTCAGAAGGCCATGATCGACGGCGACCTCGGCATCCCGCGTTTCCGGCAGGACCGACAGGGCGGCGTAGCGCTCGCGGTTGGCGCGCCAGACGGGCAGGCCCCGGCGGCCGTAGGCCTTCTCGATGCCGCCCTCGAACCGCCCGGCCGTCGCCGTCGGCTCGACGCCGGCGGCACGGCAGTCGGCCTCGAACGCCCGCGCCCAGGCGGCGTGGGTCGCGTCGACGGTCCATTCGGTCATCCCCTCGGCGGCCAGGTCGGCGGCGTCGACCGTGACGGTGAACGTCTGCCGGCGGCCGTCGGCGCGTTCGGTCCTGTGGCGGTAGACCAGCAGATACAGCGCATCGTCCTGTCGCGAGGCGATCACGCCACCGTCGCGGTCGCTCGCCGGGGCGGGGTCCACCGCGAGGCGCCGGCCGCCGGCCATGCGTTCGAGCATGGCGATGACGTGGCCCTTGGGATGCAGGACGGCGTCGGTGGCGTGGTGCCATTCGTAGACCTTCTCCACGCCGTGATGGTACACCCGCTCGGCAATGCCCGCGTAGAAACTCGCGCCCCACTCGGAGGCGTCGCCCGAGTACAGCCGCGCGCCGTGCTCGTCGTGGAGGACGGCGAACTCGCCGATGACCAGCGGGATGTCGGCCAGGTGCTCGTAGCGGCCGAGGCGGTCCCGCATGATGCCGATCGCCTTGTCGAACATCGACAGCCCAACGCCGACCCGCCCGTACCACGAGCAACTGAACCAGTCCATCCGCGTGCCGACTCCCCCGGTGCAGGCGTTGCGGCCGGTGGCGCAGTGGTCGATGATGTCCACGCCCCACAGGTTGACGTGCTGCATCCCATACTCGCCCTCGACGGGGTTGAGGATGTTGCCCGGGCCGATCCGCACATCCGGCAGGATCCGCGTGACCGCGTCGACGGTAGTGTCGTAGTGGGCGAAGTACTGCTCTTTCGTGCCCGCCCAGTGGCCCGGGTGGAGGTCCGGCTCGGTGCCGACGCGGAACCACCACCGCGAGACGGTCTCTTTGCCGAACGCGGCGACGATCGCCTCGATCGCGGCGGTGACGTACCGGTGCCAGACGGCCTCGCTGGCCGGCGGGGCGGTGTTGCCGTACGACGCCTCGGTCGGCGGGTCGCTCATGGGATAGGGGATGTTGTCCAGGACGAGCCAGGGGGTGTACTGCTGGTCGAGGCAGGCGTGGAGCTGTTCGATCAGCCCGGTGAAGTCCACGTCGAGCGACCCGTCCGGGCGGAAGCCCTTGTACCACGTGGCGCGGTCCTTCTGGCGGCCGCCGAGGAGATAAACGAGGTTCACCGCATCGACGAACGGCGCGCCGCGGGCGAAGCGCATCATGTGGGCGCCCTCCAGGAGCCGGAAAGGCTTGTTGAAATTGGCCACGTTCCAGAAACGGTAGCACGGCCCGAGGGGGCGGTCGGTGACGGCGAACCGGGGGCGACTCATGGTGATATCCTTCCAAGCACTGTACACCGAATGCCTTGCGGGCGAGCTTGGCGCAAATGGCCTGCCGGCCGCACGGCAAACCTTCGCCGGCGGATCGTACCGCGCCGCCCCCGCCCGTCAAGGA
>CAZHRW010000033.1:0-10621 GCA_964535025.1 uncultured Planctomycetales bacterium
CGCCGAGCGGACCACCGCCAGGGCCTCGTCGCGATCGTAGGTGCCCTGCAACTCGACGGGGTTGGCACGGCCGGGCAGGACCTTGTACGTGGCAAAGTAATGACACAACCGGTCCACCAGCGGCTCCGGCACGTCGGCCAGCCGCGATGCATCGCCCCAGGCGGGGTCCTCCTCCAGCACCGAGACGATCTTGTCGTCGGCGAGCCCCTCATCCAGCGTGCGGATGCCGCCGATCACGCGGGCGTTGACGATCACCTCGGCCCGCGAAACAGGCCGCTCCGAGATCACGCAGATGTCCAGCGGGTCCCCGTCCCCGGCGGTCGCCCGCTCGTTGCGGCCTGCGGTGGCCTCGCCGCAGTAGGTGCGGGGGACGAACCCGTAGAGCGTCGGCGCCAGCGACGAGCCCCGCTGCGGCCGGTCGACGCGGAGGTAGCCGGTGCGCTTGTCGACCTCGTACTTGACCAGGTCGAACGGGGTCATCTCGATATACGCCGCCACCCGCCCCGGCGGGTCGGGCCCGGCCGCCAGCCCGTGCCACGGGTGCGGCCGCCACCGGCTCCGCCCGCCGCGGCGGCCGTGCGGATCCTGCGGATCCTGCGGATTGTCGTTGTGTGCCGCCATCGTCTTTCGGCCTCCCCCCGCGAGGGTTCAGCGCCCGTTCACATTCTATTCACGACGGCCCGCGGGAATGTCGCCGCCGATCGACAGGGCCTGGCGCCGCCCGATACATCGGTTACGGCCAGCGGCGTTGGGCGGCGAGGACGGTTTGGATGGCGTCGAGGCGGGCGGTGTCCGGACGGCCGTCGCTACCGCGGGTGGGGGCGAGCCAGCCGCCCTCGTCGTATTCGTTCCACGCGTAGATGATGACGGCGCGGGCCGGGCAGGTTTCGGCGTGCTCGTCGACGAAAGCCAGGGCGCGCCGCAGGTGCGCGGCGATCTCGTCGGCCGCGGCCATCGACGGGAAGGTCTGCTGGCGGTGGTACGCCCGGTCGGCCGGTTCCCACGAGACGGGGTGGTCCTGGCGAGGGCGCTTGTCCCAGCCGGTCGTTACCAGCGGAACGTACGCCGCACCGCCGGCGACGGCGTCCTGCCAGTAGTCCTGCTCCACGCCGGCGACCAGCTCGGCGTAGGTCGGCTGATCGCCGGCCCTGGCGTAATTGGCCACGGCGTCGAAGCCCCGCCCCGCCCAGGTCGCGTAGTCGGCCGACGGCCGCCAGCCCATGTAGACGCAGTACGGGTCCCGTCCGGCGCGGCGGGCCGCCGCGACGAAATCGGCAAAGCGATCCTCGCGGAGGCTCCGGCCGGAAAAGGCGTAGACCAGCGGACGGCCGCCCAGGACGGTCTGGTAGGTCGGCAGGGCCAGCAGGTCGACCAGACGCCGGCGCTCGTCGGGCCACTGCTCGTCGGGAACGTTGAGCGACGCGTGGAGGATAACGCAGAAGTTGATCCTGTCGCGGTCGGAGCACCGGAGATACTGCCGCAGCGCCACGCTCATCGGACTGCCGCGGGGGTAGATCAGGAACGCCCAGTAGTCCAGGCCCGCCTCGGCGGCGAACCGGATCTCCCGGCGCATGACCTCGTCGCGGCCGCCGTCGATACGGACCCGGTCGGGGCCGGTCACCTCGGCGAACCAGGGCAGCCGGTGGTGGTAGCGGGCCGGGCCGAGGGTCCGCTCGACCTGTTCGGTGATCCGTCCGCCCGTCCAGGCATCCCAGCGGATCGCCCCGGCGACCACCGGCGGACCGCAACCGGTGCAACACAGTGCCGCCGCCGCGACCGCGGCCACGGCCACGGCCAACCATCCGAGGTGTTCCGTCATCATCATGCCGCCAGGATAGGCCGGGGCCGCTTCGCGTCAACCCCCGGCCCGCCGCGTCGGGCGGCGGCAGATCACGGCATGAAAAAAGCCGTCCTGATTCGGACGGCCTTTTTCATATAAGGCGGCACTCACCTACTCTCCCGCTTATCACAGTACCATCGGCCGCGACGACTTCACGACTGAGTTCGGGATGGGATCAGGTGTTTCCCGTCGCGTATCGGCACCGCCACAGGGGGTGCGGGGTTCGACCCCCGCACCACCGGGCATAGGGTAGCCATCGTGTGGTTCACCACACCTTGAGCAGGCTTGGGTTGGTCCGGCACAGACCAACGGTACAAGTGGCCAAGCCCTCGGCCGTTAGTACCGGTTAGCTGAGGCGATTACGCGCCTTACACACCCGGCCTATCAAGCTGGTCGTCTACCAGCGGCCTCTCGTCCTCGAAAGGACATGGAGCTCTCATCTTGAGGTGGGCTTCCCGCTTAGATGCTTTCAGCGGTTATCCGTTCCGGACATAGCTACCCAGCGGTGCCACTAGCGTGACAACTGGTGCACCAGAGGTCCGTCCTTCGAAGTCCTCTCGTACTAAAGAAGGATCCTCTCAAAGCTCCAACGCCCACGGCAGATAGGGACCGACCTGGCTCACGCCGGTCTGAACCCAGCTCGCGCACCACTTTAATCAGCGAACAGCCGAACCCTTGGGACCTTCTCCAGCCCCAGGATGTGATGAGCCGACATCGAGGTGCCAAACCTCCTCGCCGCTATGGACGCTCGGAGGAGATTAGCCTGTTATCCCCGGAGTACCTTTTATCTGATAAGCGATGGCCCTTCCACTCGGGACCACCGGGTCACTAAGTCCTGCTTTCGCACCTGCTCGACGTATCGGTCTCGCAGTCAAGCACACTTATACCTTTACGCTCTGCGTACGATTGCCAACCGTACTGAGTGTGCCTTTGAACTCCTCCGTTACACTTTGGGAGGAGACCGCCCCAGTCAAACTACCCACCTAACACGGTCCCCCGCCCGGATTCACGGGACGGGGGTAGATAGCTCACGGTACAAGGGTGGTATTTCAAGGATGGCTCCACCGGGCCCAGGAGCCCGGCTTCAATGCCTCCCACCTATCCTACGCAAGCACAGCAAGTTACCAATATCAGGCTATAGTCAAGGTTCACGGGGTCTTTCCGTCTTGCCGCGGGTACCAGGTATCTTCACCTGGATTATAATTTCACCGAGTCCGTTGTTGAGACAGTGATCCAGTCGTTACGCCATTCATGCGCGTCGGAACTTACCCGACAAGGAACTTCGCTACCTTAGGACCCTCATAGTTAGGGCCGCCGTTTACCGGGGCTTCAGTCGCCAGCTTCTCCCGAAGGATAACCGTCTTCCTTAACCTTCCGGCACCGAGCAGGCGTCAGACTCTATACATCCTCTTTTCGAGTTGGCAGAGTCCTGTGTTTTTGATAAACAGTCGCCAGATCCGATTCTCTGCGCCCTCGCCCGGCCACTCAGATTGAATGGCCTGCGTAGGGCCCCCTTATCGCGAACTTACGGGGTTAATTTGCCGAATTCCTTAACAACGGTTCTCTCGAGCCCCTGAGGCTACTCGCCTCGCCTACCTGTGTCAGTTTTAGTACGGGCACGCACGGTCGTCCCTGCGAAGGTTTTCGCGGCACTGCCGCCGCATACTTCAGGGTCCAATTGCCCACGAGGTGATGCCGGCCGTTCCGTCGATCTGTTAAACCGACCGGGCCGGCACCCCCAACGACCGCGTCTAATCGGCCGATATACCTTGGCAATGCGTCACTCCTCAGGTACAAACCTTCCGTACGTGGTGCAGGAATATTAACCTGCTGTCCATCGTCTACGCCTTTCGGCCTCGACTTAGGCCCCGACTAACCCTGGGCGGATTTACCTTCCCCAGGAAACCTTAGGCTTTCGGGGAGCAGGATTCTCACCTGCTTAATCGTTACTCATACCGGCATCCTCACTTGCTGACGCTCCAGCGCTCCTCACGGTACGCCTTCACCGCGGACAGCAACGCTCTCCTACCATTCTTTCGAATCCGCAGCTTCGGTTCCATGCTTAGTCCCGTTCATTATCGGCGCCGGGTTGCTCGACCAGTAAGCTATTACGCACTTTTTAAATGGTGGCTGCTTCTAAGCCAACATCCTGGCTGTCACGGCAATCCGACTTCCTTTATCACTCAGCATGGATTAGGGACCTTAGCTGGCGGTCTGGGTTGTTTCCCTTTTGACCGCGGAGGTTATCCCCCGCGGACTCACTCCCGAGTTAGTCGCTGCGGTATTCGGAGTTTGGTTGAAGGAAGTACCCGGGAAGGGCCTTCGTTTCATCCAGTGCTCTACCCCCGCAACGTAGTGGCTCCAGGCTAGCCCTAAAGCTATTTCGGAGAGAACCAGATATCTCCAGGTTTGATTAGACTTTTACTCCTCCCCACAGGTCACACAAGAACTTTTCAACGTTCAATGCTGCGGCCCTCCGCGTCATTTTACTGACGCTTCAGCCTGCCCATGGGTAGATCACCTGGTTTCGGGTCTACAGCCTGCGACTTCATCGCCCTGTTCAGACTCGCTTTCGCTGTGGCTCCGCGCCGGAGACGCTTAGCCTTGCCGCAAACCGTAACTCGCCGGTTCATTATGCAAAAGGTACGCCGTCACCCGTTCCCCCGGAGGGGCATAGGGCTCCGACTTGTTGTAGGTGCACGGTTTCAGGTACTTTTCACTCCTCTAATAGAGGTTCTTTTCATCGTTCAGTCGCCCTACTTGTGCGCTATCGGTCGTAATGGAGTACTTAGCCTTGGAGAGTGGTCTCCCCAGCTTCACGCGGAGTTTCACGGGTTCCGCGCTACTCTGGAACGTCGATCAATGGAGAGCTCACAACGTCGCCTACGGGACTGTCACCCTCTACGGTCGGCCTTTCCAAGCCGTTCGACTGCCATGAGCTTTTGTAACTCCTCTCGACGCCCGCAACCCCGGTCCGAAGACCGGTTTGGGCTTGTCCGCGTTCGCTCGCCGCTACTGACGGAGTCTCGGTTGATTTCTTTTCCTGCGGGTACTTAGATGTTTCAGTTCCCCGCGTTCGCCCGATACGGCCTATGCATTCAGCCGCACGTGACGCCATCTGGTTGCCCAGTGACGCCGGGTTGCCCCATTCGGAAACCCCGGGATCAAAGCCTGTTTGACGGCTACTCCGGGCTTATCGCAGCCTACCGCGTCCTTCATCGCCTCATTACGCCTAGACATCCACCGTACACCCTTGTTAGCTTGGCCACATGTACCGTGGGCCCGAATCATCCGGCCGACGGCCACGGGTCCAAACCCGTTCAAGGTGCTCGTTTGAGGTCCGCGCCCCCGCTCGCCGGGCCCGACGCACGCGCCGGTCCCGCCGCCGAAGGTCACGAACACTCGGTGAACCTTACCACAATGGCTTACCCTATGCAGTTGTCAAAGAGCCTTCACAACATCCCGGCCCGCCTCGACCTAAACGCCTCGGCCGGGCCACCCGACGCCGCTGCGACCGATCGGCCGCGATGACGTCAAGACACACAATGCTATACGACCGTCAGGGCGGGTGCAAGCCAAAAATAACCCGGAAAGATTATCTTTTTTCGCCCCGGTCCCGGACGCCCTCACTGGAGACGACCGGACTCGAACCGGCAACTTCCAGCTTGCAAAGCTGGCACTCTCCCATTGAGTTACGTCCCCGAACCGAGCCGCCGGCCGCCGCGGCCACGGACGGCCCGCGGCCGGGCACCGGCCCGCTTACCCGCCGCAGCACTGGGCCTGGTTGGATTCGAACCAACGACCTCACCCTTATCAGGGGTGCGCTCTAACCAACTGAGCTACAAGCCCGCTGCGATTGCGGGACCTCGCGGCCCCGCGATCAGGCTCTCGTGTTGTTCTCAAAGAGCAGGCCGCCGCCTACCGGGCGGCCGCGACCCGTGCATCCGGGCCAAGGCGGCATATCATACAGCCGACCGACGGCCAGTCAAGGTCCCCCCGGCCATTTTTTTCCGCCCGACGACCACGCCGTCCGCCACCGCCGCCTATCACGATCGGCCCGTCCGCCGCCCGTATCGAATTGTACGCACCACCCTCCGCCCGGTTCGCCGGCGGCGCCGGCTGCACGGATCCGCGCAACCGCTGTCAAATCAACACCTAAGCGGCCGCCGCGGCCCCTCTTGCACCGCCCGGCCGCCGCGGCTACCATACGGGCAATGCCGGGGACGGCCGCCCCCGGCCCGCGGAGGCCCGTCATGAAGGTCCGACCGTCCATACACGCCGCCGTCGCCGCCGACGCCCGGGGGGGCGCCGATGGCTAGCCCGCCGCCGAGCCGTCCCGTCGGGGCGCTGCTGGAGCAGATCCCGCTGTTCGCACGGCTGGACGGCGCCCAGATCGCCCGCCTGGGGCGGCAGTTCACCACGGCGCGCGTTCGGGCCGGGGAGCGGGTCATCATGCAAGGCGAGCCGGTGCAACGGTTTGTCGTCGTTCACCGGGGCGAGCTGGCGCTGCTGCGCGGCAGCGCCGACGGCCGCGAGCGGGTCGTCGCCATGCTCCGGCCGGGCATGCACTTCGGCTTGGCCGAGATGATCACCAACGCCGGCTCCGCCGTCGCCGTCCGCGCCGAGGCCGAGAGCATCCTCGGCATCCTCAGCCAGGAGGCCTTCCGCCGCGAGGTGCTCGCCGACACGGAGTTGTGCTACGCCCTCATGCAGACGATGGCCCGCAGCATCTTCCGCCTCGTCCGCGAACTCGACCACACCACCTTCGAGAGCGTCCCCCAGCGCCTCGCCCGCTACCTCCTCGCCGCCGCCCGCCACTCGGGCCTCCGCACCGATCGCGGCATCCAGCTCCTCCGCGCCCCCACCCACCAGGAACTGGCCAACCTCGTCGGCGCCAGCCGCGAAACCGTCACCCGCGCCCTCGGCAAAATGCGCGACGACGGCCTGCTCGACCTGGGCTACCGGCGCATCACCATCCTCGACCACGACCGCCTCGCCGCGTCGGTCATCGAGGATTAGCGCAGGCCGCGGCCGCCTCAAACGGCGACGGCAAGGAGCGACAGAAAGGGCACAAAGAACGCAAAGGAAGCAGCAGCAACGGCTTATGCCCACTTGTTGCCGTTTGTCTGGGAGCCCTTTGTGAACGCTGTGGCTAGCTGTGTCGTTGCTGTTGGTGCCGTTTTAGTCTTCGTGCCCTTTGTGGCTATTGGTGTCGTAGCCACGAAAACGGGACGACATCCGTTAACGGCAAAACGGCTGGGCCGGCACAGGTTGCCCATCGCGACGACGCGGCGGCCGCCGTTCACCCCTCGCCGCCGGAGCCCCCGTCGCCGGCCAGGCCGATGTCGTCGGCGACGTCCTTCATCCCCTCGATGACCTCGGCGATCAGCTCGGGCAGCTCCACGCCGAGCATCGCGGCGCCGTTGGCGATAATGTCGCGGTCGACGCCGGCGGCGAAGCTCTTGTCCTTCCACTTCTTCCGGACCGACTTGACCTTGACGTCCCGGACCGATTTCGAGGGACGGACCAGTGCCGTCGCGGCGACCAGGCCGGTCAACTCGTCGACGGCGTAGAGGGCCTTCTCCATCTCGCTGAGCGGCTCGACGTCCGAGCAGATCCCCCACCCGTGCGAGACCACCGCCCGCACGATCTCCTCCGGCCAGCCGCGTTCGGTGAGGATCTCCCGCGACTTCGTGCAGTGCTGGTCGGGGAACTGCTCGTAGTCCAGGTCGTGCAGCAGCCCCACCACGCCCCACAGGTCCTCATCCTGTCCGCGGGTGCGGGCCATCCGCCGCATCACCGCCTCGACGGCCAACGCGTGATGGATCGCCCGGTCCGTCGTCGTGAACTCGCTCAGCAGTGCATACGCCTCGTCGCGTGAAGCTGTCGTCATGGCCCATCCTCCCAATGGTCTGCGTCGACCCACGTCGGTCATCACGCCGGGCGTCGCCGCCGTCGCCGTGCGGCGACCATCGCGCCGCCCAGGAGCAACGTCGCGGCGGTCGGCTCGGGGATCGCCGGCCCGAGCATCAGGCCGTCCGTGGTGACCAGGTAGCGCGCGTACGTTTCCAGCGCGATGTCTTCGGCCGTAATCGCGAAGAACGGCTCACCGGCGATCGGCGCCAGCTCGCCCGGCCCGTCGAGCCACCGCTCGATGGGAATCAAATCGCCGAGGAAGATGGGCTCGTAGACCCCCACGACCGTGACCCACACCGGCAGGTCGATCACCGGGTCGCCCCATTCGATCCCGGGCTCGACCGGCTCGGGCGCCGGCGGGACCGTGACGGGCTCCATCGGCTCGGGCTCGGGCGCCGGTGCGGCAGGTTCGGGCTCGATCGACTCAGGCGCCGGTGGGGCCGTGACCGGGTCCATCGGTTCGGGCTCGGGCGGCGGCGGGGGTGCGAGGCCGGCGATGTCGAGGGCCATGAAGGTGCTGGTGGAGGCGTAGGAGTTGATGTACTTGATCCGGAGGTCCTGGTACGTCGCGTCCGGGGCCGCCGTGCCGATGGAAAAGGCATCGCCCGGCCCCAGCGTGGCCAGCGAGGCGAGGCTCGCCTCGGCCATATAGGCCGCCGACCGCCGCATCTCCATGAACGTCGCGACGCCCGGCCCCAGTTGGTCCGACAGGCCCGCCTCGCCGAACGCACGGCCGGACAGGCTCAGCCAACCGCTCGTATCGAGCAGCGACGCGGCCGAGCGGATCTCATAGCCGTCGAAGGAGATCGCCGCGTCGGTCGGATTGACGATGAACGCCTCCCCGCTCGCCTCGACGCGGAACGTCAGCCCCTCGCCGGCCTCCATCGACACCATCGCCGCCGGCGCCCCCGCCGCGACGAGCCCGACCAGCGACACCACCACGACCCCCAGCCGTCCGCAAAACTGCCCCATTTCAAAACCGCCTTTCCCAATCCGCTGGCCCATCGATCGCACGGCCAACCGCCGCGCCGATCGCAAGCCAGGATAGACCGCCCCCGACGACCTGTCAAGGGCGTGTCGCGCGCGCGTCGACCCATGGCGGGCAGCATGCCGCCGAGCGGTAGGGGCAACCTGGAACTGCCCGGTTGGGGGGACGACGCTTCGTGCCCCTGAGCCCACGCGCCCTGCCATCCCTCTGGCGGCCCCCCTCCCGGGCCGCTGGGAATCGCTCCCGGAGAACATCCGCAGCGTTATCAGCACGCGGGCAAGCGCGTGACTGTCTGAGCCACCATGGCGTGCCTCGCAAGCAAGCGAGGAGTCTTGCAGAATTCAGTTGGCTAAAGGGGGGACGCGCGGTATCATCAAGCTATTGTGCAGGCTCCGATCTCTACGCGGAGACCACAGTCGGGTGAACCTTTCGTTTTGCTGTACAGCGCGGGATGAGCACTCGCTGATGCTTTCCTGCCTCGGCGGGCACGGGGACACTGGTAACATCCAGGGTAGTCCAGCGCCTGGTATCCTGTCCCTGCTGACCCTGGGCGGGCCGGCGATGATCGGCCGTTGTCGCAGATCAGAGGAGCTTACCCTTCGCTTCCACGCACAAGAAGGCCGTGCAATGACCCGAGAGCGGCTTTGGTTCCGGCCGCAACACGAATGAACAGACGTCTCGAGCGGAGGATAGACAATGGCATCAGGACCCTGTCGGCCGGGTCGAACCGCCTGGGTGGTGGCAACGATCGGCCTGATATCGTTTTCGGGAACAGCACTCGCGGGATACGTGGACGGGCGGTACACGTTCTACGATGATCCATCGACGGTTGCCGGGAACAAACAGGCCCTGCTTCCCGGCCAACTGGCGGACTACGCGAATATCACAAACAAGATGTCCGGCTTGGTCGGCATTGCTGTCGATATGGTGGGTCTGGGCGGACCTCTCGATCATTCGGACTTCCTCTTCCGGGCAGGGAACTCACTGTCGCCGAGCCTTTGGCCGTCCGTGCCTCAGGCGCCGACGATTTCAGTCCTTGCATCGGGAGGCGAGGGAGATTCCGACCGTGTCGTGATTGCCTTCGACACCGGTGTGGTAAAGGATTGCTGGCTTGAGGTCACCGTCCTGGCCAATGACTCCACGCGACTGAGCGGCCCGGATAGCTTCTACTTCGGGAACCTGGCCGGCGATGTCACGGGCGATCTCTCTTTCACGCCCATTGACACCTTGACCGTGATCAACTTCCTCAATACAAATGGCGCGCAATTCGTTGGCCTGGACTCGCCGCTGGACGTCAGTGGGGACGGCTTCGTCAGCCCTGTCGATTCATTGGCCCTTACCCATGAGGGTAATACTGTGGGCTCCAAGTCCTTGGTCGTGCTACCTGAACCCACGACGCTGGCCCTGCTGACCCCGGGCGGGCTGGCGATGATCCGCCGGCGTCGGGTAGAGTCGAGATGTGGCGCGGTGGCGACAGGAACGGGGCGTGGCCGTTGACCGGCGGCTTTCGCCGTGTGCCGGTGCCTCAGTCCGGGCGCACGGGACACACTCTTAATATTCCGCACCTGCCGCCTCTCGCTCGCCACTGGTGGGCCCTTTCGGTCGCCGCCCGTGTTTTGGGGGTGTCAGGTCGCGGCCGAGCAGGCGGCCGATGGAGGCCAGGAAGCCGTCGTCGCCGATGGGCACATGGTGCGGCATCCCCGGAACCACGATTCGCCCCACTCTGGCCATGTCCGCTTCTATAGCTCACCGATGGCCGGGCGTCAACGGATTATTAAGTTCGCGGTAGGGACGGGCCTTTCGGCCCGCCCCCCGCACAGATCCGTACGTGAGGAACTACCTCATACGGCTCCTACCTTGGGTCGTGCCGTCGGGCG
>CAZHRW010000034.1:0-6438 GCA_964535025.1 uncultured Planctomycetales bacterium
GGGCCCGCCCCCCCGCCCCGGCCGGGGCGCCGGGGCGGCCCCCCCGCCCCCGCCGCGCCCGCCCCCGCCGCCCGGGCGGGGGGCCGACTGGCGGGCGAGCGTCCTGGCCGTCCTCGACGCGGTCAACCGTCCGTTCGCCCCGGTCCCCCCCGCCGTCCGCGACATCCTCGGCTACGCCGGCATCGCCCTCCTCGGCGCCGCCTTCTTCCTCGTCCTGCTGACGCTGATGCGGTGAGAGAGGCTTGAGGCCTGAGGCTTGAGGCCTGAGCAACGACCACGGCAACCGGCGCGTGGCTCGAGCCTCAGGTCTCAGGTCTCAGGTCTCAAGCCTCAGGTCTCAAGCCTCAAACAAAACAGGCGAGCGCTGTCGTGGCAGCGCTCGCCTGTCGTGTGTTGTTGGCGGGTACGGCGTCTACTCTTTGGCGAGGATCAGGTCCTTGATCTGCTCGCTGGGCAGGTTCAGTGCGCCGAGCAGTTCGCTGGCGGCGTCGCGGAGGGCCTGCGACTCGGTGGAGCGGACCACCTGGACCACGTCGCGGCACTGGCTGTCGGTCAACTGGCGGCCGAGGATCCGCACGCTCTCGGCGGCGGCCTGGTAGGCGGCGATCCGCACCGGCTCGGACGCGTCGTCCGAGGCCGCCAGTTGGGCGATCGCCTGCTGGGCCGGACCGCTGGCCAACACCGCCAGCGCCCGGGCACAGGCGATCTTCAGCTCGTCGGTCGTGCCGGTGAGGTTGGCCGCCAGGGCCTCGCGGGTGCGATTGAGCTCGAACACCTTCGTATCGGCCAGGCCCAGCAGGCGGATCGCCGACGCGGCGCGGCCGACCCACCGGCGGGCCTCCGCTTCGTCGATCGGCTCGTCGCCGGTCGCCGCGGCGTCCGCGGCGGCCAACGCGGCCAGCAGGCCCTCGGCCTCGAGCCCCTCGATCTCCGCCATCACCGCCAGGTCCTCGTCCTCGTCGATCCGGCGGGCGCGGATCAGATCCTCGCCGGCCGTGAGCATCACCACCGGCTGCCGGGCCAACTGGGGCGCCCTGCGAATCAACGTCATCGCCTCGCCCAACGGCGGCGACTGGATGCGGCTGTCGATCACGACCATGTCCACCATGGAGGTCGCCTCGGCCTTCGCCAACGCCCCGCCCAGGTCGGTCGCGTCGATCACGTCGTAGCCGCCGCCGCGGAGCCAGTCCTTGAACCGGTTGCGGTCGTTGACGTCCGGCTCGATCAGCAGGACCGTCTTGCGCCCCGACTGGTGCAGCGCCTCGATCAGCCCGGACACGACCAGCTCGCTGCCCTCGAAGGGCTTGGCGGGCATGGCGTTGGCCAGCGTCTCGGCGGCCATGAGACGCACCCGGCGGTCGGGGTAGGTCAGCGCCGCCACCAGCGGCGTCACGCCCGTCGGCGCCGACGCCAGGTTCGACGCGCCGGCCGTCCGGCGAAGCGCCGCGATAGCGCCCTTCACCACCGGCGTCTCGCCGGCGCCGAGGGCGGCGGCCAGGACATCCTGCATGTACTTGGCGCCGGCGGCCTTGGCATAGGCGGCGGCGGGCAGTTGGGTGTCTTGCCGGGTCGGGTCGGTCGCGCCGGCGGGGAGGTTGGCTTCCTTGCGGAGGTTCGCCTGCAGCCACAGCGTCACCGCCGGGGCGTAGCTCTTGTCGGCCATCAGGGCCTCGCGGGCCAGGCGCATCGCGTAGACGTCCAGGAAGATCGCCCGGGGCACCTCGACGTAGGTCGCGCCCAGGTCGCTCCAGTACCACACGTTGGCCGTCTGGAACCGCGCGTCGGGCAGGATCGACTCGGTGCCGTCGTAATAGGTGCGGGCCAACTCGTAGTAGTAGTCGGCCAGCGGCACCTCGGCGGCCTGCCGCTTGCCCGTGACGGCGATCAGGGCCCGCTCGGCGGCGTCCTTGACGCGATCGAGCTCCTCGTCGTCGGCGATCCGCGCCCGCAGGTACGGCGCCGCGTGGGCGTAGCCGATCCGCCCCAGGGCCAGGCACACCGCCTCGCGGACCGACGGGTCCGCACTCGACAGCGCCGCCGTCAGCGGCCGTACCGCCTCGCGACCGAGCTCGCCGAGCACCCGCGTGATCCGGTCCCGCACCAGCGGGGTGATGGACGGATCGCTGAGCCGCTGGACCATCATCGACACGGCGTACTCGCCCGAGGCCTTCAGCCGGTCGGCGCCGATGCCGTACTGTCGCATGGTCCCGCCCAGCAGGTCGATCGCTTCGAGGACCCGCTCGGGGTCGCGGCTGATCAGCCGGTAGCCTTCCTCGATCTTCGCCCGCAGCCGCTCGATCGTCTCGGCCAGCGGCTCCATCGCCTCGCCGCGGGTGAGGGTGCCGAAGGCGCCGGGGGTCTCGACGCTCAGCGTGTACAGGTGGCGCGCGTCGGCCTTGTCGGTGAGCAGGTCCTGTCCGTAGGCCAGGGCCACATCCGGCCGGGCGACGCGGATGAAGTGGAGGAAATCGCGCCAGGTCTGGGCGGTCAGCGCCTCCGACGAAGCCGTCTGCTGGGCCGTCGCCGCGGCGCCGCCGACCAGCACCACTGTCAGCACCACCGCCAACGCCCGGGAACGTGTGTGAATCGCCATGGTCTCTCCTGCGTATTCGAACAGCACAACTGTACACGGATCAGGCACTTGTGTCGCACATGCGGGGAGGCCCCCGCGCGACAGCCGCCACTGCGGGACCGGCGGCGCCTAAGGCACCGCCGCAGGCTCGATTATAGGTTCCCCCCCAGCCGAGTCAACTAAAAGAAGGCCGCCGTTCGCACCTCCAGTGGCTGGCCTCCGGCCTCCAGCCGCGTTCTCATCGATCCCGGTCAATAGCTGCCCTCGGCCGCCGGGTACTCCGGCGTGCGGCCGTTGAGGACGCGGACGACGTCGATGACGACGTCGCACATCGCGGCGGTGGCGGCGGGGACGCGGGCGGCGATGTGGGCGGTGAGCAGGACGTTGTCCAGGCCGAACAGCGGGTAGTCCGCCGGGAGGGGCTCGGGGTGGTGCGTGTCGATCGCCGCGGCCCCCAGCCGTCCCGAGCGGATCGCCTCGGCGACCGCCGCGGGGTCCATGCACTCGCCGCGGGCGGCGTTGATGAACTGGGCGCCCGGCTTGAACTGCCCGAGTGTTTCGGCGTTGATCAATCCCCGCGTCAGGTCCGTCAGCGGCACGTGGATGGTCACGATGTCGCTTTCGGCGTACAGCGTCGGCTTGTCGACCGACCGGGCCGGATAGTCCAGCTCGACCGGGCGGATGTCGTTGGTCAGCACCGTCATCCCCAGCCCCGCCGCCGCACGGCCGACCCGCGAGCCGATCCGCCCGACGCCGACGATGCCCACCGTCAGGTCGGCCAGGAAACGCCCGAACGACCGCTTGCGGATCGCGTGGAACTGCTCCGGCGAGACGGGCCCGTCGAGGAACCAGAACCGGCGGTTCATCAGGAGCATCATCGCCACCGTGTAGTCGACCACCGCCAGCGTGTTGGCCGCCGGCGTGTGCACCACCTCCACCCCGGCCGCACGGCAGGCCGGCACGTCGATGTTCTCCAGCGCGACCCCGGCCCGCCCCACCACCTTCAGCCGCGGCGCGCGGGCCAGCAGGGCCTCGTCCACCGGCGTGTACGTCCGCACCACCAGCGCGTCGGCCGAGGCGATGTGCTCGCCGACGGCGTCGGTGGTCGTGTGGACGACCTCGCAGCCGTGCTCGGTGAGGTACGCCAGGGCGTGGTCCTCCAACGGCTCGCTGACGACGACACGAAACTTCTTGCTCATGCTCGGCACCTCGTCAACCTGTGAACCCGGCCGCAGGATACCGCACGGCCGAGACTTTGAAAAGGCCGCGGCAGACGGTACGCTACAGCCCAGCGCCATGACCGACACACCCGACTCACTTGCGCTGGACGACGACGCCCTGCTGGCGGAGTGCGACGTCCACATCTACAAGGCCTCCGGGCCCGGCGGGCAGCATCGCAACAAGGTCTCCTCGGCGGTGCGGCTGCACCACCGGCCGACGGGCCTGTCGGCGCACGGCGACGACAGCCGCTCCCAGCACACCAACAAGCGCCTGGCGGTCAAGCGGCTGCGGATGCAGATCGCCCTGGCGGTCCGCCGTCCGGCCGACCCGGCGGCGTGGGCCCGCCGCCTGCCCGAACCGCTCGCCGGCGCGATCGTCCGACCCGCCAAAGCCGCCGCCGACGGCGGGCGGATCCAGGTCGGCCGCAAGGATGAGCGGTTCTGGCCGGTCGCCGGGGTGCTGCTGGACCTGCTGGACGCCTGCGACGGCCGCCTGGCCGACACCGCCGCGACGCTGGGCGTCAGCACGTCGAACCTCGTCAGCCACCTCAAGAAGGATCGCCACCTCTTCGCCGCCGCCGGCGGGATCCGCAAGGCCCACGGCCATGGGCCGTTGAAATGAGGCTTGAGGCCAGTGAGGCTTGAGGCCTGAGACCCGAGGCTTGAGGAACGGCGACGGCGTAGTCTGGATGGCTGTTGGGATCGTCGCCGTTCGGTTCCCGCTGGGGCATTGACCGTATTGATCCGGCGGCCGGTTTTCGCTAGGCTTCTGCAGGTACGCTTCTTATGACTCGATCACGGCCCGACATCGCGATTATCGGGGCGGGGGTCGTGGGCACGACGCTGGGGATTGCCGCCCGTCGGGCGGGCTATCCGGTCGTGGCCGTGGCCAGCCGCCGCGAGGCCTCCGCCCGCAAGGCCGCCCGCCTGATCGGCGGCGAGCCGTCCGTCTGCACCGCCGCCGAGGCGGCCGGGCGCGGCGAGGTGGTCCTGCTGACGGTCAACGACGACGCCATCGCGCCGGCGGCCGCCGCGCTGGCCGAGGCCCACACGGTGCGGGCCGGGACGGTCGTGGCCCACTGCTCGGGCGCCCTGGCCTCGGATGTGCTGGCGCCGCTGGCGGCGGCGGGCGCGCACGTGGCCAGCATGCATCCGCTGCAGACGTTCCCGTCGGTCCTCGTGGCGATCGACCGCCTGCCGGGCTGCCACTGCTTCTGCGAGGGCGACCCGGCGGCGCTGTCGGTGGTGATGCAACTGGCCGGCGACCTGGGCTGCGTGCCGATCGAACTGGCCGGCGACCGCAAGGCCCTCTACCACGCCGCGGCGTGCATGGCGTGCAACTACCTCGCCACGCTCCAGGAGGCGGCGATCGCCACGGCGATCCTCGCCGGCATCGACGCCGAGCCCGCCCGGGCGGCCCTGGCGCCGCTGGTGGCGGCCACCGTCGACAACGTCGCCGCCGTCGGCCCCGCCGCGGCCCTGACCGGCCCGATCGCCCGCGGGGACGTCCACACCGTCGCGGCCCACCTGGCCGCCCTCGACGCCACCGCGCCCGACCTGGCCGAACTCTACCGCCAACTCGGCCGACGCACCGTCCGCCTCGCACGCAAGGCCGGGAAGATCGATGAGCAAACCGCCGAGCGCCTCATGGCGGTGCTGGCGTAAAACAGGCGCGACCCGTGCCGTCCTGCAAGCCTATCGTTTGTGACTTTTGTCACGACACGCGCCCCGGCCCGCCTCTATAATGCCGACCTTTAGGGAGGTGAAGCGACGACGATGACGGCGACGATACTCGATGGCAAGGCGTTGGCGGCGACCCTGGCGAAGGAGACGGCCGCGAAGGCGGCGGCCCTGACCGAGCGGGGTCTGCGGCCGCACCTGGTGGCGATCCAGCTCGGCGAGCCGCCGGCGTCGAAGATCTACACCCGCCGCCAGCGGGAAGCCTGCGAGGCGGTCGGCATCGCCTACGAACTGAAGATCCTCCCGCCGAAGATCGACCAGGCCGCCCTGATCGAGGTCATCGAGACCCTCAACCGCAACGACGACGTCACCGGCGTCATCGTCGAACTGCCCCTGCCGGACCACCTGCGGCCCCGCAAGATCTACGACAGCCTGGCGCCGCACAAGGACGTCGAGGGGATGCACTCGGTCAACTACGGCCTGCTGTTCGGCGGCGAATCGCACGTGGCGCCCTGCACCGCCCAGGCGGCGGTCGAGATCGTCCGGTCGACGGGCGTGGATCTGGCCGGGAAGGAGGCGGTTGTCGTCGGCCACAGCCAGATCGTCGGCAAGCCCATCGCGATGATCCTGCTGCAATCGGCCCGGGCGGCCCCGACGGTGACGGTCTGCCACGTCGCCACGCGAGCGTTGGCGGTTCACACCCGCCGTGCCGACATCCTGTTCGTCGCCACCGGCGTGCCGCAGCACCGCTGGGAGGCGTACGCCGACGCCGTCGATCGCGGCCTGTCGCCGGCGCCGCCGGACCTGTCGCCGCTGGTGACCGCCGAGATGGTCAAGCCCGGCGCGATCGTCGTGGACGTGGCGATCAACCGCATCCCCGCCGGTTTCGACGACACCGACCGGCCGCTCCGCGACGCCAACGGCAGGATCCGCCTGCGCACCACCGGCGACGTCGACTTCGACGCC
>CAZHRW010000035.1:0-29320 GCA_964535025.1 uncultured Planctomycetales bacterium
GGGACGCGATAGATATTCGTCCCGCCGATCTGGTTGGTGAACACCAGCGAGTCGGCCGCCTCGCCGGCCACGCGGCCGATGGCGGTGTCGTGGAACTGCGACAGCTCGGTCGTGGCGATCGCACGGCGCTGCCAGCGGCCGCCGGCGGAGGCGGGGTTGGCCCACCAGAAAATCTGGTGGCCCCGGAAGTCGTTGCCGTTGATGATGTCCCCCAGCCCGTCGCCGGTCAGGTCGCGGACCGCCCCGCCGCACTCCATGGCCTCGACGTCGTCGACCTCGTGCATGGGCCACATGTCGCGGTGGCCGGTGTTCTCGAACCAGACCATGCGGCCGTTGCGGCCGCTGACGACGACATCGGGCCGTCTGTCGCCGTTGAGGTCGCCGACGGCGCTGAACGTATTCATCGCGCCGGGGGGGATGTCGTTTTCGAGTCGTCCGATCGTAACTTTGGTGAACGTCGGTGCTTCCATGGCGGGGTCTCCTGGGCCGGCCCGCCGGTCGGGCGGACCGTGGTTCTGGTGCTCGCCCCGTAGATACAGACCTTCGCCCCCCGCGCCAAGAGGCTGGCTCTGGCATCACGGCTCCCCTGACGCTATGGTCGGCCGACCGGCCGGACGAACGGGGCGGCGGGCCGGGACGTAAGGGCTGTGGCATGCATGCGACCGATACAGATACCCTGGAACTCATCGCGACCGCCGCCGGCGGGATCGAGGCGTGCGTGAAGCGCGAACTGGAGGCCCTCGGCTTCGACGGCGTGCGGGTCCGCTCGCCCGGGCGGATCGGCTTCCGCGCGGGGCTCGAAGGTATCCCCCGCGCTAACCTGTGGTTACGGACGTCCGACCGCGTGGGGCTCGTCGTCGGCGCCATCGACGCCGGGGACTTCGACGCCCTGTTCGACGGCGTCCGGGCCCTCGACTGGGAGCGGTGGATCCCCGCCGACGGGGCGTTTCCCGTCCGCGGCCGCAGCGTCAACAGCCGTCTGGCGTCGGTGCCGGCCTGCCAGCGAACCGTCAAGAAGGCGATCGTCGAGCGCCTCCGCGCCGCTCACGGCGTCGTCGACCTGCCCGAAACCGGCGCGACCTGCCGCGTGGAGGTCGCCCTCCGCGACGACCGCGCCGTGTTGACGCTCGACACCACCGGCGCCGGCCTCCACAAGCGGGGCTACCGCGCCGCCGCCGGACCGGCGCCGCTGAAGGAAACCCTTGCGGCAGCGATGGTTCAGTTGAGCTTCTGGACCGCCGACCGCCCCTTCGTCGACCCGTTCTGCGGCAGCGGCACACTGCCGATCGAGGCGGCGCTGATCGGCCGCAACATCGCCCCGGGCCTGCGGCGGACCTTCGCCGCCGAACAGTGGCCCGCCCTCCCGGCGGCCCTGTGGCAGGCCGAGCGGGCCGCGGCCGGCGATGCGATCGCCCCGGGCCATCCGGAGCGGATCATCGGCACGGACATCGAACCGAAGGCCGTCTCGCTCGCCCGCCATCACGCCGAGCTCGCCGGCGTCGGCGACGACATCCACTTCCAGGTCCAGCCCTTCGAGCAGCTCACCAGCAAGCGGCCCTACGGGTGCCTCATCTGTAACCCACCGTACGGGCAGCGCTTCGGGCAGAGCGACCAGGTCGACGCCGCCTACCGCGCCATGCCGGAGGTGTTCCGACGGCTGAAAAGCTGGTCGTTCTACATCCTCACCAGCGTGGACCTCGAGGCCATCCTCGGCCAGGAGGCCGACCGGCGGCGGAAGCTCTACAACGGGCGGATCCCCTGCACGTACTACCAGTTCCACGGCCCCCGCCCGCCGCGCGACGGCGGGCCGTCGGAGCCTAAGTCACCGGCGTTCGGCGGCTTAAAGCCCAACGCGGCTCACCAGGGGCAGGTGTTCGCCAACCGCCTGGGCAAGATGGCCCGCCACCGGCGGCGCTGGCCGCGACGCGGGATCACGTGCTACCGCCTCTACGATCGAGACATACCCGAAGTCCCTTTAGCTGTAGACGTTTACGACGGCTACGTGCACGTCGCCGAATACCAGCGCCCCCACGACCGCACGCCCGCCGAGCACGCCGACTGGCTGGAGATGCTCATGGCCGTCGTCGCCGAGGTCCTTAACGTCCCGCGAGACAACATCTTCCTGAAGCACCGCCGCCGGCAGCGCGGCAGCGACCAGTACACCCGGGTGTCCGACCGCCGCCGCATCCACACGGTCAGCGAGGGCGGCCTGCGGTTCGAGGTGAACCTCTCGGACTACCTCGACACCGGACTGTTCCTCGACCACCGCCCCACCCGCGCGATGGTCCGCGAGGAGGCCGCCGGCAAGCGAATGCTAAACCTATTCTGCTACACGGGTTCCTTCACCGTCGCCGCCGCCGCCGGCGGCGCCGCCACCACCACCAGCGTCGACCTGTCGGCCACCTACCTCGACTGGGCCCGACGGAACATGGCCCTCAACGGCTTCGCGGCGGGCGAGGCCCACCGGTTCATCCGCAACGACGTGATGGCCTTCCTGGCCGACCCGGCGGACGGCGAAGCGTACGATCTGGCGGTGATCGACCCGCCGACGTTCTCCAACTCCAAGCGGACAAAGGACTTCTTCGACATCCAGCGGGACCACGTCGCGGCGCTTGTCGCCACGGCACGGCTGATGCCACCCGGTGGGGTGATCTACTTCTCCACGAACGCCCGCCGCTTCAAACTCGACGCTAACGCCCTGTCGGGCCTGGACATCCACGACATCACCCGCCGCACCATCCCCGACGACTTCCGCAATCCGCGGATCCACCGCTGCTGGCGGATGGTCGTCCGCTGAGCGGCCCGGCCGTCGGGGCCCCCGCCGCCGGACTAACTTGTTATATTTGAGGGACGCTATATGTTCCGGCGCCCCGCCGATCGGCACGATTGCTCGGCATAAAACCGGAATTCTCCGAATTCTCCGGGGTCTTTTGCCGTTTTCGCCCCCCACGATACTCCGAATACTCCGAATTCTCCGAATACTCGGGGTGACTAACACAGGCTAACAGGCGCTTTTTCGAGTACTCTGTCCCTCTATAGATGCCGCAGGCGGAGGACGGCATAAAACCCGAATTCTCGGAATTCTCCGTTATTTTACCCAGTTTAACAGGGGCGTTGAGGGCACCGATGCGGGCATTGGTTTATTGAGCACGGGGTCAATATTGTAAAGGGTAAACTGAACAAACTGCGCTTCGGGCTTCAGAAGATTGACGGATGGCACAACATTGTTCAATCTTTCCATCCTAATGTTAACCAGGCGGCTCCGTGCCCGCGCGATGGGCCTGGTTATGCTATAGTAGCCTGTTCTGGTTCAGGCACGCGCGCCGGGCCGCGACCGACCGGCCGGCCGGGCCCGCGGGTGTGGGTGGGTCCCACGGAGGCCCTCGGATGGCCCGCTCAGTCGGCGCCCGGCGACGTGGTGGCCTGGTCGCGGGGCTGGGGGGTTGTCTGCAGCTTGGAGAGCAACCCGGCGCAACTGTGGGGGTCGACCTCGGCGACGGTCAGCTCGCCGACGAAATCGGTGCCGCGGTAGAGGATGAACCGCATGCCCTCGACCACGCCGTCGGCCGTGCCGACGTTCAACTGGGCGACCTGGTGGCCGGCGTCGACGGCCGTGACGCGACCGCTGATGTCGCGCCCGGCCGGCGCGGCGGGCGGGGGGCCTTGTCGCCTGGCAATGTCACCAATTCGCGGCGGCTGCCGTGGGTTGTCGAAGCGCCCTTCGCAGGTGCTGGAGTTCACGCCGGTGACCTCGAACTCGCCGACGACCTCGCCGCCGCGGGAGAGGGTGAAGCGCATGCCCGGCTTGACGCCGTCGGTTTCGCCGACGTTGAGGAAGGCGATCTGCTTTTCGGGAACAACGTTCAGGACGCGGCCGGTGAGGCCCGCCGTTTCGCCGCCGCCGTCCGTCCCGGCCAGTCGCGCCTCCAGTTCATGGATCTTCTCCACGGCGACCGCCAGTTCCCTTTGCCTGGCTGTGGCGAGCTGGCGGGCCGCCTCCATGTCGCGGGCGAGTTCCTGCCCCCGCAGCTCCGCACGACGAAGCTCCTCGGTAAGCTGCCCCACGGCGGCGTTCCGTTCGTCCAGTTGACCGCTGAGCAGCTCGTTTTGATGGACCTGCTGGGCGACCGACGCCTCCAGGCCGGTCAGGCGTTCGGCGAAGGCCTCGTCCCGCCTGAGCAGGCGGGCGTTCTCGGCCCCCAGGCGGTCGAGCTCATCGCCCATCCGGTCTTTCTCGCCGGTCAGCGCACGGACCCGCTCATCGGCCTGGCGAGCGGCGGCCTCGATCCTGGCCTCGTCGTACAGCACCGCGCCGCGGCGCCACATGCTCCCGGCCTGGTCGAATTCGCCCTCGTCAAACGCTTTCTTCGCCAGGATGAACGCATACTCGGCCTCGTGCCACGGCCCGGCCATGTCCATCGACCCGGCCGTCGGGGCCCGTTCGGCGGCGGCGTTGGCCTGCTCCCGCTCGACGATGGCGCGACGGCGGGAATCGTCGCGCCGGCGGAGGTCCTCGCACCGGCGGTGGAGCGCCGCGTACGCCTCGGCCGCGTCGGCGAAGGCGTCGCGCCGGTAGAACGCCTCGGCGCGGTCCAGGTCGTCGCGCGCCTCGGCCAGCGGCGCGGCGAGCCCGTCCTCGGCGGGCAGATCCTTCACCTCGTCCCACGCCGCGAGGGCCGCGTCGCGCCCCGGCGCCAGGACGGCGCGCATCGCGCGCGGCGACGGTTCGGCCGGCGCGTCGGCCGCCTCGCGAGCGGCCGGCCACCCGGCACCGAACAGCGTCCAGGCGATCACGGCGACCGGCAGGGCGATCGCCAGCACGCCCGCGGCGATCAGCGGCCAGAGAAGACGGTGGCGGGAAGACCCGCCCGACGGCGCATCGGACTGTGCACTCATGGCGTACCTCGTAGACCTCGCGGTGTTGACCTGGACCCGGCGGACGCGATGGACATGGTAAGAAGTATGACCCGGTCCGCCCGGTTTGTCCATAGCCTCGTCGGGACAGATGCAATGGCAACGGCGACGGCGCGGGCGACGGCGCCTGGCAGGCTGCCGCCGGCGCCCTTTGTTCTTCCGGGTCTCATCCGGTTTTCGTGGTTGCGATGGGCCTGCAAACAGCCACGGCCAGGAGCGCCACAGAGGGCACAAAGAACGCAACGAAAAGAACGGCAAGGGCTTATACCGCAGAGGGCACGGCTTGCCACGCCGAAGCCCTGGCGGAGGCGGGAGAACACAGAGAAAGCAGATTCACGTCACTTGTTGCCGTCGACCGCAGGTGAGCGGAGCATGTCACCCATTCCGGGAAGGGCCGTCGCCGGTGTTCGTGCGCTCCCGTTCCGCTGATTTCCTGCTCACCTGCTCGGTGCCGCTTGGCAGTACGGACGGGAGACAGGGGCGTCACCAGCGGATCGGGCGGCCGGGCTCCCCCTTGTCCGGCCTGACCCGACTGGCGGAGCGGCTGCGGCGGGGATCGGACCCATCCCCCTCGAGGTCCGGCGCGTCGGGCATCTCCCGTCACCGGGCCGGAGCCTGCTCCAGGCGCGTCGTCGCCCCCCGTGCGGACGCGCAACGATGCGGCCTCCGACGCGGCGTCGGACCCCATGAGCCCCGGATCCCCCACCGACAGCTCCACGCATCAACGTCATCGCCCCTGTGATCTCCCATCCGATTCGTAGGTCCCCGTCGCCACCGGCGTGTCGATCGGATCGCCCCAGACCGCCAGCGCGTCGTCGACGTCGGCGTAGACGGCCATCAGCCGGTCCAGTTCGGTGATCCGCAGCAGCGTGCCCACCTGCGGCCGTACGCCCGCCAGCCACAATGCCCCCCCGTCGGCGACCACACGGCGGAAGGTCCGCACCAGGCAGCCCAGGCCCGTCGCGTCCATCGTGCGGATGCGGGACAGGTCCAGCACCACGCGGCGGGCGCCCGACTCGGCGAGCCCCTCCAGCCCCCGGCCCAACACGGCGACCGATCCGACGTCCAGCCGATCGGCGTCCGGCTGGAATACGGTCACGCCCCGGATCCGGCGCACGTTGACACGCATGGACACGCCCCCTCAAAGCCATCGGGAAAACCCCTCGGGGAGGTCCGGCACCCTGCCGTCGCCCCCCGTTCACCTGCGCTATCGGCAGCGGCGGCGAGGCGGGATAACTAAACTTTCGGCCCGCGCCGCACGTCGGCGGCCGGCAGTGATGCGGCGTCTGGCGCAAGCGTTTCCCCGCGAATAAGCTGCGGGCGCAGGAGGACGCCGGGGCTTTTTTGGCCTTGTGTCGGGTCCAGCCGCCGGTAGAGTAGGGGCGACCCTTGTGGTTGCCCTCGATCGGCGGCAGGATGGTCATCGTCGCTCGACGGTGGCGAGGGCAACCACAAGGGTTGCCCCTACAACCGCTGTCGACGTGAGCGGGCAACCACGAGGGTTGCCCGCAGGAGAGTCGCCGTTTCGTCCGTACCCAACCTGGAGACCCTGAGCCAACCATGACCCCTTACGAACTGCTGGCCGCGTCGCTGCGGGACGCCGATCGCGTGATCGCCGCCGACGCGGCCCGCCTGCTGGGCGGGCTGGGCCGCGTGGAGGCGGCCGGGCCGCTGGTGCGGTATGTGACCGAGTGCCGCTACCACGCCAAGGTCGCCGGCTTCGAGGCCCTGGCACGACTGGGCCAGACGTCGGTCTGCGAGGCGATCCGCCCGCTTGTCGATGCGCCCAACGTGTACGACGACTGGTACTGGTACGGCCGCAAAGTCGTCCGCGCCGCGGCGGCGACGGCCCTGCTGGCCCTCGGCGACGACAGCGGCGCCGCCTATCTCAACGAGCTGGCCGACAAGGGCGACGACGCCCTGGGCGCGTTCATGGCCCCGGCCGTGCTGCAACTGCCCGACACCACCGACGCCGCGACGGCCCTCAAGGCCCGCCTGACCGTCGAGGCGCTCATCGGCGTCCGCGAGCGGAGCGTCCGCCTGAGCGACCCGGGGCGCCTGGTGCGCGTCGTCGAGGCCCTGGGGCTGATCGGCACCGAGGAGGCGGCCGGCGCAATCGCCCGGTGGCTGGACTTCCGCAGCCGCTACGTTCGCGGCCAGGCGGCGTTGAGCCTGCTGGCCGCGTCGGCGACCGACGAGCACATCGCGGCGGTCGAGGCCCTGCGGGACGACGACGCGACGGACTTCGTCCGCCTCCGCGCCACGCAGGCGCTGGCCGGGGCCGGCGCGACCGACGATGTCGCGGCGCTGGTCGACCTGGCGGCGGGCGCCGCCGACGCGATCGACCGCGGCGCGGCGCTGGAGGCGCTGGGCCTGCTCGGCTGCGAGGATGTCGCCGACGCCGTCGCAGCGGCCCTGGGCGACGACGTGCCCTACGTGCGGCTGTGTGCGATCGAGGCCCTCGACCGCCTCGACGCCGGCGGCGAGGCCGTCGCCGCGAGGATGGATGATCCGAGTCGCCGCGTCCGCCTCCAGGCGGCCGCGTACCTGGCGGCCCGCGACGGGGAGGAGCGCTGATGAGTTCGAACAGAACGAACGCCCTGGAAATCGGTGTGGCCGCCCGCGAGGTGGTCTTTCCCCGGCCCGAGTTGCTCAGCCCGACGGGTATGGGCCGCCTGGGGCCGACGCTCGGGACGCTCCAGCCGCCGCGGATGGAAGCCATGGCGGTCCGCGCCGGCGGCGAGCTGGCGGTGATCACGACCGGCGACCTGCGGACGATCCCCTACGAGTGGGTCGTGCGGATGCGACGGGAGATCGCCGAGCGCACCGGCTGCGACGAGCGGCGGGTCCTGCTGTCGGGGGACCACAACCACTGCTTCAACCCGGTCGCTTTCGATGACTCGCCGGAGGCCGCGGCGGCCGCCGAGGCCGCCGACGAGCAGATCCAGCGGGCGATCATCGACGCCGCGGTCGAGGCCGTCGCGACCCTCGCCCCGGCCGAGCTCGCCGCGACGACGGTCGCGCTGAGCGAAACGATCGGCCAGTGCCGCCGCGTGCTGGTGTCCAACGGCACGGCGATCAGCGCGTGGGGCTCGCACCCGGCGGCGGTGTGGGGTGTGAAGATCGCCACCGGCGGCGGGCCCGACCCGACGACGGTCGGCGTGGTGGCGGCGCGGCGGGTCGGCCAGACGTCCCCCTTCGCGGTCCTGGTCAACTACGACAGCCACCCGCACCTGGGCGGGCTGCGGTATTTCAGCGGGGAGACCCCCGGCGGGATCAAGCGGCGGATCGAGCAGCTCGTCGGCGGCGCGACCTGCCTGTACACGCACGGCACGGGCGGGAACGTCGACATCCACTGCATCCACCCCATGCCCGACGAGGAGGACGCCCAGCGCGAGTGGTTCGAGCGCAGCGTCGAGACGATCGCCGAGCGGATGGCCGGTGACGTCGCGGCCGCCCTGGCGGGCCTGACCTGGCGGCGGCCGTCGCGGCTGACGCACGACTACTGGTCGACCGAGGCCGAGGGGGTCGGCGAGCGTCGGCGGCTGGTGATCCTCAACGCCATCGGCCTGGGCGACGTGGCGTTCGTCTCGATGCCCGGGGAGATGTTCCTCGAATTCGGCCTGGAGATCCGCGAGCGGTCGCCGTTCGCCCAGACGATCCTGATGGGCTACAACGGCTCCCGCCAGGGCTACGTCGCCAAACCGATCGGCTACGAGCAGGGCAGCTACGAGACCATGCGCGGCCCCAGCACCCGCCGCGACGAGGAGGACGTTCGCAAGCCGGCCGTCCTCGCCCGCGTCGAGACCGGCGACGAGGTGACCGCGGAGATCCTGCGGATGCTGGAAGGGCTGGGCGGCTGACCCCCGCGTGGGGGACAACGGCACATGGCCCGGTCGGAGTGACGCTCAGCGGCAGCGTCAGGGCGCCTGAACGGAGGCCTGCGGCCGACGGAGGCCCCCCTCACGGGCCCTGCGGGCCCAGCTCTCCCCGAGGGGAGAGCGGTTGAGTCGCGCCGCCGGCGCACCTCGAGGAGCACGCCATGATCCTGACACCCGACGCACTCGAACGCATCGACGCCGACAGCCTCCGCATCCTGGCGGAGCTCGGCGTGCGCGTGGATGATGAGGCCCTGCGGGCGGCGGCGATCCGCGCCGGGGCGACGCCGGGGCGGGCGGCCGACTGGATCCGCCTGCCGCGCGAGATGGTCGGCGAGGTTGTCGCGATGGCCCCGTCGTCGATCACCTTCGCCGACGGCGGCGGCGGCACGGCGACCGTCGGCCCCGACGGCGGTCAGACGTTCTGGACGGGGGCGGCCCTCAACTACGTCGACGGGGAGGCCTTCCGCCCCATCACCGGCGAGGATCTGCGCGACTTCTGCCGGATCGCCGACCGGATGGAGCACCTGTGGGCGGTCGTGGGCACCTCCGTCGCCGAGGTCCCCCCGCCGGTGCGGGATGTGGCGGGGGTGGCGATCATGGCGACCCACACGCGCAAGCACTTGCGGCCGCTGCTGTTCAGCCCCGACAGCGTGGAGGCCATGATCGCGATGGCCGAGGTCGTCGCCGACGGGGCGTCGCTGGCGGACCGGCCGGTGATGTCGCTGGGCTACTCGTGCCTGCCGCCGCTGCACTGGTCGTCGATCAACACGGCGTTGTGGCGGCGCTCGGCGGGCCGCGGGGTGCCGCTGATGCTCAACGGCGAGCCGGTCACCGGCACGACCAGCCCGGTGACGTTGGCCGGGAGCCTGGCGCTGGCCCACGCCGAGGTGCTCGCCGGCGTCGTGCTGGTGCAGGTGCTCGAGCCGGGCCGCCCGGTCGTGCACAACGTGGGCTTCGCCCATTCGGTGGACATGCGGACCGCCGCGTGCCTGTCGGGCACGCCGGAGTGCGCCCTGCTGGCCGCGGCCGGCGCGGCCCTGGCGGCCCATCGCCGGCTGCCGTCGGCGTCGTGGATGTGCACCGACGCGTTCATCGACGACGAGCAGGCCTCCCTGGAGAAGGTGCTCACCGGCTGGGCCCACGTCCAGGCGGGGGTGAATGTCATCTGGGGCCTCGGCCAGCTCGAGAGCGAAAAAACCCTCTCCCCGGTCCAGCTCGTGATCGACAACGCCCTCGCCGGCATGCTCACCCGCTGCCGTGGGGGCATCGCCGTCAGCGACGAGACGCTGGCGTTCGACGTGATCCGCGAGGTCGTCGAAGGCGGCGGGGATTTCCTCACGCACGACCACACGCTCGAGCACTTCCGCGCCGCGTTGAGCGAATCGCCCCTCATGGCCCGCACCCACCGCGACGGGTGGCGCGCCGCGGGCGGCACGTCGCTGGCCCAGCGGGCCCGCGCGCGGGTCGACGCGATCCTCGCCGCCGGGCCGACGCCGGTGCTCCGCGACGATCAGGTGAAGGCGATCGAGGCGATCCGCGACAGGGCGCTGGCGCGCGGCACATAGGTGCGCCGCAGGCCGCGACGTGCGAACAGGCTTGTGCGCCGGCGCCGGCTGCGTGTATCATTCCCAACGGAACGGCGGGCCGCGTGTCTTGAGGTGTGTGCCGCCGGGGGGTTGATGAACCTGAGCGTCACGCCCGTGCGATGGGTGGCCGCGTGAGAAAGGAGCAGGTCGTGACTGAACGGATGAGCAACATGAGCCGGAAGTGGCTTCGTGCGAGTGGGTTGCTGTTGATCGCGGCGGCCGTGGCCCTGGCGGGCTGCGGGCCGCGGGCGTACCGCGGCGGCGAGGGGACCGACCGTCCGGAGATCGACGAGCCGGCGATGAGCCTGGTGCTCGACCGGCTGGACATCGATTACCTGGTCGATCAGAACTTCGAAGCCCTGCGGGCCTCGCGGTTCTGGCAGGAGACGGTCATCCGCGCGCCCGAGCGGCCGCTGATGGCGATCTGGCCCATCCTCAACCAGACCTCCCAGCACCTCGAAGACCACATGGACGCCCTGCTGCAGTCGATCGAGACCCGCGTCATCGGCACCGGCCAGGCCCGCCTGGTCGCGCGGGACCGCCAGCGGGAGCTGGCGCGGGAGATCAAGCTCCGCCAGGAAGATGATATCTTCGACCCCGCGACGGCCGGCCAGCTCGGCCGTCAGCTCGGCGCCGACTACTTCATGACCGGCAAGCTCACCGGTGTCGATGAGCGCATCCGCAACATCCGCCGCGTCCAGTACCGCCTGTTCATTCGGGTGATCGACGTCGAGACCGGCGAGATCGTCTTCCAGAACGAGGCGCTGCGGACCAAGGAGCTCAGGGACTGAGCGGCCCGATGGCAGCAACCTCCATGGCCCCGCGAGGCGGGCGAGCGATGATACGGTGCGCCCTGCTGGCGGCCGCCCTGACCGCCGGCGGCTGCGCGGCGACGTATTCCGAGAAGCTCCAGTTCGCCCACAGCCAGGCCGCGTTCGGCGAGTACGACCGCGCCGTGGCGACCGTCAACGATCTGCTCGACGTGGACGCGGCCGAGTCGCTGCCCGCCGACTGGGGCGAGAACACCGGCCTGACCCTGCTCGAGCGGGGCGTCCTGCTGCAGGCGGTCGGCGACCACCGCCTCAGCGCCCGCGACCTGCGGGAGGCCGATCAGGCACTGGAGCTGCTGGACCTCTCGAAAGATCCCGTCGGGACGCTCGGCAAGTTCGTCTACAGCGACGAGGCCGCGGTCTATCGCACCACGGCGACCGAGAAGCTCGCCCTGAACGCCTACAACATGCTCAACTACCTCGCCCTGGACGACCTGCGGTCGGCGGCCGTCGAGGCGCGGCGGTTCCAGGTGATGCGCAACTACGTCGAGCAGTTCGAAGACGGCGGCGACGGCCGCCTGGGGGCGTACCTGGCGGGGCTGACGTTCGAGCGGCTCGGCGAGCCCAACCGGGCGCTGCGCTACTACGACGAGGTCCTCGCCGACGGGGCCCTGCGGTCGTTGGCCGAGCCGGTCCGACGCCTGGCGGCCCGGGGCGGCTATCGCGGCGAGCATATCGAGGCCCTGCTGGACGACGACGACACCGCCGCCGCGCCGGCGCCGCCGGCCGAGCTGGTGGTGGTCGTCAGCGTTGGGCGGGTGCCCTACAAGGTGCCCGAGCGGATCCCGGCGGGTCTGGCGATCGGGATCGCCGGGACGCTGATCACCGGCGAGTCGGGCATCGTCGAACGGCTGGCCGGCAAGGTGGTGGTCTACCCGGAGCTGGCCGCCCCGCCCCGGCCGCTCGCCGCGCCGGCCGTCGACGTGGACGGCCGCGACGCCGGCGCCGAGCTGCTGGCCGACCAGGGCGCCGCGGTCCGCCGCGAGTACGAGCGGATGAAGCCGGCGATCCTCGCCGCGGCGCTGACCCGCCTGCTCGCCCGCGCCGCGGTGGCCGAGGGCGTGCGTGCGGCGACGCACGACGGGGGCGAAGGGGTGCAGGTGCTGACCTCGCTGGCGGCCGAGTTGGCGCTGGTCTCGCTGGACAAGCCCGACACCCGCTCGTGGACGTTCCTGCCCGCCCGCGTGTACGTCGCGCGGGTCGCCGTCTCGCCCGGCGAGCATCGCGTCACCGTTCGCCTGGCCGACGGCCGCGGCCACACCTGGATCGGCGACGTGCCGCCCGGCGGCGCGGCCGTGGTGGCGATCACGGCGCCGGAGTGAGTCCTCCTCACGCCTGCGGAAACGCCTCGATCCGCCACGGGTCGCGCCAGTCGAGATAGGCCATCTCGCCGTCGAAGCGGACGGGCAGCCAGACGTAGTCCGCCACGGAGGTGTTGCGCGCGCTGAGGCCTTTCAGGTGCTCCAGCTTCGACAGGTCGGCCGGGTCGCTGCCGTAGGCGGCGTCGAAGGCGGCTTGGACGTCCGGCAGCGCGTCGGGCAGGTCGGTCAGCCAGCGGTCGGCCAGGGCGATGTAGAGGTCCTTTCGGCCGGGATGCTTGAAGACGCTTGAGATCTGGGAGCGGAACGACGTGTGCTCCACATCGCCGGGATGCGGGTCGCCCAGCAGCGTCCACGGGCCGTGATAGCTCCAGGCGACGGCGAGTTCGCTGCGGTTGGGCCAGTAGCCGGTGGTCCCGGACGTGAACAGGTAGTGCAGGCGTCCCCGGCGGAAATAGGCCGGGGCCTCGCGCACCGACGGCGGATGCGGGCGGGGGAAGTGGGTCGAGTAGTAGCCGGTGACGTCGGTGTAGTCGTCGGTCAGGTCGGCGACGATCAACTCGCTGTGGACGCGCTCGAAGATGTAATAGGCCTTGCCGTCGGTGGGTTCGACCACCAGATCGAAATCGCCGCAGCTCATGCCCAGCGGCCGGAACGACCTGAGGATCGTGTAGGGCCCGGTCACCTCGGCGGCGGTGGCGATCGTCTGGAACTGGATGCCGTCGCGGCCCATGATCTTCATCCAGAGGACAAAGGTGCCCGTTTTCGCGCAATAGAGAATATGCGGGCGATCCATGCACTGGGACGGATGCAGCGGGCTGTCGGGGTCGTCGCCGACGGGCGGGAGCACGAGCCCCAGATCGTCCCAGTTGTACAGGTCCTTCGACGCGTACATCCGCACGCCGTCGTGCCAGATCCCCGAGCCGGGCAGCGTCTTGGCCTTGTTCTCCCCGTACCAGTAGAACGTCTCGCCGACGGTGATGATGGACCCGCCGTGGGCCTGGATGCGGTTGCCGTTGGTGTCCAGCCACGGTTGGCCGGGACGGATGGTGTTGTACATGGGGGCCTTTTCTCCAAGGCAGATGAACAGGAGACCGCAGGTGAGGGAGAACGCAACCGGCTTCCGAACGCCGTTGCCGTTGTCTGTTCTGTCCTGTTCTCCTGATCTCCTGCTCACCTGCGCTGGTCGGCCTTCGGCCGACTCGGGGCGGGCGGATTCGAACCGCCGACCTCCTGCTCCCAAAGCAGGCACCCTACCATGCTGGGCTACGCCCCGCGAGCCGATGCGCACGTCCTATGTACACCGTCGGGGCGGATCGGTCAATGCCGCGGGTGCCCGGCCGTCCGGGGGGCGACGGTGACGGTGAGGGTCTTGTGGGCGGTGTTGCCGAACGCGTCGCGGATCTCGAGGGCGATCGCGTGGGTGCCGGCGTCGAGGTCGTCGATGACGACGTCGATCGCTTCGTTCGCCTCGTCGAAGACCCCGTCGGCCGCGGCGACGACGACGGGGATCTCCTCGCCGCTGAGCTGGTAGCGGACGGAGGCGATCCGGTTGGCGTCGGTGAACGCGCCGGTCAGGCGAACGCCGTCGGGGACAACCGCGACGGCGGCGTCGTCGATTCGCGGGGGCGTGTTGTCGACAATGACGACCCGCGAGCGGCGCTGGTCGCGCAAGGCCGCGGCCGGCGGGTTGCCGGGTGCGTCGCAGACGAGCGCGCGGAGCTCATACACCCCGTCCGGCACGGTGCGGGTGTCCCAGACGGCCTTGGGCGCCGAGAGGTCCTCGGCCCAGCGGATCCACACCCCCCCGCCGCGGGGGCGGTAGTCCAGGTCGAACCGCAGGCCGTCGCCGTTGGGGTCGTCGGCGGTGATCGCCACCAGCCGGTACCGCAGCGGCCCCTCGCCGGCCGAGGGCTTCTGCGGGTTGTCGGACGCCTCGACGGTCACCGCGTTGATCTGCGGCGGCAGGTTGCCCACCTGGTGGACCAGGCTGACGCTGTCGACGACCGGCAGGGCCGCCGTCGCCGTCGCAGGGGCGGTGAGGGTCAGGCGATACTGGGCGAACCGCCCGGCCGGGACGTCCAGCGGCGTCCAGGCCATCGTCGCGGGCTGCTCGGCCGACCAGTCGCTCCAGGTCCGTTCGTCGGGCTCGGCGGTGTTGCCGGTCCGCACCGCGACGGTCGCGCCGGTCCCGTCGGGCAATTCGGCGACGATCGAAACCGTCCCCCACCGGGCGATCTGCCCGGCGTCGATCGGCTTGGAGAGGAACGTCCCGGTCGCCGTCGGGGCCGTCGTCATCGTCAGCACCGTCGCCGGCGCCGTCGTCCCGGCCACCACGCGCCCGTCGGCGGCCGCCGCCAGGGCGGTGACCTTCTGCGGGTCGATCGCGGCCAGGGCGCCCGTGGCGCCGGTCATGAGGTCGACCGCGCGGACCCGTCCGCCGTCGATGCCGACCAGCAGCACCGGCGTCGGCCGGTCGACGTAGGCCATCGTGTAGATCGTCTCGGGCACCTTGGCGACCACCTTGACCAGCCCCGAGCGGGCGATGCGGTAGACGGTGTTGCCCTCGCCGTCGCCGCCGGCCCGCCGGGCGACAAACGCCGCCGCCGGCGCGGTCGCCGGCTGCTGCTGCGCCGTCGGCGGCTGTGCGGCGGCTTCGCCGTCGGCGTCGGGCTCGTCGCCGTCGGCCGGCTGCGTGGCCGGGGCGGGCGACGGCGTCGTCCGCGGCGCCGGGGCCGTCTCGACGGCCGGACGGCCGCCGTCCTGCTCGGCCGGGGGGTCGGGCGTCGCGGTCGTCACATCGGTTGCCGCGGCATACAGGGTGCCGCCCCAGTCGACCACCAGGGAGACGATCTCCGCCTCCTCGGCGTCCAGGACGACACGCGAGGGCCGCCCCGGCTTCGCCAGGTCGATGCGATAGACCAACCCGTCTTCGCCGGTGCCCACGTAGGCGGTCCGGTCGGTGGCCACGAGGGAGCGCAGGACCTGCTGGTCGGCGGTGAAGATCGCCTCGGCGCGGCCGTCGGGGTCGATAGCGAACAGCTTGCCCTTCGAGCCGGTCGCCGCCAGCAGCGTACGGCCGGCCAGGGCGATGTCCCAGACGGCCGAAACGTCGGCGTCGGCGAACAGCTCGGTCACGTCGCCGCGGTTGACGTCGACGGCGACCACGCAGGCCGGCCCGCCGGCGGTCGCCGCCAGCAGGCGCGAGCCGTCGAGGACCAGGTCGGTCACCATGGCGCTGTCCAGGTCGGCCAGCGGGGTGACGGTCCCGTCGGGGGCGATGCGGAGGATGCGGCCCTCGGCGGCGGTGCCCACGTAGAGCGTGCCGTCGGCGGCCGCCGCGGCGGCGGTGACGGCGTCGACGCCGGCCCGGTCGGCCAGGACCGTCTTCGTCGCGGCGCCCAGGGTGACCTCGCCGAGGCTCCAGACCACCACGCCGTCCGACTCGGCCGCGGTGAAATCGGCCTCCGTCGTGTGCGTCGTCGTCACCGGCGTCACCGCCGGAGCCGGCGCGGCAAGCACCAGGCTGATCAGGACTGCAGGAAGAACACGCTTCATCGTTCAGGGTCCCTCAAGGGTTCGGGGTGTCCGGTTCGAATCTTCATTTCACAGCCGGCATCGCGGAGCTGGCATCCCACATCTCAGATTTCAAACGTCCCATCTCACGCCTCAAGCCTCGGGTCTCAGCTCTCGCGCCGCCGCTCACGGCCGAGGCGGATGGCGGGTGACGTTGATCGTCACGTCGGTCTGGCCGCTGACGGCGAGGTCCATGGGGACCTCGGTGATGAGGGCGCGGCCGGTGGCCTGGACGTCGAGCGGGCGGGCGGCGGCGAGGACGCCGGCGACGGTGGGCGGCACGTCGGCGATGGTCCGGGTGTCGACGGTGAGCCCTTCGCCGCTCAGGTGCAGGATGCCCCAGAGGCGATCCATCCGCGCGCCGGCGAGCGTCTGGACCGTGCTGAGCAGTTGCCGCGCCGACCGCGGGTCGAACCGCCCCGGCTCGCGCTGTCTCAGGTCGTTCAGGGCCATCCGCCAGTCGCCGATCCGCAGCCGGTACCGGCCCGGCTCGAGGGTCGCCGGCAGCCGGACGCGGAGCACCTGGGTGAACCGCTCGCCCCGGTGGCGCCGCAGGTGCGCGGTGGCGGTGACGGTGTCGCCGGGGGCGTAGCTGTTGCGGTCGAGCGTCGCACCGAGCAGGTTGGCGGCCTTCGTGTCCGATTCGATCCGCACCGCCAGGCGGATGGCCTCGACGCGAGCGGGCTCGAAGGGATTGTCCAGCAGCAGCGCCAGCGGACGTGTCAGGTCGCTGATCATCCCGTACAGGTCGCCGCCGGCCGACACGTTGGTCGCCCGGTAGGTGCCGAGGGTGCCGAAGTCGATCTCGACGTCGTAGTGGACCGTGTGCTCGGGCGGCAGCATGCGGGTGCCCCAGACGCTCTCCATCAGGGCGGTCACCGTCAGCACGGGCGTCATGGTCCGTTCGCGCAGGACCTCGTAGTCGAACCGCTGAACCCGTCCGTCGTGCCAGGTGAGGTCCAGGTGGACGGGCACCATGCTGACGTCGCGGCCGAGGCCGCCGCCGATGGCGGTCACCTCGTCGGCGGTGACCTCGCCGACAACCTGGACGGGCCCGCCAAGCTTGAAGCTGCGCTGGGCCGACGCGACGACGGTATGGACGTACCCGGTCGCCAAGGGGTAGCTGACGTCCCCGTCGCCGAACATCGGATGGCCGAAGCCGATGACGTGGCCGTTGAGCACGTCGGTGACGGTGCCGACGGCGCTGGCGTCCATGTCGCCGGTAATCAGCGGGACGACCATCGCCGCGCCCGGCTCGAGGCGGATGTCGGGGACATCTTCGGCGCGCGGGGCGCCCAGCGGCCCCGACTGCACCGGCGTCATGCCCCGATCGGCCAGGGCGCCCGACAGGTAGCCCAGCGCCCGCTCATTCAGCCCGCCCACCATGACCGGCGTGGACAGGGGCACCAGACGGCCGCTCTGCGCGGCGCTGGAAGGCGCCGCCGACGGCCCGTCGGATTTCGTGGGCGAGAAGTCGATCTTGCGCGGGTCGAACATCCGCTCGCGGTAGTCTTCGGGCAGGCGAACGGTCCCCGGCTCGTGCGTCTGAGTGGCCGCCACGTCCGCGCGGGGCGCCGCCGCGTCGTCGCCGTCGAGGGGCGAATCGGAAACGGCGAGCATCTGGTTGATCGGCTGGATCCCGCACAGCGGCCCGGCGCCGTAGGGCTTCTGGAAGAGCCACCCGTAGGCGACGGCGCCGATCATCTTGTCGCGCCCGTCGTGGCGGATGTACACGGGCGAGCCGCTCATCCCCGCGATGATGCCGCTGACATCGAGGTCCTGGCCCTTGAGGCGCGCCAGGATGACGTCGCGGTTGGGCCCGTAGCCTTCCATGACCGAGACGATCTCGACCTCGAAGCGGACGATCTCGGTCCCCGACAGAACCGTCAGGCCGTGCCCTGTCATCCCGCGTCGAAGTTGATCGTGGTGGAGGTACCGGTCGGACTGGCGCACGAAGGCCGTCGCCGCCGCCAGGCGGGAGTCGTCGGCGCCGCCGTCGGCGGCGGTCCGGGCACTCGCCGCCGCAGCCGCCAGGGCCATGGTCGCCACCATTGTCCAAGCTGCAAAGGTGTTACGCATGAGAGCCTTTCACCAGGGGAATCCGCCTCGCGCCCAAGTGCTTCGCCGCGCGATGCCGATAACTGGATTATGCTATGTGCCTACGTATTTCAATACAAGCAAGTTTGCGGTAGCTCGACAGCGCCGGTGGCGTTACGATGGGCTTATCGGTCGTTAACGTCTCAGGCTGTAGGGAGTTCCGGATGCGGTTGGTGACACTCTTGGCCTTGGCGCTTCTGGTAGTGGCGCTGACCATCGTGATCGTCGTCAGCGCCGGTGGCTGGTTCCGGGTTCGGTCGAATCGCCCGCAGGGTGAGCGGCTGGTCGACTTCACCGCCCCGGACATCACGGCGATGACCCTCCAGCGGCCCGGCGAGCCCGCCATCGAACTCCGCAGGAGCGACGACGGCTGGTTCATGACCGCCCCCGTCCGCGGCCGTGCGGACGAGGTGGCGATCAAGCGGGCAATGCAGGCGCTGTTCGACCTCCGCGTCGCGCGAACCTTCCGCCCCACCGATCCTCATCGCCCCCCCACGGACCGCACCGGTCTCGGGGAGCCGCGACTCGTCGTGACGCTGACGGATCTGTCCGGCCGGCATCACGTTGTGAAACTCGGGGACCGCCCCCCGTTGATCCGACACGTCTACGTCCAGCTCGGCGCGACCCACGATTTCCACCTGGTCAGCCCGGACCCCACCGAGGATCTCGCCCGTCCGGTCGGCGCGTTCCGCGACAAGCGGCTGCTGGCCGTCGGGCCCGCCGAGATCCGCCGTGTCATCGCCGAGACGGCCGAGGAATCCTACCAACTCGTCCGCGCCAACGACCGTTGGGAGCTGATCGTAGACGGACGGCCCGGCGTGAGGGCCGACGCGTCCCGCGTCGCCGCGCTGCTGGACCATCTGACGGGGCTGGAGATCGAGGCGATTGGGGGCAAGCCGGCCGCTTCGCTGGAGGGGGCGGGCCTGGACCCGCCCATGGCGATGTTTACGTTGACGAGCGACGACGGCATCGTCGTCCTGGCCGTCGGGACACACGAGGGGACGGTGTACGCCATGGCCAATCGCGACGGCTGGCCCGTGAAGCTCGCCCCGGCGGCCCTGGCGCCCCTCATCGAGCCGTCCGAATCGCTCCGCGACCGCCGCCTGCTGCCCGTCGCGCCCGAGGCGATCGCCCGCGTGACCGTCCGTCGCGACGGCCGTGCCGTCACGGCTACCCACGAGGACGGGCGCTGGATCGGCCCCGAGGGGCAGGCCCTGGCCTCGGGGGCGGTCGGTGGCCTGACCGCGGCGCTGACCGAGCCGCGAATCCGGGATTTCATCGGCGACTACGCCTCCTTGAAGGGCTTCGGTCTCGACAACCCGTCGACCCGCCTTGAGATCGCGCTGGCCGACGGAACCGTCTGGACGCTCGATCTCGGCACCACCGCCGCCGGCGAACGAATTTATCTCCTGAAAGGCGAGGACCCTACGGTCATCATGGCACGGGCGGCCGAACTGGCGGCCTTCGCCGAGAGCCTCCTGGGCCACCGGCGGCAGGCGAACCGGCCGGCGACGGCGGCCGAAGTACCCCAGGGGCAACCTGCAACCCCATAAACCGAGGAGAAGGCGATGCCCGTCTACGAATACCAGTGCCGCCAGTGCGGCCACCCGTTCGAACACCTGGCCAAGACAATGAACGCCGCGCCGCCCGCCTGCCCGGCCTGCGGCGCCCCCGATGCCGGCCGCAAGCTCAGCACCTTCGGCGTCGGCGCGAAGACCGACCGACCGGCCCCGCCGGCCGGCTGCCAGGGCTGCTGCGGCGAGTCTACCTGCCCGATGGCCCCCCCGAGGTGACCCCGTGGCCGACCGCCCCACGCTGCTGATCGTGCCGCTCACCCAGACCGACCCGGCCGCGATGCGCGCGGCGATGGATACGGCGGTCGCCGCCGGGGCCGACGCCGTCGAGGCACGGCTGGACTACCTCGCCGAGGTGGATGAGCCGGCGCTGCGAACGCTGCTGACCGACCCGCCCTGTCCGGTAATCGCCACCTGCCGCTCGCGGGCCGAAGGCGGGCACCACGACGGCACGGCCGCCGAGCGGCTGACCGTCGCGGCGACGGCGGCGCGTCTGGGGGCGCGGTGGGTGGACGTCGAACTGGCCGAACTCGATGCTGCCGCAGCCCTTCTGGCAACCGAGCCCGTGCGGGAAGGCCGGACGGGCGTGATCGTCTCGAGCCACGATTTCGACGGCCGTCCGGCCGACCTCGACGCCCGCGTGGCGGCGATGGAGCGGTCGGCCGCCCACGTCAACAAGGTCGCCTTCGCCGCCGCCGGGCCCGAAGATGCCTGGGCGGCGTTCGACGTCCTGCGCGCCGGCGGTAAGCCCACGTTCGCCCTGGCCATGGGCGAGGCAGGGGTGGCCAGTCGGATCCTCGCGCGCAAGTTCCGTGCGTTCGGGACGTTCGCGGCCCTCGACGCCGACGGCGCCAGCGCGCCGGGCCAGCCGACGATCGACCAGTTCCGCCGGCTGTACCGCTGGGACGCGATCGGGCCGGACACGAAGCTCTTCGGCGTGGTCGGCCACCCGGTGGGCCATTCGATGAGTCCGGCGATCCACAACGCCGCCTTCGCCGCCGACGGCGTCGACGCGGTCTACGTGCCCCTGCCCGTCCAGCCGGACGCCGAGGCGTTCGATCGGTTCATCGACGCCGTGCTGGATCGCCCCTGGCTGGACCTGATCGGCTTGAGCGTGACGATCCCCCACAAGCACCACGCCTTCCGCCGTGTCGGGGGCGACAACGTCGACGCGTTGAGCGCTTCGATCGGGGCGATCAACACGATCCGCTTCACCGGCGAGGCGGACCGGCCGCTGGCGGGGATCAACACCGATTACGCGGCGGCTCTCGACGCGCTGGTCGACGGGATGGGCTGTCAGCGGGAGGACCTTGGCGGGCGCGCCGTGGCGGTCCTCGGCGCCGGCGGCGCCGCCCGGGCGATCGTGGCGGCGCTGGCCTACTACGGGGCCGAGACGACCGTTTACAATCGCACGGTCGCCCGCGCCGAGGCCCTGGCGGCGGAATTCGACAGCCCCGACGGCCCCGTGCGCGCCGCCGGCCTGGAGCGGCTGGACCGCCTCGATGCCGACATCGTGATCAACTGCACCCCCGTCGGCATGCACCCGCACGTCGACGCCTGCCCCCTGCCCGAGGGCACGGCCCTGGGGCCGGGGATGGTCGTGTTCGACACGATCTACAACCCCGTGGTCACTCAACTGCTCCGCCGCGCCGCCGACGCCGACTGCATCGCCGTCTCGGGCGTCGAGATGTTCATCAACCAGGCCGTCGCCCAGTACACCTGGTGGACGCAGCTCGACGCGCCCCGCGACGTCATGCGGGCCATCGTCCTGGAACGGCTTCGCACGGCGGCGGAGGGCAATCCCTAAAGACGCCTTGCCAAGGGACCGAACCGTCGTATAGAATCTCGCCCCACCAGGAGAGGTGTCCGAGCGGCTGAAGGAGCTGGTTTCGAAAACCAGTGTGCGCTTTTGCGTACCGCGGGTTCGAATCCCGCCCTCTCCGGTCCTTGCAGAAAGAAGCCCGATTCTCTTGGCAGGATCGGGCTTCTTCTGTTCCACAACGGTCCCCGGCGGGAGTCGAACACGCGCGGACGCGAAGCGGACGCAAGCGCGGTGCGACGCCGAAGGCGCCTTGCGAAGCAAGAATCCCGCCCTCTCCGAGTGAAAAGGCCGGCATTGCCGGCCTTTTCACTAGAGCAGGTGAGCAGTCGATCAGGAGAACAGGAGAAAACAGACAACGGCAACAGCCCCCCGAACGTTGCTGATGCCTTCCCCTCACCTGCGGTCTCCTGCTCACCTGCTCTCCTGTTCAGCGCCACCAGGCCGAGACGCCGCAGGAGCCGCGCCGTCGCTGTACCTCAGGCCTCAAGCCTCAAGCCTTCCTAAGCATCGCCCAGTACCCCCCATCGTGGTACTGCTGCGGTTCGACGAACCCCTGCGGCCGCGTCAGCTTGTGATCGACCACGCGGTGGCCGGGATTGGCACGGCAGAAGGCCTGGACGACGCGGTCGTTCTCTTCCGGCTCGATCGAGCAGGTGCTGTAGAGGATCGTCCCCCCGGCCGTGCAGAACAGCGCGGCCATCTCCAGCAGGCGGCGCTGGTCGGCGGCCAGACGGCCGAGCTGATCGGCACGGAACCGCCAGCGGGCTTCGACCCGCCGGGCCAGGACGCCGGTATTCGAGCAGGGGACGTCCACGATCACCGCGTCGAACGACCCCGGCGTCAACGATCCGGCCCGCTCGGCCGACCGCGTCTCGATGAGGCCCTCGGCGTCGCACCTCCGGGCCGCGTCGGCGATGCGGCCGAGCTTGGCGGGGTTGACGTCCATCGCGACGATCCGCCCGGCCCGCGCCATCGCCTCGGCCGCCTGGATCGTCTTCGTGCCGGGCGCCGCGCAGAGGTCGAGGATCGCCTCCCCCGACCGGGGCGACAGGGCGTCGACGGCCGCCGTGGCGGTCGGGTCCTGCGGGGTGATCAGCCCGCGCCGGAACGGATCGAGGTCCGCCAGGTCGACGTGGGCCGTGAAGACAATTGACCGGCCGTTGTCGTGCGCCGCCGCCGCGACGCCCGCGGCGGCCAGGTCGTCCAGCACCGCCCGGACGGTCGTGCGGGAGCGGTCGACCCGCGCGATGATCGGCGGCCGTGCGTTGACGTGCATCGCCCGCGCGGCGGCCTCGTCGAGGTCGTGCGCCTCGTGGAGCCATCGCGTGGCCAGGTCGTCGGGGAGGCTGGCGTAGTCGGCCAGAAACGCCGCGGGGTTCGCCCGCGGATCGGCGAGGACGTCCCGCTCGAACCGCCGATACCGCCGCGGGGTCAGCGCCACGGTCCGCCCCTCCAGCGGCGCGGGCCCATCCTGCGGCTCGCCCATCCCGTCGCCGACGGCGCGGAGCAGGGCGTTGACGAACCCCGCCTGGCGCGCATGGCGGCGGCGGCACAGGCCAACCGACTCGCTGACGGCCGCGAAGGGCGGGATGCGGTCGAGGTAGACCAGTTGATACACGCCCAGCCGGAGGATCTCCCGGACCGCCGGCGGCGGCTGGCGCTTCGGGCGGGTGGAGAACGCGCGGATGATCGCATCCAGCGTCCGCCGGCGGCGGACCACCCCGTGGGCCAGCTCGGACGCCAGGGCCGCCTCGGCCGGCGGCAGCGGGTGGTCGGTCAGCAGCCGGTCCAGGTGCACCACCACCCGGCCCTGGCGGTCCAGCAGGGCCTCCAGGGCCACGTGCCGTGACGAGGGTACGGCCATGTCAGTCCCCCTTGATCGTCTCGAACCGGTCGCCCGGCGCGACGCGGTAGCCGTTGACGAAGTCGCCCCAGTCCATCAGCCGCTTGCCGGCGACCTTGAGCCGCCGGATAGCCACGGCGCCGTCGGGCGTCTGGACCGCACCGTCGTCGCCGACGGTTCCCGGCTGGGCGCGGTGCGGCTCGGCGGTGAGCATCGCGGCGGCCTCGGCGAAGATGACCCGGACGGGCCGTCGCCGGTCGTGCACGAACGCCGCGTACGCGCCCGGCCACGGCCACGTGCCGCGGATGCGGTTGACAATCGCCAGGGCGCTGTCGGCGAAATCGATCCGCCCGTCGGCCTTGGTCAGCTTCGGGGCGGTCGTCGCGAGGGCCTCGTCCTGGGGCTCGTCGCACAACGTCCCGCCGTCCAGCCCGTCGAGTGTCCGGAGCACGACGTCGGCGCCCAGCGCCGCCAGGCGGTCGCGGAGCGACTCGGCGGTTTCCTCGGGGCCGATCTCGACCGCTTCCTGCAGCAGGATCGGCCCGGCGTCCATGCGGTCGACCAGGCGGAACGTCGTGACCCCCGTGCGGGTCAGGCCGCGGATGATCGCCCAGTTGATCGGGGCGGCCCCGCGGAGGGCCGGCAGGAGCGAGGCGTGCAGGTTGATCGCCCCGTGCGGGGCCAGATCGCGGACCTCGCGGCCGATCTTCTGGCCGAAGTCGACCACGACGATCACCTCCGGCCGCGCGGCGCCGATCCGCTCGACCACGGCCGGATCATTGATATCGGGGCAGGGCACGGCGGCCAGGTGAAGCGCCTCGGCCGCGTGGGCCACCGGCGTGGGCGTCACGGCCCCGCCTCGCCCGGCGCGCCGGGGCGGCTGGGTCAGCACGCCGGTGAGCTCGTGGCCCGACCCATGCAGTGCCGCCAGCGTTTCCGTCGCCACCTGACCGCTGCCGCAGAAAACGATTCGCATAGCACCTCCGCTCGTATCGAAGGGGTATTGTCGCCCCGTCGCCACCTCGGACAAGGGAAAATCCCAAAGCCCGCCGTGCACTCGCCCCGCCGGGCGGCACATCCGCTACAGCCGATCGCGGCGTCCTGTCGATGAAGGTTGCAGGAATCGGGAGGATTGTTATGCGCACGCAGCCGTACTTGGAAATGCTGGAGCCCCGCCTGCTGCTGGACGCCGGCCCGCCGCCCGCCGATGTGCTCCGCACGATCGAGTTCGCCGGGATGCAGTGGCAGGTCCGGTCCGCCGAGCCGCAGGTCGAGGGCGACAACTGGTACAGCGACGCCGCCGACAGCGTCTGGGTCGACGCGGACGGCCTGCACCTGACCCTCCGCCGCGTCGACGGCACGTGGTACGCCACCGAGGTCACCTCGATGCAGCGGACCCTGATGGGGCCCCACCAGTTCTACATCTTCGGCCGTCCCGACCTGCTGGACGCCAACGTGAGGCTCGAGACGGCCCTGGTCGGGCCCGAGGCCACAATGGCGGTCCGCTTCGGCCCGCGCCTGCCGGCCGACGCCCCGCGGGCGTCGTTCGTCGTCGAGACGTCCGAGGGCGCCGCCTCCGAGCCGTTCGATATCGAACTGAACGGCCGGACGAGCACGTGCGGGATCGATTGGGGCGACGACGAGGCCGCCTTCAACTGCTTCCACTGGCACGGCGACGAGCCGCTCACGCCCGCCCACCAGATCGCTTCGTGGACCTATAGCGGCGAGGACCTGCCGGCGGCCGGGTCGGAGGTGGTCGTGCGGCTGGGCCTCTCGCTGCAGTACGCCCTGCCGCCCGAGGACGGCCGGGAGGTCGAGATCGTCATCGCCGCCACCGACCTGCCCAACCACGCCCCGCGGATCGATTCGCTCACCACCGACGCCGACTGGCTGTTGGCCGATGAGCCGATCACCGTCACCGCCGCCGGCGTGTCGGACTTCGAGGGCAGCGTCGGGTACGTGACCTTCTACCGCGACCGCAACGGCGACGGGGTCGGCGATGTCGACGAACGACTCGGCGTCGACACCGACGGCGCCGACGGCTACACCTGGACCGGCGCGGCGTCCTGGCCGGTCGGGGAGACCACGCTGCTGGCTCGCGCGACCGACATCGACGGGACCTTCAGCGGCTGGGCGTCGACGACCGTCACGGTGGCCCCGCCGCCGGAGCTGTTCGTCACGCTCGGCACCACCGACGACGCCCGGGGCCGGCAACTCCGCTTCACCGATCCGGACGGCTCCACCGTCGTCGTCCGCTTCAACCACGGGCGGGCCGTCCTGGGCTTCGTCCGCCCGCCGGCGTCCGTCGTGGACGCCCCCGACGGGCCCATGCTCGCCGGGGGCTTTCGCCTGGTCACCATCGACCTGAGCGACACGACGCCCCGCAGCGCCCTGGTCATCGGCGCCAGAGGCGGCCTGGACCACCGCGCTGAGATCAACCGCATCGCCGGCGAAAGCCCCATGAAGCTCATCAAGGCTCCGCGGGTCGACCTGATCGGCGGGGGCATCGTCCTGACGGGCGACGGCGTCGCCAACACCACCGTGGTGGGCGATCTCCTCGACGGCGCCGACGTCCGCATGGAAGGCGAACTGGCCCGCGGCCGTCTGGCCGTCGTGGCCGGCGCGGTCTCGCCCGATTCGATGATCGACATCCTCCGCAGCGGCGTGCGGGCCATGAAGTTCACCGGCGAGTTCGCCGGCCTGATCACCGCGGGCGTCCGCCCCGGCGCCGACGGGCTGTGGTTCACGGCCGACGACGCCGTCGTCCACGACGTCCCCGTCGGCGGCGTCCGCATCCTGCGGCCTGCGGCGGGCACGGGCGACGAGCCCCAAGGCGTCGTCCTCGGGCCGTCCGGGGGGCGCGTCCTGGTGCCCCCGCGCCGGCGCCTGGAGAGCGCGGCGTCCCTGACCGTCCGCTACGTGCCGGCGCCGACCGCCGAGGTCACCATCGTCCGCACCGGCGGCCGTCCCGACGCGCGGACCGTGATCGGCCGCATCGCCGGTGTCGCCCGCCACCAGTATTGCGTCGCCCTCTACGTCCGCCGCCCAGACGGCCTGCTGTCGTACGTCGACTCGGCGAACGCCGATCGCGCGAACGTCTGGCGGATGCGGCGCGTCGGGGCCGGCGAACTCCGCGCGTACCTCGTGCCGCGGGACGCCGTCCTGGACGAGCACCTGGCCGACCCGCTGGTGCCCGACGGACTGACGATCATCGACGAAGCGATCTGGGCGGCGACGAGTTGATCAGCGCGACACGGTTCTACAGCCGCTTCCGCCGGCGTGCCGCGGCCCAGGCGCCCAGGCTCAGCAGGGCCAGCGTGGACGGCTCGGGGATGACGCGGCCTTCGTAGTTTCCGCGGGTGGCGGAGTTGATGTAGGTGAACGTCAGATCCGCCTGCGTGCCGCCCGGGAAAGCAGGGCCGAGGTCGATCTGGACGCCCGCCGGGAGCGTCATGTAGGACGTCATCGAGACCTCCGACACCATCCAAATCGTCTTGCTGAACGTAGTGAAAGGCATGTCCTCGCCCGGCGGCGGAAAGGTCCATGGGACCGGGAAGCGGGGTATCTCAGGATCGCCACCGAGGCCGTAGAACTCGTCAGGGTCGATCAGTCCATCGGCCGAGGCGATGGTGTAGCCGTCGAAACTGAACGCCTCGTCGGTGCTGTTGACGAGGATCCCCATGCCGTCGGCTTCGATGTAGAGGTCCAGCGGCCCGAGCGGCTTGTCCGTGTTGATCCCCGCGACCGCCGCGGAAGCAAGGAGGACAACGAGCAGTGCGACGATTCCCGCTTTCATCTGATACCCTTTCAATCCCAAGTCACGATGCGATGTCCAGGATCCGCACGACGCGGTCCCTAAAGTGAATACACAGGTATTTTATCACATGCGGGTGATCCGTCAAGGACGACTGTATCACTTTTTGGGAGGGCTGTGGGGTGGTCGCACGCCCCGCGACGGTCTCACGTGGTGATGGGGAGGGGCTCGATCCTGCGGCGGCCGGCGCAGCCGTCGTCGACTTCGTGCCAGTAGAGGATGCCGTCTTCGCCGTACTGCCAGCAGTACTGGATCTCGCGGCCGTCGACCCAGGCGGGGAAGTCGACCATGCCGGCGGCCCAGTCCTTCATCTCGACGCCGATTTCCGTCAGTTCGTCGGAATACGACTGAAGCCGCTCGACCAGGCGGATGATCCGCCCCCGGGTCGACCGAACGTTTTCCTCCGGGCCCTTGCGCTGATAGAGATCGAGCATTTCCTGTTCGTCCAGGACGCGCTGGTAATCGTCCAGGACGTCGGCGAGGATCCGGCGCACCAGGACCAGCGCCCGGTTGGCCTGTTCGAGCGTGAAATACCGCCTGCCCATCTCCACGTCGGGCGGCATGTGCGTTTGGGGCCCGAATACTTCCATGTCACGTTCCCGTTGGTGCTCTCGATCAGGCGGGCGGCAGGACCCCTGATGGCCGCCGCCCCGTCCGATGATTCATCGGGTCGCGCTGCGACAAGGCATTAGGTTTCCCGCATCGCCTGGGGGGGAATGCCTTAGGCGTTGGGTGACCTTGGGGCGACAGCCTGCGTCCAGATCCGGTAATGCCAGTCGATATTCGCCGTCCCGCTCAGTATGCTCCTGTCATGTTCGGCCTGATCATCCTCGACAAGCCCGCCGGGCCGACCAGCCACGACATGGTCGCCCGCGTGCGACGGCTGGCGCCGCGACGGACGAAGGTGGGCCACGCCGGCACGCTGGACCCGTTCGCCACGGGCGTGCTGGTGGTGTGCCTGGGGCCCGCCACGCGCCTGGCCGACACCATCGCGGCCGGCGCAAAGCGCTACGAGGCGGAGATCACCTTCGGGGCCACCTCCACCACCGACGACCCCACCGGCACGCTGACCGAGACGGACCGCCCGCCCCCGTCGGCCGACGCGCTGCGCGAGGCGCTCGGGGCGTTCGTCGGCGACATCGAGCAGATCCCCCCCGCCCATTCGGCGGTGCACGTCCACGGGCGGCGCGCCTACGCCCTGGCGCGGGCCGATCAGGCGGTGGACCTGCCGGCGCGGACCGTTCGCGTGGATGCTGTCGAGCTGCTCGAGTTCGACGGCCGCCGTGCGCGGGTGCGGATCGACTGCGGCAAGGGCACGTACATCCGCTCGATCGCCCGCGACCTCGGCGCCCGGCTCGGCTGCGGGGCGTACTGCTCGGTGCTCCGCCGGACGGCCGTCGGGGCCTTCACGATCGACGACGCCGTCGACCCGGCCCGCCTCACGGGCGAGACGCTCGCCGACCACGTCCGCCCGGCCCGCCTGGCCGTCGCCGACTGGCCGGCGATCACGCTGGATGCCGCGGCACTCGAAGACGTCCTCCACGGCCGCGCCGTTCCCTGCGGCCAGATCGCCGGCGAGGCGGCGGCCCTGGACGAGAGCGGACAGCTCGTCGCCGTGGGAAAGGCCGGGCAGGGGCGGTTTCAGCCGTCCAAGGTGTTTGGTCCACCTAGCGGGAACGGATGAGCAGCCGGCGGTCCACGTTCATCGCGGCCAGCGCCTGGTCGATGTCGGCCAGGAAGCGTTGGCCGTCGGTGTAGTACCCGGCGGTGGGGACCAGGCGATCGCCGACGCGCTCGGCCCAGAAGCGGTTGAGCAACCGCATGAACAGCTCGCGGAGGTACTTGCTGACCATCGACGCCAGGGCGATCGGCAGGTGGTGGCTTTCGCCCTTGGCCAGGAAGTGCAGGTCGAGCGTTCCGGCGTCGGTGGTCATGGCGTAGCCGCTGTGGCCGTCCTGTTCGGCGAGGATTCGGAAGCTTTCGCCGCCGCGGCGGTACATGCGCTGGAGGATCGGCAGGTAGCGGCGGCGGGCGCCCCCGGGGGCGGCCCCCCGGCGGAACCGC
>CAZHRW010000036.1:0-11560 GCA_964535025.1 uncultured Planctomycetales bacterium
GGATCTTCCACGCCGACTTCGAGCACGGCGACGGCGCGATGGACATCATCAACGACACCGCCTGGGCGCCCAACGACGGGCTGTGGCACCTGACCACCACCCGCGGCGGCGACCTCGGCCACAGCGGCACCCATGCCATGCACTACGCCCGCTGGGACAAGGCCGAGGGCCACTGGGACTACGACATCGGTGACTCGGCGGGCGTGTTCTACACCAAGCGGATCGAACTGCCCGACGAGCCGGTGGCCCTGTCGTTCAACTACTTCTGCCACGTCGATTCGTCCCCCACCGGCGACGACATCCGCGCCCAGGTCTACGACCCCGACACCGGCAGCTACACCACCGTCCTGTCCAAGTCCGACGGGCTGAGCTACAACACCCTCCGGGGCTGGCGGAAGGCCACCGCCGACCTGACGGCCTTTGCCGGCAAGAACGTCCGCCTGCGGTTCGTCTTCGACACCCGCGATGCAACCTACAACAACTATGAAGGCTGGTACGTCGACGACATCGCCGTCTGGGCCGTCAACAACCCCATCACCATCGAAGGCTTCCGCAGCCTCAGCCCCTACAGCGACTACCACCACGAGGCGTCCTACATCAACTGGGCCGCCGACCACGACACCTTCATCTTCAACGAAGAGCAGACCGACGGCACCTTCACCATCACGACCGACGCCGAGGGCTCGGCCGTCAACGGCGCCCTGGCCGTCTACGACCGCGCCACCGGTGAAATGCTCCACATGGACAGCGGCTCGGGCGCCGGCACCGAGGCCAGCATCACCCTGGCCAACAGCGGCCACTGGAACAGCTACATCGTGGAGGTCTGGGACGAAGAGGAAGACGCCACGGGCGAACTGGACGTCCATATCGAAGGCAGCTATGCGTCCTATACCGCGACGCTCACCCCCGACGACAACGGTGACGCGTCCGTCACCGGGCTGATCAATACCGACGAAGACACCGACTACTACCGCGTGACCGCCCCGCCCCAGGCGTCCGGCGACCTGGACATCACGCTGAGCGAGATCGCCACGGATCTGCAGACCCGCCTGCAGGTCTGGCGCGGCCTCGACGACGCCAAGCCCGAGGTCATCGCCTACACCGCCGCCGGGCCGGAAACGGCCCATTTCTCGAACGTCGAGCCCGGCGAGATCTTCTACATCGCCGTAGCCGACCACGACTTCAACGGCACCGGCAACTTCGAGCTCACCGTCGACTTCTCCATGGCCGTGCCGGGCACGCTGACGAATGCCGAAGGCTACCTCTACTTCGACGGCCCGCACGGCCTCAGCCCGGACACCCAGAGCTTCGGCGCCTACATCAGCACCAACGACACCGACAGCTACCGCTTCGCCGGCGACTCCGGCTGGACCGGCGACTACACCATCACCGTCAACCGCCTCAGCGGGACGGTCGACCCCGTCGTGGCCGTCTACGATCCGTCGACCGGGGAGCAACTGGCCTTCAACCGCGACCACGGCGACGAGACGACCGCCCGGGTGACCGTCGCCCTCGACGGCTGGACGCCCTATATCATCGCCGCGGCCGACGCGACGCGGACCAACTCCGGCGACGTGGAGATCCTCGTCCAGGCGCCCGGCACCTCGTCCGGCATGACCGTGCCGCTGGATGCCAATGGCGACGGCCAGCGCACCGGACAGTCCATCACCGCCAACGACACCGACTTCTACCGCCTGACCGCCCCGGCCGATACGGACGGCACGCTCGAGATCACGGTGACGCCCAGCACGGGCTTCGATCCGGCCATCGCCCTGTTCGACGGGTCGGGCAACGAGGTCGCCCACGCCTTCAGCCAGGCCGTCGGCGTCGCCGAGACCCTCAGCCTCACCGGCCTGACGCCCGGCGAGGCCTATTCCCTCGCCGTCCTGGCCGAGAACCACGCCACGACCGGCACGTTCGACCTGGCCGTCGACTGGGGCCAGGTCGTCCCCGGCACCTATCCCGGCGGCCACGACTTCTGGACCATGCCGGACGTCCACGGCGACCGGCAGCAGGGCTTCGCCCTGTCCGAAGCCGGCGACTGGGACGGGTGGATGTTCGCCTCCGACGTGGCCGATCCCGACGCCGTCTTCACCGTCACGGGGGATGGCCTGGCGCCGGTGCTCGGCCTCTACGAGGTCGCCACGAACACCCGCCTCGCTTACGACGTCAACACCGACGGCGACACGGCCGCCACGTTCACCGCGCCGATCGCCGCCCACACCCGCTACTACCTCGTGGCCTCCGACCGCAACGGCGCCACCGGCACGATCAGCTTGTCGATGGACATTGACGCCATGTCGTACACGACCGTGCCGGTCAACGCCGACGGGACCGGCCTGGGCAGCGGAACGCTGACCAACCCCGCCGATGCGAACTACTTCCTGTTCACCGCGCCGCCCACGGCCGCCTATGGTGATTTGACTGTGACGATCAAGCGGCCCGACGCCAGCCTGGAATCCAGCCTGGTGCTCTGGAACGACACGACCGGTCAACGGCTGGGCAGCGCCGGCGCCCACACCCCGGGCGCACCCATTTCCTTCAGCATCACCAACGCCCAGGCGGGCCACGTCTACGCCGCCGGCGTTACCTCCATGGTGTTCAACAGCGGCAGCGGCTCCTTCGACGTGGCCATCGACTTCTCCGTCCGTAAGCCCGGCGACGCCGACCTGGACGGGGACGTGGACCTCGACGACTTCGCGATCCTCAAGACCAACTTCGGCAACACCGGCGCCGGCTGGGGTCAGGGCGACTTCGACGGCAACGGCACGGTCGACCTGGACGATTTCTCGATTCTCAAGCGGCACTTCGGCAGCGCCGCGGCGGCGGCGGTGGACGAGCCGGTGGACCTGCTGGCCGCCGACGAGCCGCTCGAGGCCGCCGACACAGTCCCCGTCCGCCGGCGCCTCCGACGCCGCCGCCGTACGGCCGACGACGGGGCGACGGTTGTGCTCGAAGGCTGGGCGATCTCGCCGCTTGGATGATCCCACCCCGCGGTGGCGGGTCGAAATCCCGCGCGACCCGCCACCGCTGGCGTCTCCGCGCCTACCATTACCAGTGGAGCCCATGCGCTTCCCTTGTCAACTTCTTTGGTAGAGCAGGAGGCAACCATGAAGGTTCAGGAGATCATGACGGAAACGTTGGAATGGGTCACCCCGGACAACACCGTGTCGGAAGCGGCGATGCTGATGGACAAGCACGACGTCGGCTGCCTGGCGGTCAGCGAGGGCGGCCGGGTCGTCGGAACCGTGACGGACCGCGACATCGTGATCCGCGGGATCGCCCTCGAAAAGGACCCCCGAACGACCCAGGTCCAGGAGGTCATGACGTCCAACCCGATCTTCTGCCGGACCGACGACGACGTCGAGACGATCGCCCAGCGGATGAAGGAACAGAAGATCCGCCGGCTGATCGTCCAGGACGGATCGGGCACACCCGTGGGGCTGGTGTCGCTGGGCGACATCAGCGCCCGCGCCCACGCCGACGAGTTGGCCGGCGAAGTGCTCGAAGAGGTCTGCGGCTGCGCCTGACCGCCGCCGCCCAAGCCGCCCGAGGCGAGAGCGCCTTCGGCCCCAACAGGCCGGGGCCCCTCGCCTTTCCCATGCGCTCCGCGGCGGGCGGCGCCCTCGCCGACCGTGTAAGTTTCGACCTGCCGGCGAGCATGGCAGGGCCTGGCTTTCGCCCTCATCGTCGACGGACGGGGCCCCTCCGGCACCCCGTTCGCCGACTGGTCCTCCAGGACAATGCTACGCGGCGCGGATGGCCAAATGGGCGGATTGGACGAAATCGACACGCCCCGGACGCCCTCGCGTTGGCGCCCCGGCCCCGACCGGTGCCTACAGGCGGGCGCTGACCAGGTACCCCACGACGTACGCCACGGCGGCCGAGGCGCCGCCGATGAGCATCATCTCGACGCCGGCCCGCCAGGCGGGGCGCTTGGTGACGATGCTCCGGGCGGCGCCCACCACGAACAGGACGGCCAGCGTGGCGGCGGCGGTCCCGGCGAGCGTCCCGTCGCTGTCGCCGCCGAGCAGCGCGTACGCCGCCAGCGGCACCGCCCCGGCCCCGACGAACGCCGCGAGCGTCAGCAGCGCCGAGATCCCCGGCACCGTCGGCACGCCCGTCGGGCCGCCCCCGCCGTCGTTGTCGAGGACCGCCCGCTCCGACCGGCTGCCCAGGTAGTTGCTGGCGGCCATCGACAGCCCGTCAGCCAACAGCGACGCCAGCCCCACGATCAGCACCGCCCGCGTCGACAGCCCCCCGCCGATCACGCCGGCGACGACCGCGAACGTCGTGATGATCCCGTCGTTGGCGCCGAAGACGACGTCCTTGATGTAGTATTTGACCACCATTCCTCGAGCCGGAAATACGAAATCCGAGGCACGAAACACGAAACAAATCTCAAACGGCTAAGACGGCAAACATCAAAACGGCCGAGCCCTGTCGTTTAGTGCTTTTCCGTTTCGCCGTTTGAGATTTGTTTCGCTTTTCGGGTTTCGTGCTTCGGATTTCCCGAAGGGCATTAGGCTTCGCCCTCCTCTTTCGCCTCGCCCGGCGCGAACTGCCTGCGCTGCCGGGCGAAGGTCTCCAGGACCGCGGCGACGCGGCCGTTGAAGCTGTCGGGCGGGTAGCGGCCTTCGGCGTCGGCCTGCCCGGGCGACAGCTCGGTCATCAGGTCGACCGCGTCGTCGACGGTCTCGACGGTGTGCACGCCGAACCGCCCGGCGTCGACGGCCTCGACCACATCGCGGCGGAGCATCAGGTGCTGGGCGTTGGACGCGGGGATCACCACGCCCTGCCGGCCGGTCAGGCCCCGGGCGTTGCAGACGTCGTAGAACCCCTCGATCTTCTCGTTGACCGCCCCGATCGCCTGGACCATGCCGTGCTGGTTGACCGAGCCGGTGACCGCCAGATCCTGCCGCAGCGGCACGTCGGCGATCCCCGACAGCAGCGCCAGCAGCTCGGCCAGCGAAGCGCTGTCGCCGCCGATCTGGCCGTACGACTGCTCGAAGACCAGGCTGGCCGACAGCGCCAGCGGCTGCCGGCGCGCGTAGCGGGCGGCGAGGAACCCCGAGAGGATCAGCACGCCCTTGGAGTGGGTGGACTCGGCCAGGTCGACCTCCCGCTCGATGTCGATCACCTTGCCCGCCCCCACCCGCACGCGGGCGGTGATCCGCGACGGACGGCCGAACATCAGGTCGCCGACCTTCATCACCGCCAGGCCGTTGATCTGGCCGACGGCGGCGCCGTCGGTGTCGATCAGCAGCAGCCCGCGACCGATCGCCTCCCGCAGCCGCTCGGCGACGCGGTCGAAGCGGAAGATCTGGGCGTCGATGGCCCGATCGACGTGCTCGGCGCCGACGGTGTCGCTGCCGGCCTGGGCGGCCCAGTGGCTGGCCTCGTGGAGCAGGTCGGCGACGGAGCGCATGTGGACCGAGAGCTTGCGTGTATCCTCGGCGAACCGCGCGCTCTGCTCGATGACCCGCGCGACGGCCGTGCGGTCGAACGGCCGCAGGCCGTCCTTGTGCACCAGCGTGGCGATCAGGTGGGCGTACAGGTCGGGCGACTCGTCCCAGTCCATCTCGGTGTCGAAGTCGGCGGCGACCTTGAACAGCTCGGCGAACTCCTCGTCGAACTCCCGCAGCAGGTGGTAGAGGATCGGACGGCCCATGACCACCACCTTGACCCGCAGGGGGATCGGCTCCGGCTCCAGCGAGACGGTCTGGATCAGGCCGATCGACTCGTAGAGCGACTCGATGCGGATCTCCTCGGCCCGCAGGGCGCGCTTGAGGCCCTCCCACAGTTGCGGCGCCATCAGCAGCTTGTGGGCGTCGAGGACGAGGTAGCCGCCGTTGGCCCGGTGCAGGGCGCCGGGCTTGATGAGGTTGAAGTCGGCGACCAGGGCGCCCATCTGGACCATGTGCTCGACCCGCCCGAGCAGGTTGGGGTAGTTGGGGTGGTCCTCGTAGACCAGCGGTGCGCCGCCGTCGTGGTCGTGGCTGACCAGAACGTTCACGCGGTACTGCCGCAGCAGCGCCGCCGCGGCCATCGCCGGCGGGACCGGCGGCTGGACCTGCCCCGCTGCGCCCGAGGGGCCGCCGGCCTGGTCGGCCGCGTCACCGGTGGGCTCCTGGGCGGCCTGCTGGACCTTGAGGATCGCCTCGGCGTTGTCGATCATGTCCTGCCGGACCGCGTCGAGGTACGCCTCGACCCCGTCGACGTCGGCGTACGCCCGCTTGAGGTCGTCGATCAGCGGCCCCAGCGCCTCGGCGGCGACTTCCTCGTTGAGCTCCTTGAGCTGCTGGCGGACCCTCCGCTGCATCCGCGGGGCCTCCTGGAGGATGCCCTGCATGTGCTGCTGGAGCTGCTCGGCCCGCTGCTCGAGCTCGGCGCGGTCCTCGTCGGAGAGCTTCTCGATCCGCTTGGGCGACATGGGCTTGTCGTTCTCGTCCAGCGGCAGGATGCCCAACCCCTGCGGCGCCTGGATCACCGCCAGGCCCTTTTGCTTGGCCTCCTCCTGGATCCGCTCGAACGACGACTTCTGCTGGTCGGCGAACTGCTGCTGGAGGTCCTGCTGCCGCTGCTGGTAGCCGTCGGACTCGAACGCCGCGTTCAGCGCGCCGGTCGCGTCCTCGACGAGGGCCTCCATGTCCTTGCCCAGCTTGCGGCCCTGCCCGGGCGGCAGTTGAAGGGCGCGGGGCTTGTGGGGCTCGTCGAAGTTGTTGACGTAGCACCAGTCGCTCGGTGTCGGCTCGCCGGCGGCGCGGGTCTGGAGGAACTGGCGGACCAGGCTCAACTTCCCCACGCCCGGCGGGCCCAGGGCGAAGACGTTGTAGCCGTGCTGGTCGATGTCGATGCCGAACCGCACCGCCTCGATCGCTCGCGGCTGACCGACGATCTCCGCCAGCGGCTCGATGTCGCTGGTGGTCTCGAAGGGCAGCGCGGCCGGATCGCAGCGGCGCCACAGGGCGCTGCTGTTCAATGCCTGATGTGCCATAGTGCTCCTCGTTGGGCGTCTCGGGTCCCGATCCAATCATACGCGCGCCACGCCCGCCAGGTCCGCGCGGAGCCGCTCGGCGACCTCGCGGCTCCGCAGGGCCGCCGACGGGTGATACGTCAGCACAAACCGCCGTCCGCCCCGCCGGCGGATCCGCCCGTGCACCCGCGCCAGGGTCGGCGCCTCGCCCAGGACGCTGCGGATCGCCGTCCGCCCCAGCAGGATCACCAGCGCCGGGTCGATGCACGCCATCTGCCCGACCAGCCACGTCTCGCGGCAGATCCGCAATTCATCCACGCGCGGGGTGCGGTTGTTCGGCGGCCGACACTTGACCGCCGAGGTGATAAACAGCCGCGACCGCTCCAGGTGCGCCTCGGCCAGCAGCTTATCGAGCAGTCGCCCCGACCGGCCCACGAACGGCCGGCCGGTCCGGTCCTCCAGCACCCCCGGCGCCTCGCCGACGAGCAGGATCGACGCGTCCGCGTCGCCGGCGCCCGGCACGGCATGGGTCCGGCTTTCGCACAGCGGGCACTTCCTGCAGCGGCGGATCCCCGCGGCCAGGCGGGCCAGTTCCTCCGCCGGCGAGGGCCGATTCATCCCGCGGTCCCCCGGGCCGCCTTCCGCTGACAGCGCGGACACAACCACGCCGTCCGTCCGCCGACCTTGACGGTCTCCAGCGGCCCGCCGCAGCGGGGGCAGGTTTCCCCGGCGCCGCGCCGCCTGAGCAGCCAGCGGCGCGGGGCCCGCTCGCCGTCGCCGCCCTTGCGGGCGGCGGTGTGGAGCACGCGGCGCATCACCGTGTACAGCCCGCCCAGCCGATCGTCGTCGAGGTCGTCCACCGCCGTCGCCGGGTGGAGCTTCGCCTGGAAGAGGATCTCGTCGGCGTAGACGTTCCCGATCCCCGCGACGACGGCCTGGTTCATCAGGGCGGGCTTGACCGCCCCGCGCCGCCCGCGCAGCCGCGTGATGAAGTCCGACCGGTCCAGCCCGTCGTCCAGGGCGTCGGGGCCGAGGTCGTGGTCGGCGGCGAAGGCGTCGACGTCTTCGGTCCACGAGACCTGCCCGATCATCCGCTGCGAGATGATCGCCAGGCGACGGCCGTTGGCGAAGTGCAGCACCAGCCGCGCGTGGTCCGGCTCGTCGTCGCCGGCGGCGTAGTCCAGCGCGCCGGTCATGCCGAAGTGCAGCACCAGCGCCCCGGCCGTGGAGAGCGGGGCGAACAGCCACTTGCCCCATCGCCGCGTGGCGGCCAGCTCGGCGTCCTTGAGCCGCCGCTGGAGCGCCTGGAGCGACAGGCCCTTGACGAACCGCGCATCGCGGCAGCTCGTCGAGGCGATCCGCTGGTGCAGCGACGTGGCGTCGAGGTAACGCCGGAAGCCGGCGACGTCGGGCAGTTCGGGCATGATGGCGCCTCCGATGTCATGGTAGCACCCCGCCGCGGGTCGGGCTGTCCGCGGCCGCCTACAATGTCCCGTGGAGGCCCGCGGAGGCCGACCGCCAGGGGACCGATGACCACCCTCGCCGACTACTACCGCAGCGAGCACGTCCGCCGGCGGATGCTGCGCTTCTGCGGCGGTGAGACCCTCGCCGAAACCACCGCCGCGTACCTCACCGCCTCCGGCCCGGCCCACCTGCAGTTCGACCCCCGGCCGATCGAACAGTTCGACCACTACCTCGAGCAAGGCCTCGACATCGGCCGCTCGCTGTGGGACCGCCGGGTGCTGCTGGCCCACGTCGATATCGACTACGTCAACTTCACCTTCCCCGCCGAGCCTTACCTCCACCCGCGGCGGACCTTCGCCCTGCTCGAGCCGGTCGTCGCGGCCCTGACCGAGCTGCTGGCGGCGTTCGCCATCCGCCCGCTGCACCTGCTCAGCGGCTGCGGGCACCACCTCATCTGGTCGGTCGAGCGCCGCGGCGCCGCCTTCGACCACCTGGCGGCCCTCGGACGGCTGCCGCGATCGCTTGAAGGCCGCTACCGCCGGCGATACTGGCCGCCCGGCTGGCGGGTGTCGCCGGAGCTCGGCCGGGCGTGGGACGCCCTGGGACGACTGGCCGAGTACCTCTGCCACCGCGTCCGCGAGCGGGTCGCCGCCGTCGACGGCGTGCCGGTCGAGGCGACGGCCGTCCGCGCCGGCGACGGCCGGCGGGGCGCCGAGCTGATCAGCCTCGATATCTCCGAGTACGCCGACCCGCTGCACCTGCGAAGCGTCCGCGTGCCGTTCAGCGTGTACCACAAGCCCCGCCAGCGCCGCGACGTCCTCGGCGGCGAGCTGGTCGACCGGATGCCCGCGATGTTCCTCATCCCCCTCGGCGACGGCGCCGCCGACCTCGACGACGCGCTGGCCACGATGGTCTCGCTCGGCCGCACCCGCGCCCTGGCGGCGACCGCCGAGACCGCGATCCCCGACGCCTCCGACGGCACCGCCGCCCTGGCCGAGGCCTATCGCGGCAGCGACCTGGCGGCGTTCCACGCGTGGTTCTACAGCCGCCCCGCCGAGCCGCCCGACCGCTGGGGCGACACCTACGACCGCTTCGACACCTCGACCCTGCCGCCGTGCGGCCGCCGGGTGCTCGAGCGGCCGTGCGACCTGCTGCTGCAACCCGGCCACCTCCGCCGCGTGGTGCGGCTGCTGCTGGGTCGCGGCTGGCACCCGCGGCACATCGCCGGGCTGATCCGCTCGAAGTACGAGCGGGACCACGGCTGGGGCGGCTACTGGTACCGCTACGACGCGACCAGCCGCGCCGAGTTCTACACCCGCCTGTTCGCCGCCGCCGTCGTCACCGGCCGCGACGACCTGGCCGACTTCACCTGCCGCACCACCCGCGACGCGGGCGACTGCCCCGCCGATGCGTGCACCGGCGCGCTGGACGCGATCCGCGACGACCTTCTCGCCCGGAGGATGAGCCATGTATGACTGGCCGATGGGACTGTCGACCGGGTGTTTCCACGATATCAGCATCTTCGACTGCCTCGAACGGATCTGCCACGCGGGCTTCAGCATGATCGAGGTGTGCTCCTCGCCCGAGCACCTCGACTACCACGACCTCGACGCGGTGCGGGCCGCGTGCCGCCGCATCCGCGAGCTGGGGATGGAGGCCTATTCCTTCCACGCCCCGTTCCGCTACGACAACGACATCACCGCCCCCGACGCGGCGGTGCGCAACCGCTCCCGCGACGACCTCCTGCGGGCTGCCGAGGCCGCCGCGGCCCTGCAGGTGCGGTACTTCGTCCTCCACCCCGGCCCCGAGCGGGGCGGCTTCGACCGCCAGGAACGCGCCGAACGGCGGGCCAACGCCGTCGGCGTCCTCAACGCCGTCGCCGCCCGCTGCCGCGAGTTGGGCGTGGCGCTGGTCCTGGAAAACATGCTGCCCCACCTGTTCGCCGGGCCGGTGTCCGAACTGCTGTGGCTGCTGGGGGCGATGGACGCCGGCGGCGTGGGCATCTGCCTGGACACCGGCCACGCCTTCCTCGGCGGCGACCTGCCCGCGGTCGTCGATAAACTCTCCGGCCACCTGTGGATGGTGCACGTCAACGACAATCGCGGCGACCGCGACGACCACCTGCCCCCCGGCCGCGGCAGCATCGACTGGCCGGCGCTCGTCAGCCACCTCTGCCGCGCCCCCTTCGCCGGCGGGATGATCCTCGAACTGGCCGGCGGCGACGACGGCGAAGCCATCCTCACCAGCGCCCGCGCCGGCCGCCTCTACCTCCGTGACCTCGCCCGCACACTGGCCCTCAAGGCCCACCAGCAACGCTAAGGCACGCCTTTCGGCAACCCCCTACGCCCGCTGAACTTCCGCCCCAGGGCCGGCCCCCGGGCCCCGAAACGTTCACCGGCACTCTTTCGACCGTCTCCGCAACCCCGACAGCACCCCCGCGGCCTGCGCCGACCAACCATGACCCGCCCGACCGACCGCCGCAGCCACCCCTGCGACAGACAATCACCCGTTTCGCCCTACGCTAACCGACTTTCCTTACAATGGTTGCCAGACATCCCCCCCGCGCCGAACCCGGCCGCTTCGCCCCCGCCGCAACACACCGTCCCCGGCGCATCGGCCTTGGGCCCGCGCGCCCGCCCGCCGGCGCCGCGTGCGGCACCCCCTTCACCCTGAGAGGATCCCCTCCAGCGGACCAGGCCTGCGCCCCCACGGCCACCCGGAAGGCTGAGCTTCACAACGCGTTACCACAACAGTCGTTGCACGCCGTGCGCCTTCGCCTTACCCCTGACGCCGGGCGCGCCCGCGCCCGACCGCCCTTCTCCCGCGCCGGCGGTCGTTTCACCGCGCCGCCGCTCACCCCGGCCGCGAACGGCCAGGCCGCGGGCCGTTCGACAGGCCTGATCGACGCCCAGGGGCCGCGATGGGCTGATGGCGGCGCCGGAAATCCACAGCCGCGACGAGACGGGCTGAGGGCCACACAAAGGGTCATCCCCTCACCCTAACAGCCGGATCGGGAGGTACTCCGCCCCTGCGTTTTGAGACTTAGGCTATTGCCCCTCAATCAGTTAGCACAATTCCACACCTCGCAAAACCCGTCAAACGGGCCGGTCGGCAAGCATA
>CAZHRW010000037.1:0-5407 GCA_964535025.1 uncultured Planctomycetales bacterium
AAAGTCGACGTGGTCGCCTCCCAGGCCGGCATGCTCGATGCCTGGATCGACTACAACGCCGACGGCGACTGGACCGACGCCGGCGAGCAGATCTTCGCCGCCGCGCCCGTCAACCCCGGCCTCAATACCCTCACCTTCACCCTGCCGGCCATGGCGCCCGGGCCGGTCCGCGTCAGCTACGCCCGGTTCCGCCTGTCCTCGGCCGGCGGCCTCGCCCCCGGCGGCGCCGCCCCCGACGGCGAGGTCGAGGACTACCGCGTCAAACTGGCCTCCGTCGGCAGCATCTCGGGCACCAAGGTCTGGGACGTCAACGCCGACGGCGCCCTCGACGCCGCCGAGCCCCGCCTGGCCGGGTTTACCGTCTACGCCGACCTCAACAACAACGGCCAACTCGACGTCGGCGAACCGTCCGCCGTGACCAGTAGCACCGGCCAGTACACGCTGGTGAATCTCGCACCCGGTAGCTACACCGTCCGCCAGGTGGCCGACCCGCTCTGGCGGATCACGGCCCCGTCCGGCGGATCGCACACGGTGACGGTCAACAGCGGCCAGTGGGTCTCCGGGATCAACTTCGGCGACTGGATGCTCGGCGACCTGGACTTCGACCAGGACGTCGACGCCGATGACATCGACCTCGAGGGCGCCGCCATCCAGGGCGGACTGACGGGGTCGCTCTACGACCTCAACGGCGACGGGACCGTCGACGATGACGACCTGACGACGATCGTCGAGGATCTTGTCTTCGTCGGCGGCGACCCGACCGACCGCGGGACGTACTTCGGCGACGCCGACCTGGACGGGGATGTCGACCTCGACGACTTCGCCATCCTCAAGATCAACTTCGGCGTCGGCAGCGGCTGGGCGCAGGGCGATTTCGACGTCGACGGGGATGTCGACCTCGACGACTTCGCCATCCTCAAGACCAACTTCGGCGCCAGCGCGGCGCCTTAGATCGGTTGACTGTTGAACGTGCCGGGCATCGGGCCCGGCCATGAAGGTATAAGCGAGGAACGTATCGGTACCGTCTTGGAGGCCGATACCGCAGCCGCCGAGCCGGGCGCTTGCCGCGCCCGGCCCGGCGGCCCTTTTTGAGGATGTCCTCCCATTTCCGTGGTTGGTCGGGGGCTGGTGATGTTGACGACGGAGATAGCCACAAAGACTAAAACGGCAAGAACAGCAACGACACAGCCAGCCACAGAGGCCACTGAGGTCACAGAGAGAAACGACAACAAGTCTCGTGAATTTAATCTCTCTGTGTTCTCCCGCCTCCGCCAAGGCTTCGGCGTGCAAGCCGTGCCCTCTGTGGCACAAGCTGTTGCCGTTCTTGCTGTCGCGTTCTTTGTGCCCTTTGTGGCTCTCCTGGCCGTGGCTGTTTGCGGCGACAAAGTGACCACCAAAACGGGATGCGCGCCCGTTGACGTGATGCGGCCCGCGAGCTATAGAGGGCTGCGGGAGCGAATCGGCTCATGAACGAGCACTGGAACGTTTTCGACGCCAACTGCGTCGTCGGCCGTCACCTCAAGCTTCAGCCGGACGGCTTGCACACCGCCGACGACCTCGCCGGCGAGATGGACCACTTCGGCATCGCCGAGGCCCTGGTGGTCGACAGCCTCAGCCGCGAGAACCACCCCGCCGACGGCAACGCGCGGATCCTCGACGTCACCGCCGGCCGTCCTCGCCTGCACCCCGCCTGGGCCGCGCTGCCCCACGCGTCCGCCGACGAGCAGCCGGCCGGCGAGGCGGTCGTCGCCGAGATGCGCCGCCGCCGGGTCGGCGCCGTGTTCCTCTATCCGGCCCAGTACAGCTTCACGCTGGCCGACTGGGCGGTCGACCGCTTCTGCGAGCCGCTCGCCGCGGCCGGCGTGCCGGTGGTCGTCAACTACAGCGCCGTCCACCGCGGCGGCCTCGGCCAGGACCTCACCGACTGGAACGCCGTCGTCGACCTCTGCCGGCGGTGGCCGTCCCTGCCGGTGATCGTCAGCGAGTTCCGCATCCGCTCGACCAACCGCACGCTCCAGCGGGCCCTGGACGCCTGCGAGAACCTGCGGATCGAGCTGAGCGGCTGCTGGCTCCACCACTGCATCGAGTTCATCACACGCACCTGGGGCGCCGGACGGCTGATCTTCGGGTCCAACTGGCCGGCGCTCGGCCAGGGCCCGACACTGGCGACGCTGACGGCGGCGGACATCAGCGACGACGACAAGCGGGCGATCGCCGGGGACACGATGCGCGGGCTGATCGCCTGGTGCGGGCCCGACCACCCGACCGTCGAGCCGCCCCCGCCGGCCGACGACTACGTCGCGTTCGGCCGCTCCGGACGGCGGCCGCCGGAGATGACCTTCCTCGACAATCACGGCCACCTGGGCGGGCGCAGCGCCTCGTACCACCTGCCCGACTGCGACCTCGACGCCATCGTCGCCGAGATGGACCGCCTGGGCACGCGGAAGGTCTGCGCGTTCGCCTTCCCGGGCATCCACAGCGACGAGCGGTTCGGCAACGACATCACCGCCGAGGCCGTACGGCGCTACCCGGACCGCTTCGTCGGCTTCGTCACGCTCAACCCCCATCGCGGCGAAGCCGACATGCTCGCCGAGCTCGAGCGCGGCGCGGCCATGGGCCTGCGCGGGATCAAGCTGATCCCCTTCTACCAGGGCTATCCCGACGAGGGCCCGCTGATCGACGTGCCCTGCCGCTGGGCCCACGAGCACCGGTGGATCATCCTCAACCACAACTGGGGCGGTGCGGGGCAGATCGAGCGGCTGGCGTCGACGTACGCCGACGCGTGCTTCTTCACCGGCCACGCCACCGACCTGTACGCCGACGTGATGAAGCGGCAGCCGAACCTGTACGTCTGTTCCTGTCCCCTTCACACGCCGCGGGCCTGCGAGCGCCTGGTCGACGCGATCGGCGCCGACCGCCTCATGTTCGGCTCGGACCTCCAGGACCTGCCCATCGCCTGGGGCCTCGGCCCGATCCTCTTCGCCCGCCTGCCCGTCGAGCAGAAACAACTGATCCTGGGCGGCAACCTCGCCCGCGTCCTCGAGCACTACAGCCTGGACGGCTGAAGGGGGCCGTCCGTGATGACTAAGCGGCTCATCAGAGGTGCTGGCGCGGTGAACGGCGGCGCGGGTAGGGCAACTCGGCCGCGTGAAAGTCGGGCACCGTCGCGTGAGCGGTGCGGGGCTCATGAACACGGGAATCGTTACTGTGCGCTGCAAGTCGGCCACTGGCTCGTGAGCCGTAGGGGGCTGGTGAACACGGGGGCCGTTGCTGTCCGCCCCGGAGGGGCGTTGGAGTTTAGCCGGGGGCGTCAGCCCCCGGAGAGGGTGTCCCTTATAGACGATGAGCCCCGAAGGGGCGAAGGAACGCGTCGGTACGGTTCGCGCCAGGCGTGTCAAGGCGACGCGTCGGCGGGCGCCGCCACATGAGGCGAACGGTGCCCCGTCCGGCGCACGGGGCTGGTGCCCCGGCAGGAGTCTGTCGCCCTTTCAGGGCTCATCGGGGGGGGGCCGGGTTCCGGGGGCTGGCGCCCCCGGCCAAAGTCCGGCGCCCCTTCGAGGCTGACCCGGCCGCCCCGGCAGGAGTGTGCGACATTTGAGAAAGAGACACCCGACAGGGGGAACCTCCGTCGGGGGCCGTGTGGGTGTTACGATGGGTAGCGTTCGCCCCATCGCGTGGGCAGCCTCGCCTCCGGCTCGGCTGCGCCACGCTTCTACACCACCCTGCGCCACCCGACGCCACCCTGCGCCACCCGACGCCGGGACCCGTGATGGTGACATGATGTCCGACCGGCGGGTAGAAGGGTGGGCAACGTGTTGCCCACGCGAACGGCCACCGACACGCCTCGCCACCGGCTGCGTGCGGCCTTGCGATGGTTCGGCCTCAGCTCGCCTCGCCACCGGCTGCGTGCGGCCTTTCGGTGGTTCCGCCGCCCTCGCGTGGGCAGGTCGCCTTCGGCGACCTGCGCCACCCTACGGCGGGGCCCGAAAGGGGGACAGGACGACGGGTAGGTGGGCAACTCATTGCCCACGCGAATGGCTGATTCCCATTTTACCATCGTTCGCCCAGAAGGCACGCGCTCGCCATGGCATTCCCCCCACACGCCGCCCATGGCGCAGGATGTGCGAAAACCTCGCTTGGGAACAGTGCGGCCGATGGAGGTGATCCGTCCGACGGGCTATCGCATCCGGCGCCGCGGTCGCACGAGGGCGGCGGCCGCGACGGCCAGCAGGGCCGCGGTCGCCGGCTCGGGTACGAAGCCCGACGGCGCGTGGAGGTAGTGGCCGCGGTCGATGGCGAGGTGGGCGTTGCCGGTCAGTGTGAAGTCCGAATCGCCGTAGGAGATGATCGGGCCGTGGACGATGCCGCCCGAGTTGCCGGTCAGGACGAACTTGTCGGCGGCCATGGCGCCGTTGACGGTGCCGAAGTTGCCCGTGAAGTGCACGCCGAACCCCGGCGCCAGGAGCATCGAGCCGGGCATCTCGCGCAGGGCGGCGAACTGGGGCGCGTCGGGCAGGGTCTCGACGCCCGCCGAGGTCATGTTGCCCGTGAAGCGGATGGTGTTGTCGTCGTAGGCGTCTTCGCCGGCGTCTTCGGTGACGATCACGCCGGTGAAGTCCAGGTTGCCGCTGAAGCGGACCTTGTTGGGCGCTTCGATGAACACCACGCCGCGGAGGGTGGTGTTGCCCGAGAAGGTCGGGTTGGTACCGGCGGCGATGCGGATGTTCTCGAACGTCCGGTTGCCGCTGGTGTTGGTGGCGCTGTTGACGATGTTCGTCGCGAACGGCTCGAAGACCGTGGGATCGACCTGCGGGAACTCCACCTCGCCGATCCCGGTGTGGATGTGGTCCTGGATCGCGTCCCAGTCGGTTTCCCCGCCGATGTCGGGATTTCCGGTGACGGAAACGTGGCTGAAGGGGTTGCACGTGGAGATGTCGCCGTCGATCGTCGGGTTGCCCGTGAGCTTGACGGCCTCCGGATCGCTGTAGGTCGCCGACAGGACATCCGCTTCGTGCGGGTCGTTGACGCCGAGGACTCGGGCGTTGCCGGTCATGACGACCTTGCTGCGCGAGGCGATGCCGTAGTCGAACACCACGTTGCGGCGTGTGCTCGTGGCCAGTTCGATATAGAGGCTGCGCACCGCGCTGCCGCTGCGGCCGTGGATGGTGATCGCCACATGGTCGTCGGCGGCCTCGGTGAGCCGCGCGCTGTAGCTGTCGCCCAGCACATTGACGTCGATCCACGGCACGAAGACGGTCGTGCCGTCGTAGTCGACCTCCCCCTCGTCGGCATTGGGCGTACCGTCGATCGCGGCGGCCAGGTGGTTGGCGCAGTCCACGAGGTACTCCTCGCCGCCGCTGCTGCCGGTGATGGAAACGTTGCGCAGTGTCGTCAGGATGTGGGCCAG
>CAZHRW010000038.1:0-30204 GCA_964535025.1 uncultured Planctomycetales bacterium
GCGGCGGCGGCACCAACAGCATCGGCGTGTTCGGCGCCGTCAGCATCGGCGGAATGGCCGAAAACGCCGCCGCCGGCGGCGACGTCGAGATCCACAACGGCATGGACCGCCACCTCATGGCCGTCATCACCACCAGCGGCGACTATGCTCCCGGCATGTTCGGCCAGTCCGTCGGCGGCGGCGGCGGCAGCGGCGGGCGGGCCGGATCCGCCGCCGCGGGCGTCGCCATCAGCGCCGGCATCGCCATCGGCGGCAAGGGCGGCGGCGGCGGAGACGCCTACGGCGTCAGCATCCGCAACAGCGACCGCGTCGTCACCGCCGGCGCCTACGCCCCGGCCCTGTGGGCCCAGGTCGTCGGCGGGGGCGGGGGCAACGGCGGCGACGCCATCGCCCTCAACACCGCCGTCGGCGTGCCCAACATCCCCGCCGTCGCCATGACCGTGGCCGTTGGCGGCAGTGGCGGCGACGGGGGGAACGGCTGGGCCTCGCAGATTACCAACACCGCCGATATCCTCACACGCGGCTTCTCCGCCGCCGGCGCCGTTGCCCAGTCCATCGGCGGCGGCGGCGGGGCGGGGGGCAACGCCCTCACCGGCAACATCGTCGCCGGCACGTCGTCGGCCTCCGTCGCCCTGGGCGGCTCCGGCGGGGGTGGCGGAAACGGCGGGATGGCCCTGATCACCAACGACGCGGTCGTTCGAACCGGCGGCGCCTATGCGTACGGCCTGCACGCTCAGAGCATCGGCGGCGGGGGGGGCACCGGCGGCGACAGCGCCGCTTACACCATCGAGGTCCCCTTCCTGATCGACCTGATCGGCGAGGTCATCCTGCCGAGCCCTAGCCTCAACCTGAGCATCGGCGGGCTGGGCGGCGTCGGCGGTTCCGGCGGCGCCGTTACCGTCACCAGCGACGGCGCCGTCGCCACCGCCGGCGCCCACGCGCACGCCATCCTCGCCCAGTCCATCGGCGGCGGCGGCGGGGCCGGCGGCAATGCGTACCAAGCCGAATACTCCGTGCTGACCAATCCCGCCGAGATGATCTTGGCCGTCTTCGGCGGCAACTTCGAACTCGACATGGGCGGCACCGGCGGCACCGGCGGCCACGGCGCCGCCGTCACCGTCACCAACACCGCCGACGTCGACACCCAGGGCCACTTCGCGCACGGCATCCTCGCCCAGTCCGTCGGCGGCGGGGGCGGCACCGGCGGCATCCACGTCGAGGACGGCTGGGGGCTATTCAATCCCCTGTCGGTGGCCACCACCCTGCACTATCGCCACGGCGGGTCCGGCAACGGCGGAACCGTCGACGTCATCAACGACGCCAACCTCACCACCCGCGGGGGATTCGCGCACGGCATCCTCGCCCAGTCCGTCGGCGGCGGGGGCGGCGCCGCCGCGATCACCCACACCCTCGGCAACGCCACACTGGACAGCTCCACCGGCGCCTCGGGCCTCGAACTGCCCGACATCTATGGGATCGGCGTCGGGTTCATCGGAAGCAGCGGAGGCGCGGGCACCGCCGACGACGTCACCGTCACCCATCGGGGACGCATCGAGACGTTCGGCCCGGCGGCGTACGGCATCCTCGCCCAGAGCGCCTGCGCCAGTTGGTGGCAGAACGCCGGCCCCATCACGGTGACCGTCGACGGGGACGTGATCGCCCACGGCCTCGACGCCCACGGCGTGGTCACCCAGACCACCGGGGGCATCACCCTGACGATCGACTCCGGCACCGTCCAGGGCGGCAGCGGCAACGCCGCCGGCCTGTGGATCGACGGCGGCGCCACGTTGGTCAACCGCGGGACGATCCGGGCCCTGAGCGGCACGGCCATCCGGGCGAGCGAGGGCCACCAAACCATCGACAACGAAGGCGTAATCGCCGGCGACGTCCTCCTGGGGGCGGGTTCTCACGTGATGACCAACCACGACGGGGCCGTCTTCGCCCCCGGCCGGGCCGTCGACCTGGGCGCGTCGGGCCTGCTGACCAACGGCGGCCTGCTGAGCCCCGGCGGACCGGGCGCCGCCAGTACGATCGCCTTAACGGGCAGCCTGGCGCTGACGGCCACGGGCATCCTGGATATCGACGTCCTCGGGACCGAATGGGGCGCCTTCGACTGCATCGACCTGACCGGCACGCTCCACGGCGCCAGCGCCGACCTGGAACCCGAGGGGCTGGTCCGGTTCGCCGTCGCCCACGACCTGGGCCTGACCCCGACGCAGGCAGTGGCCCTGGCGTTCCTGCGACAAGCCATCCCGGGAGCCACGCCGCTGACGGCGTACGATTTCACGGCCTGCTCGGACCGCTTCCAATACGACGTCGTCCAGGACGGCCTGGGGACGATCTGCCTGGAAATCTACTACCCCGGTCGGCCCGGCGACGCCGACGACGACGGGGACGTGGATCTCGACGACTTCAGCGCCTTCAAGAGGGGGTTCGGCACCGGCAGCACGTGGGCCCAGGGCGACTTCGACGGCAACGGGAAGGTGGACCTGGACGACTTTCTCATCCTGAAGGCTAACTTCAACGCCACCGCCGTCCCCGAGCCGGCCACCGCGGCCCTGCTGGGGGTCGGGGCGATGGTATTACTCCGTCGTCGCGGCCATCCGCGACGGAGCGTGGCGGCCCTGGCTGTCGCGCTGCTGGCGGCCATGCCGGTCTGGGCGGCGCCGGATCCGCCCGCCGAGGTCACCCCGCCGCTGGCGATCTTCCGCGCCGACCAGTCCGCGGGCATCCGCAGCGGCGTGGACTTCCAGTGCCCACAGATCACCGACGTGCGGATCGAGCAGCTCACCGCCGACATCACGCCGGCGCCCTTCCTGCCCGGCGCGCTGCTGAAGTGGACCGCCGACGACGGTGCACCCGGCGTCAACGGGCCGATCCGGGGGGAGGCCGGCGGCATCGGCGGAACGGCCGACCTGCGGGTCGTCTTCGCCGACGAAGACCGTGCCGTCACCACCGGCGCGGCCGACCCGGCGGTGACGCCGCCCCCGGCCGGCATCGTCGTCGAGGCCGGCGGCGGACGCGGGGGGCGCGGGGGCAACGGCGAAGACTACGACTTCGGCATCGGCGGCTACGGCGGCCAAGGCGGCCAAGGCGGGTGGGGAGGCTCGGTCGTCCTGGTCAGCGACGCGGCCGTCACCACCATCGCCGACGGCGCCGCCGGCCTGCTGGCCGTCGGTCGCGGCGGCACCGGCGGCCAGGGCGGCGACGGGACGGGCAGATATCACACCCATCGCGGTCCGGGCGGCGACGGCGGGGTCGGCGGGAACGTTCACGTCACCCACAGCGGCACGGTCGTCACGTGGGGCGCGGCCGCACACGCTGTCGACGCACGCAGCCTCGGCGGTCACGGCGGCCTCGAAGGCCTCCTCGGCACGTACCGCAGCCCCGGCGGCAATGGCGGCGACGGCGGCCAGGCCCGCGTCGACAACACCGGTGCGCTGCGGACCGCAGGCCACGGCGCCGCCGGCGTCCACGTCGAGGCGTGCGGCGGCGTCCGCGAGATCGGCGGCTCGGCCACCTATCCCAGCGCCGATGGCGACGGCGGTCAGGTCGTCATCGACAACCGCGGACCCGTCACCACTCGCGCCGGCGGCGCGGCCGGGCTGTGGGCCCGCAGCGCCGGACGGACCGGCCGCCGGGTCGCCGTTGTCAGCAACGCGCCGGTCGACACTTACGGGGCGTTCAGCCACGGCATCGTCGCCCAGAGCGTCGGCGGGCCCGCCGGCGCCGTCGAAGATGGCGCTATGCTCACGCTGGGCGGCGACGACGGGCACGCCGACGACGTTGTCGTCACCACCACCTGCGACATCGTCACCTGCGGCGACTTCGCCTGCGGCGTGCTGGCGCAGTCCGTCGGCGGCGGCGGGGGCGTGCTGGGTGTGGCCGTCAACGACACCCCGGCCGCAGCCATGCAGGTGCGGCTCAGTAATACCGCAACCGGTTTCGGCGGCGTGGTCACTGTCGACAATGCCGGTGCGATCACCACCGGCGGCACCTTCGCCCACGCCATTCTCGCCCAGTCCGTCGGTGGCGGCGGGGGCTTCGCCGCCATCAGCGAATCAGCCGGCGACAGCACGCTCGATGCCGGCCCCGACGCCGCCGGCGTGACGCTCTCCGCCGCCGGCGCGGGCACCGCCTTCGCCGGCAGTTGCGGCGGCTGGGGATTCGCCTGGGAGGTCCGCGTCAACCACACCGGAACCATCGACGCATCCGGCCGCGCCGCCCACGGCATCCTCGCCCAGAGCGCCGCGGGCACGCCCTCCTACTGCATCGCCGGACCGGTCAGCGTCGACGTGGACGGCGATGTGATTGCCCATGGCGAGGATGCATGCGGCATCGTCGCGCGGAGCGTCGGCGGCCAGGGCGATGCCGACGGCGTCCGCGTCACCATCGCCGGCGGGAACGTGCAAGGCGGCACGGGCTGCGGCGCCGGCGTGGCCCTGTCCAGTGGGGCCGCCAACACGCTGACCAACCGCGGGACGGTCGCCGCCCTCAGCGGCATGGCGGTGCTGGGCGGCCCCGGCGACAACCGGATCGTCAATGAAGCCACCCTGGTCGGCAGCGTCCTGCTGGACGACGGCGCCAACACGCTGGTCAACCATCCGGGCGGAACGTTCGCCAGCGGGGACGTGGTGCAACTGGGGAGCCTAGGTGTGCTGACCAACAGCGGCACGTTGTCGCCCGCCGGAACGGGCGCGGTCGGGCGCACCGAGCTGACGGGCGACGTGGAACTGCTCGACGGCGGCGTGCTCACCATCGACGTCGCCGACCCATCGGCCGACGGCTGTGACCACCTCGTCGTCAGCGGGGCGGTCACCGGCGGAACCGGCGTCTCAGGACCGCTACCGATCGGCGGGATCCTCCGCTTCGTCTTCCCGCCCGCCTTCGACGGCTGGACCCTCGCCCCAGGGGCCACCGTCCGCCTGACCTGCATCGAGGCGGGCGCCCTGGCGGATGTCGACCTGGCGATAACGTGTGAAGTCATCGGCTGTCCGGCCTGGTTGACGTGGGAGGTCACGCGCGCCGACAACGCGGTGCGGCTCGAACTGACCAACACCCGGCTGGCCGGCGACGCCGACGAGGACGGTGACGTGGACCTGGACGACTTCCTCGCCCTCAAGCAGGGGTTCGGCACCGCCGGCGGCTGGGCCAACGGCGATTTCAACGGCGACGCCAAGATCGATCTGGACGACCTCGTGATCCTCAAGCAGAACTTCGGCGCCGGGCGACCGGCAGACGGTCGCAAGCCGTGACACGGTGACGGCCGGGTCCGAATTCCGGGACACTCCAGGTCGTCGTTCAGCCCACCTTACGGCCTGAGCGGGCAGTCAGAGTCAGAGACACAATGCCGGCCACGGTCGTCGTAGACCGATCAGCCTGGAGGGATGGGCTGTTGGACACCCCCCCCCACAGGGTGCCATGCTGCTCGGCGAAATGTTCTTGAACCCTTCGGTTGGCGACACGCCCTCCCCTCGGTAAGATGGTCTCGGCGCGCTTCCTGCGCAGCGGGAGCGCATGATCAGGTGGAGGTGCACCGATGCTGCTGAAATGGATCCGCAAATTCCTCAAGTTCGTCCGCGGCGGCGCCCGGCCCTGGCAGGTGGCCGTCAGTTGTTTGATCGGCGTGGCGATCGGCATGGCCCCGTCGTTCACCTTGACGGTGGTGGGGTTGGTCGTGCTGTTCGTGCTGCTGAACGTCAACCTGGGCCTGTGCCTGCTGGGGCTGCTCGTCGGCAAGGCCCTGTGCCTGGCCCTGGCGCCGGTGACGTACCCCCTCGGCCACTGGGTCATCCACGACACGCCGTTGACCGGGCTGTTCCGTGCGGCGGCCGGCGCGCCCGTGCTGGCGTGGATGGGGCTGACCCGATACTGCCTGATCGGCGGTATTCCCATCGTCCTGCTCGTCGGCGGCGGAGGCGGACTGGTGCTGGGATGGCTGATCGTCCTGGCACGACGGGCCGTCATCATCGGCGGCGCCCGCAGCGAACGGGTCACCCGCCTCGGCGGCAACCCCGCCATCAAGCTGCTGATGCGTCTGCTGTTCGGCAAGCAGAAGACCGCGTTGGCCGACATGCTCACCGCCAAAAGCCCGGTTTTCCGCACCGGCGGCGTGATCGCGTGCGGCGTCCTGCTGGTCCTGCTGGCCGGCGGTCAGTGGCTGCTGGCCGACCGGATCACCGCCGCCGGCCTCAAGCGCGGGCTGGAGGCGGCGACGGGCGCGGAGGTTAACGTCGGCGAGGTCGGCTTCTCTCTCCTGAGCGGGCACCTGACCATCCACGACCTGCGGATGACCGACCCGGACGACCCCGAATACGACATGGCCCGCATCGACCGGCTCACGGGCGACCTGAGCATCGGCAGCCTGCTGGCGCGGCGGTTCGTGCTCGATGAGATCGTCATCGGACGCCTGGAAAGCCACGTCAAGCGCGACACGAAAGGCAAGGTGTTCGGCGAATTCGACGAGGACGAGGCACCCGTGACCGACCAGACGATCAGCACCTATTTCCCCGACGGGGACCTGATCCTGGACTATCTCGGCAAGGCTCGGCGCTACCTCCAGCAGCGCGACTGGTCCCGTCGTCAACGCCGGCAGGCCGAGCCGCCCTCGCCGGCGGAAATCCGCCGTCAGGCGATGCTGAAGGGCTATCTGGGGCTGTCGGCCCGGGATCTCGTGACGCCCGCGCCGACCGTGACGGTCCGCCGTCTGGTCATCGAGGCCATCGACGCCGGCGATGTGGGCCCGCTCCAGGTCGAAGCCCTGCAGTTGAGCAGCCACCCGGAACTGACGGGCGAGCCGATGGTCCTCAAGATCGTCGCGCCCAACAATCGCCGGGCGCAGGTCACGCTGAACTTCGCCGACGACGACGCCTCGCCCCACGCGCTGGACCTGAACGCCCCCGACCTGCCGGTCGGCTGGAATGGGAAGATCCAGGTCGATGGCGACGATCCGGCGCGGTCGGCCCGCGTGAGCGTGGCCGCACACGGCACGTTCACGCACGAGGCGGTCGATTTGTCGGTGGACCTGGCCGTTCGCAAGCAATCGGTCACGCTGGGTGTCGAAGGCCCGCTGGCGGCGCCGCGGGTCCGCTACGATCGCCAGCAGCTTGCGACCCTCTTCAAGGACGTCGCCGTCGACTACGTCCTCGATCAGCTCGACGCGCCCGACGGCGACGGCGACGACGACCGGATCCGCCAAGGCGTCGAAACCTTCCAGGGTCTGTTGCCTTAGTGTCTCCCGTCACGGCCGCAGGCGGTCTTTGGGCTTTTTCGGGCGGGTGCCCCGGGGTCGTTTGCCGGGGGCGGTGACGCGGACTTCGGCGGCGGCTTCCTGCGCCTCGTGCTCGGCGATGTGCTTGCGGATGACGTACGACTCCACCACGCCGTAGGCCGTCGAGGCCATGATGTAGAGGGTCAGTCCCGAGGGAGCGTTGTAGAAGATCAGCAGCATGAAGATGCTCATGAAGTACATCATGATCTTCTGCTGACGCTCCTGCTCCTTGCTGGCGCCGGCGGCGGGGGCCTGCATGGGCATCAGCTTCTGCTGGAGGAACATGAACACCGCCAGCAGGATCGGCAGGAGATTCAGCCCGGTGATCGGACCGGTCATCCCGCCGATCAGGGGGATCATGAGCGGCTCGGCGAGCTTGAGCACCGTGTCGGGCCCGGCGAGGTCTGTAATCCAGAAGGGTAGCAACCCCTCGTGGCGGAGCACCACCGATGCACTCAGCCCCGCCCACAGAGCGATCCAGATGGGCATCTGCAGCAGCATCGGCAGGCACCCGAGCAACGGCGAGAAGCCCGTCTGGCGCATGAACTCCATCATCGCCTTCTGCTGGGCCTCCTTGTCGTCCTTGTGTTTCTCCTGGATCGCCTGCATCTGGGGCTGAAGCTTGCGCATCTTCATCATGCCCACCTGCGAGCGCTTGGTGATCGGGTGCAGCGCCAGGCGGATGACCAGCACCAGCAAGATGATCATCACGCCGTAGTTGTGGAGCAAGCCGCCTCCTGTGGCGATCAACCACATCACGGCCTTGGCCAGCGGTTCGACCAGGCACCACTGGCAACTTCGGAAGGTGATCGCCTTGTCGTAACCCAGCAGGGCGTGCAACGGCGTGGCCTCCAGGATGTCCCCCTCCTTGGGCCCGACGAACACGTCGAAGCTCACCACCAGCGATCCGGCCGGCCGGGTCGCCGGGCCGGTCGCCGGCTGAGTCGCCGCGCGGGGGGCGATGCGTTCCGGCGCGGTTTCTATGACGACCAGTTGGGCCGCGTCCTCGCCGGCGCCGAGCATCCTGGCGTAGAAGGTGTAGGCATACTGGTCGGGCGATACCACGAGGTCTTCGGGTGTCACGTCAGCGGCCAGGTCGGACGGGTCGATGTCCTCGGGGATGGGGTACATCAGTGATGCGAAGAACTTATTGGCGATCCCGGCCCAGGCGACGGGGTCTTCGGCGTCGGCGGCATTGGTGCCGAGTGGTTGGCGTTCGGTGACGTCGAGCGACTTGCTGCGGAGGGTCTTGCCGTTCTCGGGCAGGGCGATCTCCTCCTTGGCGGCGAGGTACCTGGCGACGATCACCTCGCGCTGGTCCCCGCGGACGCCCTCGCGGCCGATCCCCGTCGGGCCGTTCTGGACGACGGCGAGGGCGCGGGGCGCGCCGGAATGGTTCTGCACCTCCAGCGTCACGCGGAAGCTGTAGCTGTTGGGAGGGACCTCGTAGGTCTTGATGAGCGTATAGGCCAGCTCGTCGGCGCCGGGGGGATAGAGGTTCAGGCGGAACCGGAGAACCTGGGTGCCGTCGGGCCGGGTGGTGTGATCGAGGACGTTCCAGCCGAAGTGGAACAGCTCGTCGGCGGCCGCGTCGTCATCGCCCGAAGCTTTGAGCCTGTACAGCGGGCTCATGCGGGTATTGATCCGCCGCGGAGCCGCTCCGTCCGCCTCAGCGACGAGCAGGGCAGGCGTGCTCAGCGGCAGGACGGTCTCGCCGTCGGCCTCGACGGGGCTGAGGACGGCGTAGCTCCACTGCTGGAGCTCCTCGGCCGTCTTGGACTCCTTGCGCTTGTGCTCGACGGTATCGTAATACCCCGCCAGGCGGGCGTAGCGGACCGACGCGCCGCGGGGATCGAGCGTCAGTTGGAAGCGGTAGGGGTTCTTGTCGGGATCGGGCCCCAGCGCCCCGAGTGTGTACGTCGGCACCTGTCCGGCGGCGATCTGCTCGTCCGTCAGGCGCATGCCACCGTAGCCCCAGCCGGTCTCCTCGCGGTACGACGATTCTGTCGTTTCCGGCGCTTGCTGAGCCGGCTTGCGGGAGGCCATCCACCGCTGAACCAGCAGAACCACCAGGAATGACAGCAGGAGCGTCCAGATCAGTTGCTTTCTATCCACCTAATCGTCCTTCAAAGCTGATCCTGCCGGTGAGCAGGTGAATACGCCTGAACAGGCGAATGGGCCGGCAGGCGACCGCAGGCTCGTTTTCCTCTATCGCCTGTCCCCTGCACACTTGCCGGCGCTGTGAGCGATCCGGGTCGCTCACCGTCCTTCCTGGAGGCGCGTGGCCAGGTACTCTTCCAGTTCGCCGATGGCGTTGATCTTCTCGACCACGGCGTCGATGTCGTAAGCCACGCGGATGAAGGTGACCTTCTCATCGTCCACGATGACGTAACTGGCCCGGTTGTCCCGGTCGCGGGGCTGGCCGACCGAGCCGACGTTGATCAGCGACTTGTAGTTGTCGCTGAGTTCATATTCCCCGTCCAGTTCGTCGGGGCCATAGAAGTCCGGGGTGTCGAAGAACACCCCCGGCACGTGGGTGTGCCCGACGAAGCAGACCTTCCCGAACCGCTCGAACAAGCCGTGAATCTTGGCGGGGTTGGTGTAAACGTCGTCGGGAAACACGTACTCATTGACCGGCTTGCGGGGCGAGCCGTGCACGAAGGTGATCTCGCTGAGCCGTTCGTTGTCGGTGGCGACCACGTGGCGAAGCTTCATCGCGCCGAGGTAGGCCCACCGCCGGTCGCGTTTGGCGCTGTCGGGCTCGGCGGCGAGGGCCTGGCGGGTCCAGAAACAGGCGGACTCGGCGCCGACGTTGAAGCTGTAGGGCTCGTAAAGCACGCCGTAGTCGTGGTTGCCCATGAGGCAGACGGCACAGTGGTCCATGACCAGGTCGAGGCACTCGGCGGGCTGGGGGCCGTACCCGACCACGTCGCCGAGGCAGACGATCCGCGTGATGTCCCGCTCGGCGATGTCAGCCATCACCGCCTGCAGCGCATCGAGGTTGCCGTGAATGTCACTGATGACGGCAAACGGTCGTTCCAATTGCTCGGCCATGGCCTGCCTCTGTCAGGAAGGACTGCTTCGACCGGCCGCCGCGCCAGTCGGACGCCACATGCTATGGCCTCAGCGGTAGGGATGTCAACGACCATCGCCGCGGCGCCCGCGGCGCCGGCACGGCGGCGGGGTCGGCGCGTCGGCGGCGTAAAGGCAAGTTGGGTTGACAAATCAACTAAAGCCGTCCCCCAAAGGAAACGATAGTGTCAGACAGATAGCACCGCCCGTTGTGTGCATTCTCGTGGGTCCTTGGAACGTGGCATGAGTACTGATTCCATCACAGCACCGCGTGAAACCGGCTCGAATTGCGAGCATCCCGGCGACCGGCTCCGGGCCTTTCTCGAAGACGACTACAACCCCCCGATTCCCCCGGCCGTCCTGCTGAGACTGATGGAACTCGGACGCGACATCGAGGCGGGTCCCGCCCAGTACGTCGAGGTGATTTCAACCAGTAACTCTTTAGCCGCAAAAGTCTTATCGTCTGTCAACAGTTCATGGTTCGGCGTTCGCCAGCCGGTCAAGCGGCTCGTGCAGGCGGTAAACCTCCTGGGGATGGTCTCCGTGAGGATTCTGGCCATCACGCACTGCCTGGCGGCGGTCCACGAACGCATCCGCCTGCCGGAGCGGCTGGTGGCCCAGTGCTGGCAGGCCAGCGTGATCAAGGCCGAGGCGGCCAAGTACCTTGCCGAGCGGACGGACGAATCGGCCGCCGATGAGGCTTTCCTCGTCGGGCTCATGCAGGACATGCTCGTGCCGCTGATGCGGCATCTCCAGCCCGATCTGTACGAGCCCGCCCCCGATCAGCCGGTGCCGGGACTCCAAACGCTGTGCCTGCGGGAGATTGAGCGCTTCGGCATGGACCACGGCCAGGCGGCGGCGAGGCTTGCGGCGCGGATGGGACTGCCCGATTCCCTGGGTGAATTGATGGCGGTCCACCACGACGCCACCGCGCTGCTGAAACTGGGGGGCAACGCCGCCGCGGCCGATGCGACCCGCTTCGCCGGGCTGTTCCCCCACGTGTGTACCACCTGGGCGCCGTCTGAAGCCTCTGAAGCCGCAAGACTTATCGAACAGCACCCCGGCGGGATGGGCACCGTCGAGGAGGCCATGGCCGAGATTGGCGACCGCGCACAGCACCTGGCGTCCATGCTCCGCCCGATCGGCGAGGATGACGCCGTGGACCTCCCGGCCTTGATGGCCGACGCGACTAAGGAAGTCGCTTGGACGACCGGCTCGCTGATCGGGCAGATCCACTCGATGATGTCCAGCGCCACCCAGACCACCACGCAATTGTCGGCGGTGAACGCCGAGGCGATGCGTCTGCAGGAACAGACTCAGATCGACGCGCTGACCGGCGTGCTCAACCGGCTGGGGCTGGAACATGCCGGCCCGGAGGAATGGGCCCGCATCGGCGAGCGGAACCAAAGCGTCCTGCTGGTGTTCGCCGACCTGGACGATTTCAAGCGCGTCAACGACGCGCACGGCCACGACGCCGGCGACGCGGCGCTGCGGCGGACCGCGGCGGTCCTGTCCGAGACGTACGGCCCGGCGTCGGTGGTGGGGCGCTACGGCGGCGACGAATTCGTTGTGCTGCTCGGCGGCGTCGCCGACCTGGCTGCCGCCGCGGACCTCGGGCGTAAGGCGGTCGAACTGCTGCGTCACGGTATCACGACAAGCGACGGCCAGACCATCCCGTTGAGTGTCAGCATCGGCGGGATCTGGTCGCCGGCCGTCCCCCAGGCAGGGGATTTCCACAAGATGCTCGCCCTCGCCGACAGCCAGATGTACGACGCCAAGGCTCGTGAGGACGAACACATGTTAATCAAGACAGTGGTCGGCTGACGACCGGGAGAAGGGGACCATGGACCAGACAGTTGAACAGCGGGTGAACGTGCGTGAAGCCCTGTACCGGGTGCTGGACAGCATCAAGCAGTTGCCCAGCCCCCCGGAGGTGTGCCTGGCGGTCACGCAGGCCACCGGCGACGAGGGGACCTCTCTGACGGACCTGCAGGAGCTGGTGGCCAACGACATCGCCCTGTCGGGGCGCCTGATGCAGGTGGCCAATTCGGCGTTCTTCGGCGTCCGCCAGCCGGTGACGAGTGTTCGCCGGGCGATCAGCCTGCTGGGGTTCGGCACCGTTCGTTCGCTGGCCTTGGGGTTCTTCTTCAACGAGGAGTTCGGCAAACTCCGCCTGCCGGGCCTGCCCTACCCCGACCTGCCGCGCTATGCCCTGGCCTCCAGCGTCGTGGCCGAGGCGGCCGCCAAGCGGTTCGAGCCGGAGTTGGCACCCGACGCCGGCTGCCTGGGCCTGCTGCACGAGAGCGGGGTGATCGTGATGGCCCTGGCCTTCGGCACGCAGTACCGCCGGATGGTTTCAGGTCGGGCCGACCGCGCCGACACGCTGGAGCAGGCTGAGCGGAACACGTTCGGCGTCGACCACGTCCAGGCGGGCAAGCTGCTGCTGGAGAACTGGAAACTCAGCGAAGCGTTCGTCGAGGCGGCGGCCCATCACCACGCGGCCGAACTGCCGCACAACATCGCCCCCAGCGCCGCAGGCCTCTGGCGGGTCCTCCGCCCGGCCGTTGTGGCCGCGCTGGTGTTCTTCGAGGAGGACCCCGCCGACACGCTCGAGCGGGTGAGCCACCTGGCGGGTACGCTCCTCGGAGCCGATCCGGGGGTGCTTGCCGAGATGATTCGCGCGGCCGTGACGATGTACGAGCAGCGGATGACGATCATCGGCGTCCCGGCCGACATCGTCGCCGCCGACACCCAGCGCGCCCTGGCCGCCGCCGGGCACTTCGCGAGCCGATAAGCCGGACAGGACGGGAACACCCGCGACCAGCCGGCGCCCGACCGGTTCGCGCCGTCGGCACGTCTGTGATTGTCGCGCCCTGCTACAGATCCCACAGCCCCTGATGGCGTCTCAGCGCGACGGGTGGACCAAGAATTTCTGCCAGGATGATGCCTTTGCGCGCTTCGTCGCGGTCGGCCAGGTCGATCTCGATCGGCCGTCCAGACACCTCGACCGGCGATTCCGCCGCCAGAGAAGCCAGGCCCCCCCGACGTTTGGGGATGATCTCTTCCCGACGCTTACCCCGCCGCGCCTCGAGAACCGCGGGCTGCGGCGCCGGCCGGGGCCGACGCGTGGGGCGCACCTGACGCGGCGGGGCGGGGCGAGTTTGCGGGATGGGTCGGCGCTGCGCCGCCGGTTGGGGCGGTGCGCCCGCGGGAGCGGACGTTTCGCGGGCCTCGCGCATGGTGCGGACGATCTCCTCGACCGAACGCCCGCCCCGATCGGGCGTTTCGGCCGGCCGGGGCGGCCGCCGCGGGCTTTCGGCCTGCTGCTCGCGGGCCTGCTGCTCCTTGGCCTTGTCGTACAGCGACTTGATGGCCCCCAGCGCCAGCAGGGCGAACACGATGATCAACTGGATGAACGGTCCGACGTCCGACCCGTCCTGAGCCAGCAGTTGCAGAGGATCCATATCCGCCTCTAGCTCTTCTTCGTCTCGCTGCCGCCGCCACCGCCGCCGATGGTATCGCGCATCGACGTGTCGGCCTCGATGTTCTTGAGACGGTAGTAGTCCATGATGCCCAGGTTGCCCTGGTTGAACGCGGCGGCGATGGCCTTGGGGATCTCGGCCTCGGCGAGGACGACCTTGGCGCGGTTCTCCCGGACCTGCGCCTGCATTTCCTGCTCGCGGGCCATGGCCATCGCGCGGCGCTTCTCGGCCTCGGCCTGGAAGCGGCGCTTATCGGCCTCGGCCTGGTCGGCTTGGAGCTGGGCGCCGATGTTGTCCCCGACGTCGACGTCGGCGATGTCGATCGAGAGGATCTCGAATGCGGTGCCGGCGTCGAGACCCTTTTCGAGCACCTTCTGGCTGATCGTGTCGGGGTTCTCCAGGACAGCCTTGTAGGAGGCGCTCGAGCCGATGGTAGTGACGATGCCCTCGCCGACGCGGGCGATGATCGTCTCCTCGGTCGCCCCGCCAACCAGCCGGTCGATGTTTGCCCGGACTGTCACGCGGGCCTTGGCCTTCACCTGGATGCCGTCCTTGGCGACCGCGTCGATGGTCATCTTGCCCGAGGCGGGGTTGGGGCAGTCGATAACTTTCGGGTTCACCGACGTCTGGACCGCCTCGAGGATGTCGCGCCCCGCCAGGTCGATGGCAGTGGCGGTCTTCCAGGTCAGGACGATGTTCGCCCGGTTGGCGGCGATCAGCGCCGTGATCACATTGGGCACCCGCCCGCCGGCGAGGTAGTGGCTTTCCATCTCGGGTGTGTCGATCTGCAGCCCGGCGCGGATCGCCCGGATCTTGCTCAGCACGATCACCCGAGCGTTGACGTTCCGCAGACGCATGCCGATCAGGTCCCAGATCGACACGCCGGCGCGGCTCATCTTCGCCTGCAGCCACAACTTGAAGAACGAGGCGAACAACCAGAGGAAAGCCAGCGCAATCAACACCAAAATCGCCAGAAGCACCCACACCACCGGATTCGTCTGCGCCAGCATGGGCGCCGCAGCCGTTGTCATCATTGTCGCTTCCCTTCCCCGCAGATGCAGATAAGGTTGTCTCTCGCCGGACGTGCCGTCGGCTTCTTGACACTCTATACACGCCGGCAGCCGCCGCCGCAAGAGGGGCGTTTGGAGCGCCGGTCCCCCATCAGGCGATCGACCGCGCGTTGTTGCCGGTCTCGAACAGCGGGGCGTCCTTCGGCCGCCGGGTGCCCGACGGCCGCCGCTGCCGTCGCTGCTTGCCGTTGGCGGTGGCGGGTGCGGAGACCTTGGGCTCTTCGGCCCCCGCGAGCGGGTCGCCGGGTCGGACGTCAGCCAAGCGCTCGGCGATCCGTTCGGCATAGGCCTCGGACAACTCGAACCCGATGAACCGCCGGTCAAGCTTGCGGGCGACGACGAACGTGGTCCCGCTGCCGCCGAACGGGTCGAGGACCACCTCGCCCGGATTGGACGAGGCGCGGATGATCCGCCCGAGCAACTGCTCGGGCATCTGGCAGCCGTGCCAGCCGGCACGCTCCTTGAAGGTGCCGCACACCCGCGGAAAGTACCACGTGTCCTCGTCCGCGAGGAACCCCTCCGGCAGGTCCTGCGGCCGCAGGATCCACGTGTCGTCCGGCACGCGGCCCTTGGCGTCGGCCCGGGTATCGGCATACACCAGTTGGCGGGCCGACGGCACGCGGATGGCGTCGCTGTTGAACGTATGGGCCTTGGGATCCTTGACGAAGTAGAGCAGGTGCGTGTGGCTGCGGCTGAACTTCTTCTTGCAGTTGACGCCGAAGGTGTAGTACCAGATCACCCAGTTTCGGCAGGTAAGTTTCAGTTCGCGCTGGAAGATCATCTTCAACTCGGCGGCGAAATCGTCCCCGATGGCCAGCCAGAAGCTGCCCGTCGGCTTGAGCGTGCGGACCAGGGCGGCGCCCCAGTCGCGTGTCCAGTTGAGATACTCGTCGGCGGCGAGCTGATCCTCGTAGACGTCATAGGTGTAGCCGATGTTGAACGGGGGGTCGGCGAACGCCAGATCGACCGACTCGGCGTCCATGCCGCCCATCCCGGCGACGCAGTCGGTGTTGTAAACCCGATCGAGTTGAAGCGGTGGTGACATGACGCCAACAATAGCTTCTTGTCCCAAGGGTGTCAAAGCCGGGTTTGAAATGTTGTCGCCGTACCTCGCGCCTCGGCCTCCAGCGCTGACAAGCGGTCCGGCGTGAGGTAGAATTCTCCGCCATGGAAGACACCAACCCACACCGATACTACCAATCCCCCCTGCAGGGCCGCTACGCCTCCGAGGCGATGCGGGAGCTGTTCGGCGATCAGCGGCGGTTCAGCACGTGGCGGCGGATCTGGCTGGCGCTGGCGACGGCGCAGAAGCAGTTGGGCCTGGCGATCAGCGACGAGCAGCTCAACGCGATGGCGGCCCACCTGGACGACATCGACTTCGACGCCGCCGCCGCCTACGAGCGGCAGTTCCGCCATGACGTGATGGCCCACATCCACGCCTTCGGGGACGCCGCTCCCCAGGCCAGGGGCGTCATTCACCTGGGCGCCACCAGCCAGTTGGTCAACTGCAATTACGACCTGCTGACGATGCGGGAGGGCCTGGATGTTCTGCTGGGCCGGCTGGCCAACATCATCGACCGCCTGGCGGCCTTCGCCGCGGCCCACCGCGATTTGCCGACCCTGGGGTTCACCCACTACCAGCCGGCCCAGTTGACCACCGTGGGCAAGCGGGCGGCCCTGTGGTGCTACGAGTTCGTGATGGACCTCGAAGAGCTCGAACACCGCCGCGCGTCGATCCGCCTGCGCGGCGCCAAGGGCACCACCGGCACGCAGGCGTCGTACCTGGCCCTCTTCGACGGCGACCACGCCAAGGTCAAGGCCCTCGACCACGAGGTCGCCCGCCAACTGGGCCTCGAGAAGACCTACACTGTCACCGGCCAGACCTACAGCCGCAAGGTCGACGCGATGGTTCTGGCGTCGCTGGCCGGCGTGGGCGCGACGGTCCACAAGCTGTGCAACGACCTGCGCCTGCTGGCCAACCTCAAGGAGCTCGAAGAGCCCTTCGCCGCCGGGCAGGTCGGTTCGTCGGCGATGGCCTACAAGCGCAATCCCATGCGCTGCGAACGCGCCACCGGCCTGGCCCGCTGGCTGATGGACCTGTCGGTCAGCCCCCTGCACACCGCCGCCGAGCAGTGGTTCGAGCGGACGCTGGACGATTCATCCAACAAGCGGATGGCTATCCCCGAGGCGTTCCTGACCGCCGACGCGATCCTGCGGATCGTCCTGAACGTCGCCGACGGCCTGGTGGTCTACCCCAACACAATCGCCGCCCACGTGGCCGCCGAACTGCCGTTCATGGCCACCGAGAACATCCTCATGGCCGCCGTCAAGGCCGGCGGCGACCGCCAGGCGCTCCACGAACGGATCCGCCGGCACAGTCTCGCCGCCGCGGCCGTGGTGAAAAACGAGGGCAGGCCCAACGACCTGATCGAACGCCTCAAGGGCGACGAGGCCTTCGCCGGTGTCGACATCGACGCCCTGCTGAACCCGAAGGCCTTCATCGGCCGAGCGCCCCGGCAGGTCGACGAGTTCATCGCCGCCCACGTCGAGCCCATCCGCAAGCGGTACGCCCACCGGCTGGGCCAGAAGAGCGAGTTGAAGGTGTAAACGCCCATGCGATTCCGCCCCTGCATCGACCTGCGCGGCGGGCGCGTCGTCCAGATCGTCGGCGGCTCGCTGCGGGACGACGACAACGACGCCGCCGTCACGAACTTCCGGACCGACCGGTCCGCCGCCGACTACGCACGGCTGTACCGCGACGACGACCTGCGCGGGGGACACGTGATCGCCCTCGGACCCGGCAACGACGCCGCCGCCCGCGCGGCCCTGGGCGCCTGGCCCGGGGGGCTGCAGTACGGCGGGGGCGTCACCGCCGCCAACGCCGCCGCGTGGCTCGACGCGGGAGCCAGCCACGTGATCGTCACCTCCTACGTCTTCCGCGAAGGGCGGATCGACGCCGACCGCCTCGCCGCCGTCATCGACGCCGTCGGCGCCGAGCGCCTCGTGCTGGACCTGAGCTGCCGTCGCAAGGACGGCGCGTTCCGCGTGGTCACCGACCGCTGGCAGCGGTTCACCGAGGTCGAGGTGACCGCCGAAACCCTCGGACGGCTGGCCGACGCATGCGCCGAGTTCCTCGTGCACGGCGTGGACGTGGAGGGCCGACGCCTGGGCATCGATGCCGACCTGGTCGCCCTGCTGGCCGACGCGTCGCCGCGGCCGGTCACCTACGCCGGCGGCGCCACGTCGCTGGCCGACCTCGACCGCGTCAACGCCCTCGGGCGCGGCCGCGTCGATCTGACCATCGGCAGCGCCCTGGACATCTTCGGCGGCGACGTGCCCTACCGCGACGTCGTCGACTGGCAACGCAAGCACGCTGGGCAAACCAATACGGGTGGACCGCTTGCCGATTAGACGGCCACCGCGTCGCGGAAATCCGAAATGCGAAGCACCAAATTCGAAACAAATCCGAAACGGCAAAGACGGCAAACGGCAAATGGCGAAGCTCCAAACCGTTCGGGCCGGCTGTTTTGTCGTTTGGTGTTTTATCCGTTTGAGATTTGTTTCGGATTTCGTGCTTCGGATTTCGGGTTTGGCCCCGGTGCCTTGAGGTCCGAGATATAGGCGCAATCGGTCAAACGTCCTAGCCCGTTCCCCTACCCGCCCACGACGTTCGGGGGCCTGCGCCCGTCGCAGGCGGCCAGGAGGTTCTCGACGGCCATGAGGCCCATGCGGGTGCGGGTGCCGATCGCCGCCGAGCCGAGGTGCGGGGCGAGGACGACGTTGGGCAGCGCCCGCAGGGACGGCTCGACGCGAGGCTCGTGTTCGTAGACGTCCAGTCCCGCCGCGGCGATCGTCCCGTCGGCCAGGGCGCGGGCGAGGGCCGCCTCGTCGACGACGGGCCCGCGGGAGGTGTTCACCAGCACCGCCGTCGGCTTCATCCGCCCCAGGCGGGCCGCGTCGATCAGGTGGTGCGTCTGGTCGGCCAGCGGCACGTGCAGCGAGACGAAGTCCGAACGGCTCAGCAGGTCGTCCAGCTCGGCGAACCGCACACCCAGGGCCGTCTCCTCCTCGGTCGTCCGCCGCCGGCGGTCCCAATAGAGCACTTGCAGGCCGAACCCCCCCGCCCGGCGCGCGACGGCGGTGCCGATCCGTCCGAGACCGACGATCCCCAGCGTCGCGCCGGCCAGGTCGGCCCCGAGCAGTTGCATCGGGCCCCAGCCCGTCCAGCGGCCCGAGCGAACCAGCGCGTCGCCCTCGACGAGCCGACGCGACGCCGCCAGCAGCAGCGCCAGCGCCAGGTCCGCCGTCGCATCGGTGAGTACCCCGGGCGTGTGGGTGACCACGATGCCCCGCTCGGCGGCGGCGGCCAGGTCGATGTTGTTGTAGCCCACCGCGTAGTTGGCCACCCCCTTCAGCGACGGCGCGGCGTCCATCACGGCCGCGTCGATCGTGTCGCTGACCATGCACAGCAGCCCCTCGGCGTCCCGCACGCCGGCCAGCAGCTCCTGGCGGGTGGCGGGGCGGTCGGCCTCGTTCATCGTCAGCGCCGTCCGCTCGCGCAGGACGCGCATCGGCTCGCCGGGCAGTTCGCGGGTCAGGTACACTCGGGGGCGTGGCATGGTGCTCTCCTCAGAAGCTGCGTTCACGATAGCCGCGGCCGGCGGGGCGGGCAAGCGTTCGTGCCTGTTGACGTGTCGCCCCCGGAGCGGATACAAGGACGGCGCGGGAGGTGCGGATCATGGTCGAGCCCACCATCGAGGTCTGGTACGGCGACCGGCAGCGGTTCGGCGCGATGGGTCACGCGTCGCGATTCGTCAACGTCCTCGGGCGGGTGACGCCCGCGCGGGATATTCACGCGATGGGTTATCAGCTCAACGGCGGCCGCCTGACGCCCCTGCCGCTGGGCCCGACGGCGTTCCGCCTGCTCGCCGAGGGCGACTTCAATGTCGAGCTCGACCGCGACGACCTGGCGCCGGGCGACAACACGCTGACGCTGCGGGCCGTTCACCAGCAGGGCGCTGAAACAAGCGTCGATACGACGATCGAGTATGTCCCCGACCCGCCGTCGCCCCGCCTGCCGCGAACCATCCGGTGGTCCGACGCCTCATCCGTCCTCGCCGTCGCCCACGTGATCGACGGGCACTGGACGCTCACGACCGGCGGGCTGCGTACGGTGGAAATCGGCTACGACCGCCTCGTGGCCCTCGGCGACGTCGACTGGCGCGACGTGGCCGTGACGGTCCCCATCACGATCCACCGCTACAACGACCTGCCGGCCGCCTACCGCTGGCCGTCCCACGGCGCCGGCGTCGGCGTGCTGCTGCGCTGGCAGGGCCACTCGGACTGGCACGACCTGATGCCCCGCCGGGGCTATCTGCCCTTCGGCGCGATCGCCTGGGGCGCCATCGGCACCGGCGACGCGGATCGGCGGATGCAGCTGTACAGCGGGGCCGACGGCAGCACGCTGGGGAGGCGCTCGGATCGCGTCATGCCCGCAGGCGAGCCGACGATGCTCAAGGTGGAGGTGCGATCGCAGGCCGCTCGCCCCAGCCTGTATCGCATGAAGCTCTGGCCCGCCGGCCGAACCGAGCCGCCCCAGTGGGACCTGGAGGCCGAGAACCACCGCGGTGAACTGGCGACCGGCAGCGTCGTCCTCCTGGCCCATCATACCGACGCGACGTTCGGAGATGTGCTCATCGAGCCGGCCTGATCGGCTACCGCGGCACGGCCTGGACGCGGGGGCCGCAGTAATGGTAGCGGTTGTCGGCGGGATCGAGCCGGTAGGTGTGGATCGGGAAAGGGCCGCTACCGCCGCGACCGACGGGCACGAGGATGAACTGGACGTACGGCTCGATCGGTTCCCCGGCGGTGCTGCCGTCCAGCGGACCGCCCATCAATTCGACCCGCCGCGGGCGACCCGTCCGACGGCCGCCCCGCAGCTCATATCCGTTCACGCGTCGCCACATCCTTTCATCCGCCTTCCATGCACCCCCGCCGCCGGATCGCGGCGAGTCTACAGTTAAGGATACCACAGGACAGCCTCCAGGTCCATCCCGGCCCTTGATCGCGTTCGGCCGCGGCGGTAGGGTGAGCCCGCGCGGGTCATCGAGGAGCCTCTCATGAGCGACTACGACCTGGTTATCCGGCACGGCACCGTCATCGACCCGGCGTCGGGACTGCACGGGCGGCGGGACGTCGCCATTGCCGGCGGCCGGATCGCCGCGGTGGGCGAGGCGGGCACGCTCCAGGGCGTCCAGACCCTGGACGCCTCGGGCAGGCTGGTGACGCCGGGGCTGATCGACCTGCACACCCACCTGTTCGATCGCGGATCGCGTTTCGGCGTTCCGGCCGATCCCTGCTGCCTGACGCGAGGTACGACCACCGCTGTGGACGCCGGCAGCGCGGGAGCGATCAACTGGGGCCTGTTCGCCGACGAGCTGGACCGCGTGGCGACGCGGGTGTTCGCCCTGCTGCACATCTCGATGATTGGCCTGCCCGCCGACGGGGAGTTGCTCGACCCCGACTGGCCCGACGTCGGCCGCGCCGTCGAGACAATCGCCGCCGATCGCCGGCGGCTGATCGGCGTGAAGGTGCGGCTGTCCCCGCGGGCGGTCGGGCCGAACCTCGAGCGGGCACTGGCGCGGGCGCTGGAGGCCGCCGAGCGGGCCGGCGTGCCGTTGATGGTGCACCCCAACGCCGCCGCCATGCCCATGGACGCCATCCTCGAGCCCCTGCGGGCGGGCGACATCGTCACCCACTGCTTCAACCCGTCACCGCAATCGGTGGTGGACCGGTCGGGGCGGGTCCACCCGGCGGCGCTGGACGCCCGCGATCGGGGCGTGCTGTTCGACGTCGGCCACGGGGCGGGCAGTTTCGCCTTCGCCCAGGCCGAGCGGGCCCTCGCCCAGGGGTTCGCACCCGACGTGATCTCCAGCGACCTCAACAGCCTCTGCGTCGACGGGCCCGTGGTCGACCTGCCGCACACGCTGAGCAAGTTCCTCATGCTGGGCATGGGCCTGGACGACGTCCTCGCCCGCGCGACGGCCCGCCCGGGGGCCCTGCTGCCGGTCGCGGGCCTGGGCACACTCCGGGCGGGTGCGCCGGCGGATGTGACGGTGCTGGACCTGCAGGAAGGACGCTTCGACTTCGTCGACGGCGCCCGCCGGCGGCAAACGGGCACCACCCGCCTGACGGCGACGGCCGTCGTGCGGGCCGGACGCGTTATTGACAATGGCTGGTGCCGAAAACCCGCTTGAACAGCGCGAAGTCGTCGAGATCCACGTCGCCGTCGCAATCGAGGTCGCCTTCGCAGGGCTGCGCGCCCTGGGTCTTGCCGAAGTTCCACTTGAGGACCATGAAGTCGTCGAGGTCGACCATTCCGCTTTGGTTGAGATCGCCCAACCGCAGAGGCGTGCCGTCGCAGGTGAAGCACCAGGTCTGCTGGTTGGCGCCTTCGTCGAATTTCTTGCCGACCAGGTTGTTGGCCAGCTGCCCGAAGCTGCCGGCGCTCTTGGCGCCGACCACGACGTCCAGGCCGACGGCCGTGCCGCCCGGCAGGTCGAACTCGACGGTCTCATCGCCGCCCAGGATGCCGGCCTGGTCGGTGGCGCCCCACCCGGCGTAGAAGGCGTAAGGGACGATCGCCACTTCGTAGGTCAGGGTATCGCCGACCGGCCCGGCGGCCCAGGCGGGGACGAGGTCGCATCCGACCGGATACTCCCACGCCGCGTCGACCCACATGCCGCCCCCGTCGATGATGATCTGCTGTCCGTAGCCCATTTCATGCATGAAGTTCACGTTGTGGTTGCCGGCGTCGATGGTGATCTCGACGATGTCACGTGCATTCCACGCCCCGTCGGCGGGACCAAACTGATGATCGGTATCGACCACCTCGACCGCGACGTAGATGAGGTTCTCGAATGTATTCCAGCGCACGGCGTACCTTGCCGAGACGACGTCCGGCGCGCTGCCGCTGAGGGTTTCGTCCAGGGCGACCCACGAGGCGCCGGCCCATTCGCTCAAATCGCCGTCGACGGTCACCACGCTGCTCCCGACGTGGTGGGTCTCCGCGGCGTAGTAGGGATCGCTGATGTCATGGTCGGCCCACGCAATCCCGCACAGCGACAGCACCACAACGGTACCTACCAGTGATCTTGGACGATTCATGGCTGTGTCTCCCTGTTCTCCCAGACGACAAGATAGCTGCTCGCGTCCCTGCGGCACGGGCCAGCGCACGTCGATGGCCCTATTATACCCCGGGCCGCAACAACGACAATTGTATTTTTAGCAGACAGCGCGAAATATTCGGCGCTCCGCCCATTGAAAAGGGGCGGGCCCGTCGGCCCGCCCCGGAACGGCGAAAGATCAACGAAGTCCCGGCGTCACTCAGGCGGCGGTGCCGAAGTTGGTCTTCAGGATCGCGAAGTCGTCAAGGTCCACATCCCCATCGCCGTCGAAGTCGCCCTCGCCGGCCCCGGCGGTCACGCCCGTGCGGCCGAAGTTGGTCTTGAGGATGGCGAAGTCATCGAGGTCCACGTCCCCGTCGCCGTCGGCATCACCGGGCTGACCGGCGGTGCTCTGCATGATCCAGGTCTGCTGGCTGGCGCCCTGCTGGAACTTGCCGCCGACCGTGTTGTTGGCCAACTGGGCGAAGCTGTCGACGCCCTTGCAGCCGGCGACCACGTCCAGACCGATCGTCGTCCCGTTGGCCAGGTCGACCGCGACGGTGTCGTCGCTGCCCATCAGGCCGTACTCATCCGTGGCGTCCCACCCGGCGTAAAAGGCGTAGGGCACGATCGCCACTTCATAAATGAGGGTGTCGCCGTCGGGGCCGGCGGCCCAGGCGGGCACCAGGTCGGTCCCGACCGGATACTCCCACGCCGCGTCAATCCATGTGCCGGCGCCGTCGACGATGATCTGCTGGCCATAGCCCATCTCAGGCAGAAAGTACTCGTCGTGATTGCCGGCGTCGATGGAGATCTCGATGATATCGCGGCCGTTCCACGCGCCGTCGGAGGCGCCGAACTGGTGGTCGGTGTCGACCACCTCCACGGCCACGTAGATGAGGTTGTCCGCATCCGACCAACGGACGGCGTACTTGGCGGAGGTGACGTCCGGCGCGGTGCCCTCGTCCAGCAGGATCCACGTATCGCCCGCCCATTCGCCCAAATCGCCGTCGACGGTGACGGCCGCCTCCGGGGCGTAATAGGGGTCAGCGATATCATGATCGGCCCACGCGACGGCGCACAGCGAAAGCATCATCACGACGGCAACAGCGTAGTTCGAACGATTCATAGCCACTCCTCCCGACATCTGAACAGAACTGGTCCCTGGACGCCCGGGCCGCCGCCCCGCCCGTTGACTCAACGGGTCACCGGGTCACACCGGCATTTTATCACGGAACCCGAAATCAGCAAACGATTTCCCGTTTGCAAGCGCGGGCCTGTTGCCGTCGCCGCGGCGAGACCGTCGCGCCTTCGCCGTGGCCGGCGGGTGTCGTGCTTCCAACAGACGGACGCGCGATTCGGCCTGTCCGCCGGCCGTCATGACGGCGATGTCGGGCCATACGGCGCATAACAAAGGGCAGCCCGGAAGCTGCCCTGTGGGGTTTGTGTTTGGACCAGGACGAACGCCTAGCGTCTGCGACGACGGATCAGCGCTACGGCGCCAAGGCCCAACAGGCTCATCGTGGCCGGCTCGGGGACGGTCACCCACGTCTGCTGGCTGGCGCCCTGCTGGAACTTGCCGCCAACCGTGTTGTTGGTCAACTGCCCGAAGGACTCCGCACCCTTGGCGCCAACCGTCAGGTCCAGGCCGATCGTCGTCCCGTCGGCCAGGTCGACCGCGACGGTCTCGTCGCTGCCCATCAGGCCGTCCTCATCCGTGGCGCCCCATCCGGCGTAGAAGGCGTAGGGCACGATCGCCACTTCATAGATAAGCGTGTCGCCGATCGGCCCGGCGGCCCAGGCGGGCACCAGGTCGGTCCCGACCGGATACTCCCACGCCGCGTCGATCCACGTGCCGGCGCCGTCGACGATGATCTGCTGGCCGTAGCCCATCTCGTGCAGGAAGTACGCGTCGTGATTGCCCGCGTCGAGGGTGATCTCGATGATATCGCGGCCGTTCCACGCGCCGTCGGAGGCGCCAAACTGGTGGTCGGTGTCGACCACCTCGGCGGCCACGTACAGGAGATTCTCCGCATCGCTCCAGCGGACAGCGTACTTGGCCGAGGTGACGTCCGGCGCGGTGCCCTCATCCAGCGGAATCCACTGGGCGCCGGCCCATTCGCTCAGGTCCCCGTCGACCGTGACGGCCCCCTCCGGCGCATAATAGGGGTCGGCGATATCGTGATCGGCCCACGCGGCGGCGCACAACGACAACAGCATCACGACGGCAACGACATACCTGGGACGTGTCATACTCTGTCCTCCTCCAATCCGTACGACTGAAATGATGGCTGGACACCCGATCCAGACCCCACTCGCCCATCCCGGGCGAGCCGATGCTGCGATTGTACCACGGATCCCCAGCCGACCAAGCGTTTTCTCAACCGGCGGCCACGGTTTGCGCCTCCCAGTCGCGGAGCTGCGACGCTTGACCGGCGCGGGGGATGGACGAATAATGCGGTCGTGGACGAATTCGAGCATTTCGTCAAGGCCCAGGATCGCATTTACGACCGGGTCTGTCGCGAACTGGCCGACGGGCGCAAGCGGTCCCACTGGATGTGGTTCATCTTTCCCCAGCTCCGCGGCCTCGGGCACAGCGCGATGGCCGAGCGCTACGCCCTCGATTCGCTCGAGCAGGCCCGCCGGTACCTCGCTCACAACGTCTGCGGCCCGCGGCTGCGCGAGTGCACCACCCTGGCCGTCGGCGCCGACGCGCCCAGCGCGCAGGTGCTGTTCGGCGCGCCCGACTGGCTCAAGTTCCGCTCTTCGATGACCCTCTTCGCGGCGGCCGACCCGGCCGACGACCTGTTCGCCCGGGCGCTGGACCGCTATTACGACGGCGAGCGGGACGAGCGGACGATCCACCTGCTTCAGCAGCAGTGAGGATCATCCGCCCGTCGCCATCGCCTCACGTTCCGAAGTGCAGCTTGAGGATCGCGAAGTCGTCGAGGTCGACGTCCCCGTCGCCGTCGAAGTCGCCCTCGGCCTGCGTCATGTCGTTGAGGCCGAAGTGCTGCTTGAGGATCGCGAAGTCATCGAGGTCGACGTCCCCGTCGCCGTCGGCGTCGCCGGGGCGCAGGTCGCTGCCGGCGCCGGGGGAGGGCGCGCCGGCGACCCAGTTGAGCGGATCGGGGCCCCAGTTGCGCCCGGCGGCGCGGTGCAGGGCATCGCCGTCGCCGTCCGCGCCGGTCGGCCAGGGGGCCAGGTCGTCGTAGGTGACGGCGTCTTCGATGATATGGGGTGTATAGTAGGGTTCATCGCTGGGCGGGTTATCAGGCCGCTGCAGTTCGAGGCGTTCCCCGGCGTTGTCCAGCCTCCCGCCCCAGCCGCCGACCAGACGGACGGACCCGTCGATCCCGTAGGCGTCTCGGAAGTCCGCCACGCGGGCGGCGTTGTCGACGTTGTCGGGATTGAACGACAGGACGACCAACCGCGCGTCGGCGGCCAGGGTCGTGCCCGGATCGAAGTCGTACGCTACGCCCTTATCCAGCCGCCAGTCGGTCAGGTCGACCTCCGCGCCGGTGCGATTGTGGATCTCGACGAACTCGCGATCGAACGGCTCGACCGACCCGGGGTTGTACATGATCTCGCTGATCACCACGCCGGGCAGGCGCGGCCCGGCGTTCGGCCCGCCGAGGGTCAGCGACGTCATCGGGTACAGCTCGCCCGCCCCGTCGGGCCAGCGCCCGTGGGATTCGTTGCGGAACGCCGCGCCGAACTCGACGTGGTCGACGAACCGCAGCAGGGCGCCGGCGCTGTCGGCGGCCATGAGCCACACGTCCTCGCCGTGGGCGCCGTCGAGGGCGAAGTCGGTCGGCAGGCCGCCGGCATTGAAGTCATACTCGTCGAAGACGAGGTACTCGCCCGGGAGGAGGACCGTCCCGTCGGGGATGCGGAACTTGCGGTAGGTCTCCCACGTATCGCTGAGGAACCATCCGCCCAGGTCGACGGCGGCGCCGGAGACGTTGAGCAGTTCGATCGAGTCGGTCGGGTCGACATCCGTGTGCGTGAGCACCTCGTTGACCACGACGTCCACGACCGGCCCGACCCCGGCGACACCCGGCGAGCCGCCGTACTCGGTGCTGGAGCGCCAGGCGTCGTCGTCATTGGGATCGATGCCGAAGTCGGCCCGCTCGAGCGAGGCCCCGCGTCCATCGGCGCGGCCGGGCCAGTTATCGGCGTCGTCGTAGGTGATCGACAGGAACGGCAGGCCGGCGGCGGTCATGGCGAGCGTCTCGCCGTCGTTGGCCAGCGAGCCGGTGTACTGGCCGGCGACGGGCAGGCCCGTCCCGTACCGCGCCTCGAAGGCCGCGAGGTCCTTCACCACCACCACGCGCTCGCCCGGCGCGAGTGTCGTCACGGCGCTGTCGGCGAAATCGAAGACGATGCCGTCGCTGAAGGCAATGAACGACAGGTCAACGTCGTCGTTGCCGGGGTTGATGATCTCGGTGAACTCGAAATCGTCCGGCACGCCGTCGACGCCGTCCGGCGGGGCGGGCGGATTGTACATGATCTCGGCGATCGCCAGGGTCGGTCCGCCTTCGGGCATGAAGCCCGCCTCGACCACCGCGCTGGCCAGCGGACCGATCACCACGGCGGCCTTGACCACCACGGCGCCGGCCAGCGGGACCGGCGATCCCACGTACATCATCGCCGACGGCGACGTGCGCGGATCGGTCCCATCCAGCGTATAGTAGACCATCCCCGTGCCGTTGGGGTTGGTCATCACCAGTTCGAAGCCCGGGGCGTACTCGCCGCCGTACCGGTTGAACTCCGGCGCGTCGATCGACGGGAACAGGTCGACCGAGCGCATCTGTTCGATGACGTACCCGGTCCGCTGCGGCAGGTACTGGGTGCGGATGCGATCGCATTCGGCCATCCAGGTGGCGTCGCGGGTCCACACGCCGGGTGGGCCCTGGGGGTCGCCCTCCCGGTCGTTCCATTCGAACATCGAGTCGCCCCACCGGGCCGACTCGCCGATGATGGCGGTGTCGATCTCGTCGGCGCGGGCGTTGAATCGTGCGATGCCCGCATCGGGCGACAGGGGGCCGTCGTTGAGCATCAACTGCTGGGCGCGGTCGGCCCATCGCCGGCGGAACGTCGCGTTGGTGATCAATCGCCGGTAGATGCGGACCGGGCCGGTGTCGTTGGAGGAATCGGTGTTGTTCCACCGGGTGAGGACCTCGGTGGAGTCAGGGTAGTTGGAAGCCTCACCGACGCCCTGGCCGAGGGCGGCTTCCGAGTCCCAGGTGTGGCACGTGAACGGGATCAGCGGCGGCCCGCCGGCGGGGTTGCGGCGGCAGACCATGTACCAGTTCTTCCGGGGGAAGTCCTGCCGGTTGTACGTCCACAGGGTGATCATGTAGTCGATGAACTGATCGACATCGAGGTACTCCTCCAGGGCGGCCAGTTCCGCGTCGGAGATCGCCGTCACCGTCGAGCTGCCGTACCCGCTGGAACTGCAGTCGAACCAGCGATCGAGCATGTAGTTGTAGGCGCGCCGGTCGCCTTCCTGCAGGGCGCCATTTTCCGGCGCGGCGCCGCTGGCGCCCTTGATCACGTCGTACTCGTCCTTGTTGCCGCCGAAGTGCTCGGCCGCGAACGAATCGTCGGGCCGTTCGATCGCTTCGAACAGCCCCCAGTAGACGCCGTTGAGGTACAGGTGGACGAAGCGGCCGCGCACGCCGACGTTGCCGGTGTCGCGGAAGGCGTCGTGCAGGAAGATGTCCCGCAGGTACAGGCTGTTGTCGCTCGGCCCGCCGGCGAACGAGACATTAATATCCGCCGAGCGGGTCGGGTCGCGCAGCCAGCCGTCGCCCCAGTTGGCGCGGAGGACGATGGTGTCGAACCGGTCCACGCCGTCGCCGAAGAACGGGTAGTCCAGCTTGCTCGGGCCGTAGTCGCCCTTGAACAGGACGCGGAAGCTCTGCTTGTCGTTGACGGCGGGCCAGCGGGCCAGTTCGCCGAGGATCCGCCCAGCGGCGTTGACGGAGAAGCCTTCCTCCAGCCCCGCCGGATCGATCAGTTCCATCGACGTGGGCTTTTCCCAGAAGATGTTGCTCGACGCCCGCATGATCGAGTTGGGATACATGCCGTCGTAGGCGTCCCACAGGTCGTGGGGATCGAACGTCAGGGCGACCGTGGGGATGGACGTCAGGGCCGTGATCATCCGCGGGTCGCCGACGACGTCCGGGTCCATCTCGTAATCGGCCGGACGGCTCCTGCGGTCGTAGCTGGAGGAGTTGGACGCCCCGGCGTACCAGGTGTCGGGGAAGTCCCGGGCGGTTTCATCGTCGGTCTGGGCGAGCACGTCGGCCAGGAAGATGTAGGTGTGGGTGACCGGCTCGGCGTCGAGATACCCGGGCTTGAACGCCGCGGCCCGGACGACGGTGGTGGTGGCGATGGCGATCGGGCCGGTGTAGACGCTCCCGTGCGACGACGTCGGCTCGGTGCCGTCCAGCGTGTAGCGGAGGGTGACGTCGGGCGTGTCGGAGGCCAGGGCCAGCGAGAACGGCCCGTCGTAGAACCCGTGCGGCACGGAGAAGTCGACGTCGTCGATGTAGCCGAGGACGCCGGAATTGTTGGCCGCGCCCGGCGTGGGGGCGGTGAAATAGCGCAGGTCCGCCTGCTGGCCGCCGGGATTGACCGACCCGATCAGCTCGGGCAGGATGAGCATATCGGAACTGCCCAGGCCGTCATTGAGCCCGTGGATCGCCAGGAGGTTCTCGCCGGCGACGAGGGCCGAGCGGATCGCCGAGACGTTGAAGTCGACGAAGCGCATCGCGTCGGAGTCCGAATGCCCGCCGCTCGCCCCGGCGTCGTAGGCCAGGGGCGGCGCGGCGCCGGCGTTGTCGGCGGCGACCAGTTGGCCGTTGATGAAGGCGACGAACCCGTCGTCGTACTTCATGCGGAGCGTCATCGACAGGACCATGGCCGGATCGTCGACGGTGAAGGGGATGCGGACCCAGACCGACTCGTTGATCCCGTTCATCTCCGCCTCGACATCCAGGCCGATCAGCCCATCGTAGGTCTCGGCCTCGTCGTACCCGACGGCGGTGGGGCCCGTCGGCCAGCCGCTGTCGTCGTAGAACCCCAGCATCCACACGTTCTCATCGGCCGGACCGGTCGGCACCCGCGCGGCGGCG
>CAZHRW010000039.1:0-6076 GCA_964535025.1 uncultured Planctomycetales bacterium
AACGAATCGGCCAGTTGCGGCGTGGCGCGGAACGTCCGAGGCAGCTGCCACAGGGTGTCGAGCAGGGCCTGCGACTCCCGCTCGGGCAGCGCCAGGAAACTGTTGGCCGACCGGGGCAGATGCATCGTCACGGCGTAGTACGTCACCACCTCCAGCGTCCCCGTGGTGCTGCCGTGCGGCTCGTCCGGCCAGGTGACGCAGACGTCGCCGCCGACCAGGTCCAGCCTTTGCCGTCCGGCCCACCACGACACGCAGCCCTGCTCGATGTAGTTGATCTCCACGCGCCCGGGATGATACTGCGCCGGCATGGGGCAGGCCTGGACACGATTCAAACGCCGTAAAGCGCACAGTTCCGGCACCGCCGGCCACGGCATGCCGTGCGGACGGCGTTTCACCGCCGTCCAGGGAATCTCCGGGTAGATGGCGTCCCACATGTATGAGATTCTATGACAGATAGGATTGAACGTCAAGAGGGGCTATCCATGGTAAAATCGGGATTAGTTTGCCGCGGGCGTGTGCATTTGGAGGATCGGGCCGCCCCTGGAAGGCGGCGGCAGGCCTCCGCCCCGGCGGTTGGGGTCGGCGCGGGCACGCGGCGGCGGAGGACCAACGGAAAGGAGCATGGCCATGAACTCTCACTCGAGGCGTCTGTTCTTGGGCGTGATGACGATCACGGCGATCACCGCCGCCCCGGCCGGTGCGGACATCCTGGTCGACCCCGCCAACACGCCGTGGATCGTCGCCGGCGGCGACGTCGTCAACGACGGGTCGCTGGACATCGTCAATGACGCCACCGCGGAGATCCGGCCCGGCGCGGCGGTCACGTTGACCGGCAGCCTGACGGTCGGCCAGCGGAACAACGCCGGGACGCTCTCGCGGTTGATCGCCTCGGGCGGCACGATTTCGGCCGGCAAGCTGGTCGTGGCCAACAAGTCCGAAGGCGACGCCTACGTCGAACTCGGCGGCGCCGACGTCACCGTTAACAGTGTGACCATCGGTTCGTCCGTGTCCGAACTGGCCGGGGTCAACAGCACCCTCATCCTGTCCGACGGGTCGCTCGCCGTCACCGGCGGCAGCGGCATCCTGAGGATCGGCGCCACCGGCACCGTCAACACGACCGCCCCGGTCATCGACTGGACCCAGTCCGGCGGGGACCTGACCTTCATGGGCAAGTTCATCCAACTCGCCACCGCCCCCAACACCACCGCCAGCTACACCCTCGCCGGCGGCACCTTCACCCAGACCCGCACCGGCGGCTGGGGACTGACGCTCGGCGGCGACGGCACCGGCGTCTTTCACGTGGACGGTTTCTGGGATGTGCCCGGGGTCGACCGCGAGATCGACTTGCGCGGCGGAGGCATGAAGGTCGCCGCCGGCAGCACGCTGAAGTTCTCCATCCACGACGCCGCCGGCACCACGCTGATCAACGTGGGCGGCGTCGATGCCGGCAACATGCTCGGCACCGTCGACCTGAACCTTGTGGGCTACACCCCCACGATGGGCGAGACCTTCGACCTGATCAAGGGCGCCACCGACTACGGGGCCCTGACCCTGGCGGCCGACGACGCGTCGGCCTGGTCGCTGACCACCCACGGCGACGTCCTCCAGGCCACCTACCTCGTGCCCGAGCTGGCGACGATGCTCCTGCTGGGCCTGGGTGCGGCGGCGCTGCGGCGAAGACGTCACTGACAAGGGATGGTGATGCAAGGAGTCCTTCGGAATACGGTGACGGCGCTGGGCCTTGTGGGGGTGATGGCCGTCACGAGCCCCCTGCAGGCGGCCGAGGTGACGGTGGAGTCGCCCACGGGGTTGATCAACGCCGTCAAGAACGCCGCCGGCGGCGACGTCATCCTGCTGGCGCCCGGCAACTACGGGCAGGTCAGGCTGAAGTCCCCGCAGTTCGATACCCCCGTCACCCTCGGCGCCGCCGATCGGGCCAACCCGCCGGTGTTCTCGGGCTTCACACTCGAAAACGCACGGAACCTCGTCATTGACGGGTTCGTCTTCACCCGCGGCGAAACCATCGACACGGCGTCCTTCTTCAACCTGGTGAACGTCAAGCCCAGCGAACACATCACCTTCGTCCACTGCCGCTTCGCCGGCTCGACCATCCTGACCGGCGACGACGCCGGGTACGGGGAAGGGTACGGCACGATGGTCCGCCAGGGGTGTGCCGACATCACCTACCGGCGCTGCGTGTTCACGAACCTCAAGAAGTGCATCGTCTCGGGGGCCAACGCGCGCATGACCTTCGAGCAGAACTACTTCTACCGCCATCGCGAGGACGCCTTCTCCATCAGCGGCAGCGACCTGCTGATCGCTGACAACCTCATCGTCGACGGTCGCCCCCGGATCCTGCCCGACGGGCAGGGCGACCACTCCGACGCCATCGCCCAGAACGGGATCCGGGCCTCGGTCATCCGCGACAACTTCATCCGCGTCCCAGGCCAGGGCATTACCGGCTACGGCTACGGGTACGGCACGGGCGACGTGCTCGACCCCGATCTGCCCCCGGGCGAGTGCAGCTACCTCAACAACATCATCTACACCCCCGCCCGCAACGCCATCCACATGCGCGACATGCCCAACTCGTCCTACGCCCACAACGTCATTCTCGCACCCGGCGACGGGCTCACCGACGCCAGCGCCGTCACCGAATGCACCGGAGAGGCGACCAATACCGTCATCGAACACAACATCGGCGAAGGGTTCAACCCCAACGGCGTGGGCCTGACAGTCCGCGACAACATCCTCGCCCAACGCACCGACCCGCGGGGCGAGAACTACTACGGCGACCTCTTCGTCGACGCCCTGTCCGACGCCCAGTCCACCCTCCGCGGCTTCGGGCTGCTGCCGGGCGTGTTCGACGACCTGCCGGTCAGGCCCGGCCTGGATCTGGGCGAGTACTTCTGGCTGAACGTCGGCAACGTATCCGACGCGACGAACGAGATGTATCCCCTGTGGCAGCAACTCGACGCCGTCGGACGTGCGAAACTGGCGGCCCTGCTGGAACTGACCGTCCGTCCGCCCGGCGACGCCGACGAGGACGGCGACGTGGACCTGGACGACTTCGTGCTGCTCAAGCAGCACTTCGGCACCACCGGCGGCGCCCTCTGGGCCGACGGCGATTTTGACGGCGACGGGGACGTGGACCTGGACGATTTCGTGCTGCTCAAGCAGCATTTTGGGCAGGCGCAGGCCGTCCCTGATCGCTGACCACCCACGGCGACATCCTCCAGGCCACCGAGCTCGTGCCCGAGCCGGCGACGATGCTCCTGCCGGGCCGGGGCGGCCTGGTCCGGTGGCGGTGCGCACGCAGGCAACAACCGACGACGACACGACCTGCCGGCCCCGTGACGTTCGCGGCGGTCCACGGCGGGTCCCCTTGGGAGGACGTGATGTCCACGATAGCCCGGCGGAATCGACACTGGATCATGGTGCTCGCGACCGGCATGGTTTGCCTGCTGCAGTCGCCCTTCGCCGCGGCCGCCGCGCCCGTACTGGCGCAGGGCCCGGGCTTCGCCGCCCCGACGGTCGAGCCGTCCGGCTACGGCACCGGTCCGGGCGCCGACGCCCGGTGTATGGCCCTGTGGGACGTGGTTCCCCACCAGGACATCGATGCGCCGTTCGGCCTGGGCGTGGTGGCGTTTCACATGAACGGGATCGACCGCGTCGAGTTCAGCCTCGACGACGGGCCGTGGACGGCCGTGACGGAGATGACCCCCAATCCGCGGACCGACGTGTGGGAGTACTGGGTGGTCGTCGACCCGGCGACGATCGCGACCGACGGGGCCGTCGAGATCCGGGCGATCGCCTACCCCCACGATGCCGGCCTGCCCCGCCTGCTGGAGCCGATGGTGCTCCACGTCGACACCGGCAACCTGCCCCACCCGACGCTGACGGTGAGCGGCACCGACATTCGACAGGCCATCAAGGACTTCCAGAACGCCGGCGGGTCGCTCGAGGGGCTGACGGTCTACCTGCCCGAGGGCGACTACAAGATGCCCGGCACGCCCTACACCCCCTACGAGAACGAGCGCTGGCTGACACTGACGCCCGCACCGGGCGCCGATCCGGCCCATGTCCGCATCACCGACGGCGCGCGCGGGCGTTTCCTGCGGATCCGTCTTCAGGGACTGACGATCGTGCACGGCGACGGGTACATCTGGTACCCTGACCGCCCGGGCCGGACCCTGTGGGTCGACCGGTGCACCGCCACCAGCCACGACATTGGCCGCGCCGAGGGGCTCATCTGCCAGGGCGCGGACCTCTGGGTGACCGGACTGACGACGGGCGGAACGATGCAGGGGGTCTACAATCGCAGCACGCTGCGCCTGTGCCGCGACGCGCACGTGTCGGACATCCGGGAGGACTCCTTCCGCCTCAACGGCGGCTCGCTGCTGGTCAACAGCACCAGCGCCTACGCCGATGCGGCCGACACGCCGCGCCATCCGGACATCGTGCAGATCTACGCCACCGACTGGGAAAACTGCATCATCTACGGCCTCAAGGCCGTCGAGGGCATCCGCGCCCAGGGCATCAGCCCCGTCCAGCCGCACGACATGGCCGTCGTCAACTGCGTGATCCAACGCGAGGAGGACAGCACGGCCCAGATGAACCTGGGGACGCCGATCAACCACTACCTGATCCAGAACTGCACCTTCAACCAGACTATCGTGCTGCGCAACTCGGACGTGCAGAACTTCGTCCTCCGCGGGACCGTCCTGGGCAACCTGGGGACCTACGACGGCGTCACGCGGCAGCAGATGAACGACCTGACGTGGTGCAGCGATCTGCACCTGACGAACGTTGCGAGCACCGATGTGATCGAGGACGGCACGGGCACGATCACGGTCGGCGATCCGCTGTTCGTCGACCCCGCGGCGCTGGACTTCCACCCCGCCGACGGCTCGCCGCTGCGCGATCGCATGGCCCCGTTCGTCCCCGCCGACCTCACGGGAACCGCCCGCGCGACCCCGACGACGGTCGGCGCCTATGAGGTCCCCGCGGCCACGATCCCCGGCGACGCGGACGGCGACGGCGACGTCGACCTCGACGACTTCGTGATCCTGAAGACCAACTTCGGCGCCGAGCCCCTCGTGGACGACCGCGCCGACTTCGACGACGACGGCGACGTCGACCTCGACGACTTCGTCATCCTCAAGAGCCATTTCGGCCGTTAACCTGTCGTCGCGGTGTCACGGCCCCGCCGGCTCGGGCCTTGACGGACGGCCGCCCGTCGAGCCGCCTGGGCTCGAGGGACGTCACGCTCGCGTGGCGCGCGGCCGAGCCGCTTCCCTCCGATGCCGTCGCGGCCTACAATGGGCGGCGGATATGGCCGCTACGCTGATCGTCAACGAGATCTTCCTGAGCCTCCAGGGCGAGGGCACCCGCGCGGGGCGGCCGTGCGTGCTGGTGCGGCTGACCGGGTGCGACGTGGGGTGCCGCTGGTGCGATACCCGCTACGCCTGGACCGAAGGGGCGGCGATGACGATCGAGGCGATCGTCGCGGCGGTGCGGAAACTCGACTGCCCGCTGGTGGAGGTCACCGGCGGCGAGCCGCTCATGCAGGCCGCGACGCCGGCGCTGCTGACGGCCCTGTGCGATGCGGGCTGGGAGGTGCTGCTGGAGACCTCCGGGACGTACGATATCGCACCGGTCGACGCCCGCGTCGTACGCATTATGGACGTCAAGTGCCCCTCCAGCGGCGTCGCCGCGTCGATGCGGTGGTCGAACCTGGAGCGGCTGCGGCCGTCCGACGAGGTGAAGTTCGTCGTCGCCGACCGCGGCGACTACGATTACGCACGGGCTGTCCTCGACCGCCACGGCCTGGCCGACCGCTGCACCGTGCTGGTCGGACCCGTGGCGGGGCGACTGGACCCGGCCGCGTTGGCCGCGTGGATCCGCGACGACCGGCTGCCCGTGCGGCTGAACCTGCAACTGCACAGGATCCTTTGGCCGGATCGCGAGCGAGGCGTATGAAGGGAAATCCGAAATCCGAAGCTCGCAATACGAAACGATGAGGAAAGCCGACATCCGAAGCTCGACAAACGAGACAACTGCGAAACGACGCAAC
>CAZHRW010000040.1:0-57746 GCA_964535025.1 uncultured Planctomycetales bacterium
TCCCCTGGGCGACACGCTGGTCCTCATGCCCGCCCCGGCGATGGACGATGCGACGCTCGCGGCCCTGCTGGCGGGGGTCGCCGGGGCGATCGGGGACCACTTCGGGTGCTGACGTCGCCGGGATCGGCCGGCGGCAGGGGCGTCGGAAATCACGCTGAACGGCGAGCGGTTGTGCCGGCCCTGACGGGCCTCGTTGCGTTGTGGGCCGGTTCTGTCCCCACCCCTCACGGGGTGGGCTACAACTATGACGGCCCTGCGGGCCTGTGTCCGGGTGCATCGCGGGGCGATCGCGGACCACTTCGGGCGCTGAGGTCGCCGGCCGTTCAGGCGGTGGTCGCGTTGTCGAAGGGCATTTCCAGGGCGACGGTGGTGCCCTCGCCCGGCGCCGAGCGGAGGTCCATGCGGCCGCCGAACATCTCGACGCGCTCGCGGATGCTGAACAGGCCGAAGCCGCCCTCGTCGACCTTGGCGTGGACGGCCTGGGGGTCGAAGCCGCGGCCGGCGTCGGCCACCTCGAGCCGCAATTGCCCATTGTCCCAGGCCATGCGGACGCGGGCCTGGGCGGCGCCGGCGTGCTTGGAGACGTTGACCAGCAGCTCGCGGAGGCACTGGAACAGCACCGCCCGCGCCCGCGGGTCGAGCGGATCGCGCTCGCGGGGCATCTCCAGGTCCACCCGCAGGCCGTGAATCGACGCAATGTCCCCGGCCAGCCACTCGACCGCCGCTGCCAGCCCCGCCTCGTACAGGGCCGGGTGGCTCAGCTGCGTGGTCAGCGACCGCGTGCTGTGGATGGCGCGGTCCAGCAGGGCCGCGACCTCGGCGCCCCACCGCTCGCGGGCGGCGATGTCATCGAGCCCCTTGAGCCGCGCGAGCTTCCACTTCGTCGCCGAGAGGATCTGGCAGACGTCGTCGTGCAGCGCCACCGCCAGGCGCTTGCGCTCCCGCTCCTCGGCCATCGACAGTTCCTGTGCCAACGACCGCAGCCGTTCCTGGTACCGGAGCATCTCCCGCTCGGTGTGCCTGCGGTCGGTGATGTCCCAGATGACCCCGTCGATGTGGGTGACCCGCCCGTCGGCGTTGGTGAGGAAACGGTTGCGGTCCTCGACCCAGCGGACGCTCCCGTCGGCGACGTGGATGCGGTAGTGGTGGCCGAAGGTGGAGCTCCCCTCGGCGAGAAACCGCTCGACCTCGCGGCGCACTCGCGGCAGATCCTCGTCGTGGATGATGCCCGACCAGCTCACCCGTCCGCTGGTGAAGTCCTCGGGCGTGTAGCCGAACTGCCGGATGTTCCGCGAGACGAACTCGACGGGGACATCCTCGGCCAGCCGACAGCGGAACGCCACCGCCGGGCCGAAGTCAACGATCGTCTCGAGCGTGGTGAGCCGGTCGTGGGCCGCCTGGAGGGCGATCTGGGCCGTCTTGCGCCCGGTCACGTCCCGCGCGACCACCAACGCCGCGCCGATCCGCCCGTCCGGGCCGTGCAGGGGCTGGATGCTGGTGTGAAGCCAGCGGGACGCGCCGCGGAACAGCGGCAGGTGCTCCTCGACGACGGTGCCCCGCCCGGTGGCGATGACCTCACGGAGCCTTGCAACCTGGCGGTCGGCGATCTCGGCGGGGAAGATGTCGTGGTTGGAGCGGCCGACGAACTCCTCCGGCCGTCCGCCCAACATCGCCGCCGCGGCGGCGTTCACGAAGTGGAACACCCCCGCGGCGTCGACCACGCAGATCGACTCGCCGGCACTGGCCAGCAGGACCTCGTGCAACTCGTCGTTCGCGTAGAGCGGTTCCGTTCCCATCATCGGAGTCCTTGAGCCGGAGCCCGCCGGGCCGGACGATACGCCGTGTCCGCCGACGGCAGGCGTGGAGCGAGAGGCAAAGAGGAAGCCCCAGACTCGCGTTCCCCCCCCACGTCCGTGCGAAAGGGCGACGAGATTATGACGGAATGTAGACGCGCGTGCAAGTTTTTTTCGGGGCGATGGACGGGATGGACAGGATGGACACGATGGACGGCTGGCGCCGGGGGGGTTGCCCCGTGCCGTGCGGACCCCATGGACGGCTGGCGCCGGGGGGAGGCCTTGCGCTTTCGTCGAAGGGTCTACGTCGATCGCGTCTGGCTGTCGGCCCGGTCGCCCGGCGAGGCCGTCCGCCCGGCGTGGCGGGTCATCTCCAGGCCCAGGCCCAGACCCAGCACGCACAGGGCGGCGACGATGTAGGCCGAGACGATGATCTGCTCGCGGGCGAAAATGGCGAAAATCGCCACCACCGCCACGCTGATCCCCGCGATCGTCCCGCCCAGGTAGACCATCGCGTCGTAGTACGAGGTGATCCGCTTCTCTGCCATCGCGCTGTCCCCAAGCAAGGGTTCAAGAGTCATGCAACCGTTACGGGCCACCGGTAGGGTGGCGCAGCCGAGCCGAAACCGAGGCTGCCCACGCGATGGCGGCGCCCTACTCGCGTTGCCGTGTGCCGCACTGATTCCGTAAGAGCTTCCACAGGGCGATGGCCCCTGCCCAGGTGCCAACAACCGCGATCCCGTGCAGCCAAACGGGGATCAGGCGGGGATTGAACGTCGCACTCATTCGTTTCAATGTGTCGGACAGACGCGTACGCTGCCCGTCGATCCGTTCCTCCGGCGCGCCCTCGGCCACGAGCTGGTCGATCTGGGCTTGGATCTCGACAGCCCTGTCACCCAGCCCTGTCCATTTGGCCCTCCATCGTGCCTGATGAACCCGATCGACGGTTAGAATCATAATACAGGCGGCCATGATGCCAACGACTAGGGTAAGCTTGTGCTTCCGCTTCATCAGGTCGTCCTCGCCAGTGGAGTGAAGCGACCCTCCACGTCCGTAGCCTAGCCGACCGCCAGGCAGGCATCAAGCGCCGTGATTGGCCTGTCCTCGCGCCTGCATGATGGTACAATGCCGCCGGCGATTGGCAATCCCGATTCATCGTCGAACTGAAAGGTATGCGCATGGCCGCCCCGAGGCGCCCGAATATCCTGTGGGTCTCGTTCGAGGACACCAACCCCTTCTACGGCTGCTACGGCGATCCGGTCGCCCGCACGCCCAACGTCGACCGCCTCGCCGCCGAGGGCTGCCGCTGGCCGCGGGCGTTCTCGACGGCCGGGGTGTGTGCCCCGGCACGCTCGGCGGTCATCACCGGCATGTACCCCACCGCCATCGGCACCCACCACATGCGGACCACCCACGTCAACCCGCATACGCCCGAGATGCCCACGCCCTATGACGCCGTCGTGCCCCATTACGTCAAGTGCTTCAGCGAGTACCTCCGCGCCGCCGGCTACTACTGCACCAACAACGTCAAGACCGACTACCAGTTCGCCGCCCCCCGCACCGCCTGGGACGAGTGCTCCACCACCGCCCACTGGCGCGACCGGGGCGACGCCGACCAGCCCTTCTTCGCCGTGTTCAACCCCACCGTCACCCACGAGAGCGGCATGTGGGCGGAAAAATGCCCCGAGCCGACCTTCGACCCGGCCGACATGATCGTCCCGCCGATCTTCCCCGACACCGCCGAGGTCCGCCTGGCCCTGGCGCGGATGTACACCAACATCGAGACCGCCGACCGCTTCCTCGGCGAGCGCCTCGCCGAGCTGGAGGCGGACGGCCTGGCGGACAACACGATCGTCATGCACTGGAGCGATCACGGCCCGCTGCCGCGAGGCAAGCGGTGGCCCTACGACTCGGGCATCCGCATCCCGATGATCATCCGCTGGCCCGGCCGTCTCGACGGCGGCACCGTTAGCGACCGCCTGGTCAGCACGATCGACCTGGGCCCGACGGTGCTCTCGGCGGCCGGGCTGCCGATCCCCGCCCACATGCAGGGCCGCGCGTTCCTCGGCGAGCGGGAAGCCGCCCCGCGGGAGTACATCTACGCCGCCCGCGACCGTCACGACACGGCCTACGACATGGTCCGCGCGGTGCGGGACCGGCGGTTCAAGTACATGCGCAACTATCGCCCGGACATCTCCGGCGCGCCGTGGATCGTGTATCTCAACCGCCACCCGATCATGCAGGCGCTGTGGCGGCTGCACCGCGCGGGCGAGCTCAACGAGGCCCAGTCGCTGCTGTTCAATCGTCCGCGGCCGATCGAGGAGCTCTACGACACCGACGCCGACCCCTGGGAGACCCGCAACCTCGCCGGCGACCCGCACTACGCCGCCCATCTCGACCGCCTGCGCGGCGCCCTGGACGGGTGGCGCCGCGACGTCGGCGACCTCGGCGAGATCCCCGAGAGCGAGATGGTCCGCCGCTGGTACCCCGACGGCCGCCAGCCTCAAACCGCCGCGCCGCTGGCGATCGCCCTCGACGATAGGGACCATCGCGGCTTCGAGCCGATCGACGGCGAGGCCGTCCTCGCCGCCGGGGCCCTGCTCCAACTGCACAGCGCCACCCAGGGCGCCTCGATCGCCTGGCGAACCGACGACGGCGACAACCCGCCCGGCTGGCACCTCTACACCGAGCCCCTCCGCCTGCGCCGCGGCACCACCACCGTCCGCGCCCGCGCCATCCGCATCGGCTACGCCGAGAGCGACGAGATGCGCGTCACCGTCCGCGTGTAGGAGCCAAACCCCTCGCCCTCCGGGGGAGCTGGGGCCCTCCGGCCCCCGTGGGGCCGACCGTCCGGCCGCGCCGGACCGCGCGCACGGCCGCGGGCTGTCAACGGCCATCCGCTCCGCCCCGCAGGGGCGACCGGAGTTTTGCCGGGGGCGCGAGCCCCCGGAACCCGTGCCCTTGAGTGAGTGAGCCCCGCAGGGGCGACAGAATGCTGCCGGGGCGTGAGCCCCGTGCCACGGGCGGGCCAGGGGGCGTGCGGGGGCCTGGCACGCTCGCGTCGGTTGCGCTGCGGACGGGTTCTGTCGCCCCTTCAGGGCTTGTCGCGTAACAGGGACATCCTATCCGGGGCCTGTCGCCCCCCGCTAAACTCTGTCGCCCCTTCAGGGCTCATCGTGTAACAGGGACATCCTATCCGGGGGCTGGCGCCCCCGGCTAAACTCTGTCGCCTCATCGGTGCTGACGAAGGAAGGCCAATAATCCGGGCGACCGTCCGGCCGTGGCCACACCGCCCGCACGACCGCGCCCCGGCTCGGCCGGCGGCCGTGCTACCGTGCCGCATCGACGGCAGATCCGTCCCTTTCTCTCCGCCGCCCGCGGCCGTGCGGGAACGCGTCGACAATCGGACCGCGCGGCAAACCCGCAAGGGCCGACACATTTCCCGCGCGGTCTGTCAGGGCCGGGTTCATTCGAGCTGCCTCACGCCGCACGCGGCCAGGTACGATGCAACCGCGTCGCAGACCGCCGGCCGACGCGTCGGATCCGTTGAATCGCCCGGCGGCACCCAGATCACCGTTCCCTCGCGTGCGCGGGTGAGCAGGACGCGGTACTTGTTGATGATGAACCGCCGCACGGCCTGCTGACGAACCTGCTGCCAGGCCGTGCCGCGAAAGGCTCGGCAGACCCATTGCCCGCCGGCAGGGTAGAGATCTCCGCCCCAGCACAGGCTCGTCCAGTCCAGCTCGAGCCCCTGGATGCCGAACTCGGTGGCCGGCCTCTCCAGGTAGAACGACGATCGTACATCCGCGCGGTCATTGAGAAACCACTGCTCCACGTCCAACTGCGTCTGCACGTCCAGCCCCTCGGCACGCAGCCGCCGTGCCCCACTGCTGGCCACCAGGCCGATCCGCCGGCTGCCCCGCTGCTTGCCGCGCAGCCACGTTCTGGCCTGCTGCAGATCACGCGTCATCACCAGGGGGAACCCCTCCAGGCTCGGCCAGATGCGGCGGGCTTCCTCGACGTTAAGATTTAACACCGCACTCACGAACGCCGACAGCGCCTCGGCCCGATAGGAGCGAAGATTCACATCGAGGTGCAGCGCGGGGTCGGCAGCGATATGAATGCCCTCCGGCCGCCCCGCGAACAGGCGGCCGCCCTCGCCGCTATCGGGCGATTCGAGTTGGGGCGAAACCCGTACATCCCAATGCCCGAACCGCTGCTGCAGGGCTCTGCCCCATTCGGCCAAGCCGGCCTCCCCGCGGTTGATCTCCTGGCCGCTGCCGATCAACGCGACGATGACCGCCCACCCCCGGTGGCGGTCCATCACGTCCAGCATGATCTCGGCCTCCGCATGCGGACGCTTGAACTTCCGCCGCGACTGGTCGGCGTCCCAGGCCCGCTGGGCCTCGTCGAAGACCACCACGCGGTCCGGCGGAACCTTGCCCGGCTCGGCGTAATAGGCGTCGATGAAGCGATGGACATTCTGCACAAACGTGCCCACCCGCCGGCGGGCCTCGGCCCTGGCCGTGCCGGTGCGGGCGGCATGGTCCCGGGCCAGGGCTTCGCGGAGCACCTTCACCAGCGGACCGTTGCCCGACAGGAACACGCCCAGGTCGCCCTCGTGCAGATCGTGATTGTGGACGATATTCAGCCCCGCCAGGGTCTTGCCGGCCCCGGGGACGCCGGTAATGAAGCATAAGAGTTTACGGCCGGCGCGACGGGCGGTCTCGATGGCCCCGATGACGGCCTCGCTGGTCCGGGTCAGGTTGTGGGCGCCGGCGTGACAGCGCGAGATCTCGCGAACGTTCTGGCCGGCGTAGAGCGCCTGGGCCGCTTCGATGATGGTCGGCGTTGGGAGGTAATTGCTCCGATCCCAGCGCACCGGATCGACGGGCACGCCGTCAGCCGGATCGTAACGGCGGACAATCGCGGACAGGCAGCGGCCCAGTGTGGCGGCATTGGCACACCACACGGGTGCGACGGAATCCACCACCGCGCCCGCCGGTTCCGGGCGGTCGGGCGCTTCCGTGCACACCAGCAGCGGAACGAGCACGCGGCCGCGGCTGGCCTCGTGGAAGTCGCGCAGATCGAGGCAGTAGTCCTCGATCTGCCGCACGGCCTCGGTCGCATAGCCGGTAGCGCCGCACTTGAACTCGATGGCGATCACCAGCCCATTGGCCAGCAGCACCGCATCCACTCGCTTGCCCCGTCGCGGGATCGGGTACTCCAGGAGGATCTGACCGCCGGCTTCGAGGACGCCGCCCTCGACCGCCCTCAAGGCGCCGGCCAGCGCCGCGATCTGGACCCGCCACGCCTCCGTCTGCGCATGCTGCTGCTGATAGAAGCCGGACCTGGCCGACCGCAGGGTCAGCCGGCCGACGATCTTCGCCGTATCGTCACGCAGGAACGCATCGACCGTGGACCTGTAATACGCTGGCATTGTTCGTACGCCGGCATTGCTCCCTTGGCCCTTCACCGACCAAGCGCTCAGCATACCCCATCTCCGCACGGCTGACCACCCCCCTTGTGCCCTCGCTGTGCCCGGACATTTCCATCGGCGCATCACACCCTCACCGGGCGCGCGTCGCCCTCCTCGGACAATTCGGAGCGATCGATGCCAACCGCGATCGCCGCTACGATGCCGTCCCTCTTTCAAACGACGGCCCCAGGATGATCCCCCATCTTCCAGTTCCCCCCCCAACACGCGGGATCAGCGCCGATGACCGCCCAAGACCCTCGACCCGCCGGCGACGTTCGTCGTTGCTATTATCGCCTTTTGAACGGCATCTCCCGCCTGCGAGGGGGCATGTTTCATAAGATGCACGCACGGCTTCATATTATGACGCGCGGCCGCTATAAAATGATGGCAGGGAGTAATAATCTTCAGCGATCGCTGAACATAATGACAACTTTCCCCAACAATCTGAATAGAGTCCAAAAGGCCGCGATCACAAAATTCAACGGCGAATCAATAAACTGCGCGTGCGCCTCAACAATATGCCGCGTCCGGTGAAGGAACTTAAGCGTCGGCTCAATAAAGTGAAGCTCTCGCGAAACAATCTCATTTCTGCATCGCACTACCGAAATGGCGCATCCCCGCTGCGGCGATCTGGTAAGCTGGGTAAAATATCCGAGAATTCCGGTTTTGTGGAGTCCTCCGTCGACGGCATCTATTCGGGGACGGCTTATGGCCGCGGACCTGACAGTTTACCCAGTTTAAACCGAGTTTTCCGAGAATTCGGAGTCTTGCCGTTTTGGGGCGCGTTAAGCTGGGCAAGCTACGGGATTTGTTGGGTTTCGCGCCCTCCGAGAATTCGGAGAATTCGGGTTTTATGCCGTCCTCCGCGTGGTTATCGGACGTTTCGACGCCGAAATCCGGGGGCTTCAAGCTAATGAGGGACGCTTGGAGCATCCCGGGCCGTCAACGAGCTTTCGCGATTGCGAATCGATTCCCCGTGATCGCGAATGTTCTTGGCAGGGCCGTGAAGCCCAAAGGAAGCCGGGCCCGCCGCGACGGCTCGTTCGGCTCCCGCCGGCGGCGGCGACGGGAACCGAAGGCGACGACGGGAGGCGACCTCCGATCGTCGAAAATGGTAATCTAAGGCGCCACAGTTGCTTAGTGGCACTCCAGGACGTCCACATCGGCCTTGAATTGCGCCAGCCCCTCGGCCTGGACGGCGCCCATGGTGGCGTCGATGTCGACGGTGGTGGCGCCCCACTGGCGGCAGCGCACGTCGGCGTGTTGTGCTATGTACTGCATCAGACGGCCGTTACGGAAATCGGCGCGGAGCTTGACGGTCACGGTGCCGCCGGTGATCCGACGGCGAACCGCGTCGGCCACCGCCTCCAGGCCGTCCCCACGCGCCGCCGAGATGATCAGACCGTCGGCGTAACGGCTCTGCAACGTCAGCAGGACCGCCGGGTCGTTGATCCGGTCGACCTTGTTGAGCACCAGCAGACGATCCTTGTCGCCGCAGCCGATTTCGCCCAGAACCTCATTGACGGCAACGATTTGCTGATCGACCCGCTCGTGCGAGGCATCGGCCACGTGCAGCAGCAGGTCCGCGTGAACGGCCTCCTCCAGCGTCGCCTTGAACGACGCCACCAGCAAATGCGGCAGGTTGGCCACAAACCCGACCGTGTCGCTGAGCAGCACCACCTGCCCGTCGGCGAGGTCCCAGCGGCTTGTTTTGGTGTCCAGCGTGGCGAACAGCTTGTCCTCGGCCAACACCGCGGCGTCGGTGAGACGGTTCATCAGCGTGCTCTTGCCGGCGTTGGTGTAGCCGACCAAGCAGACGGTGAACAGGTCGGAGCGGCTCTTGACAGTCCGTATCTTTCGGCTGTCAATGGACTTGAGTTGACGCTTCAGATCGGTCACCCGCTTGCGGACCAGCCGGCGGTCGACCTCGATCTGCTTTTCGCCGGGCCCGCGGGTGCCGATGCCGCCGATCGCGGCCTGGCCGCCGGCGATCCGTTCGAGGTGGGTCCACATGTGCCGCAGGCGGGGGTAGGTGTACTCGAGCTGGGCCAATTCCACCTGCAGGCGGGCCTCGTGGGTGCGGGCGCGGCCGGCGAAGATGTCGAGAATTAACTCGCTGCGATCAATAACCTTACGCTCGACGACCTCCTCGAGGTCGCGGATCTGCGCCGGCGAGAGGTCGTTGTCGAAGATCACCACGTCGGCCTCGGCCGCCGCGGCCCGCAGGCCGATCTCCTCGGCCTTGCCCGAGCCGACGTAGTACGTCGCGTTGACCGTTCGCCGCCGGGCGAACATCTCATCGACGACGACAGCCCCCGCAGTCCTGGCCAGGCTTCGCAGCTCGCCGAGGGGATCGTGCGCATCTATTTGGCTATCAGGGGTTTCCACGCAGACGAGCAGCGCACGCTCGGCCGCGACGGCCAAGTCAGTCCGTGTGAGTTTGTCCATACGGAAGTGGGGTTCTCCTGCCTTATCCGGTTGTCCTACCCATTATAACGCGCACGGGGCACAATAACACGCCCGCAATCGCGGCAGATTCCGCCCAAACGGCTGGACGGTCGCGGCCGCCGCGGCCGATAAGGTCCCTAAGCACGGATGCTTGGAGGCACTGGTCATGGATGCCCCCCCCGCCGCGGCCCCCCCGCGGGCCGAGCCGCTCGAACCTCGACTGCTGCTGGCCGCCGCCCTCAGCGATCTTCGGATCGACGGGGACTTCGTCGTCTGGTCCGCCTTCGACGGCCACGATCACGAGATCTTCGCCTATGGCGGCGACGGGCTGCGCCAACTCACCGACAACGCCGTCGATGACGCCGCGCCGCGGCTGGACGGCTCGGTGGTCGTCTGGCAGCGGAAGGTGTCAAATCAATGGGAGATCTACGCTTACGATCTCCTCGCCGACGTGGTCCCACGCCGGCTCACCGATAATGCTACGAACGACACCGCCCCGCAGATCGACGGCGACACGGTCATCTGGCTGGCTGACGACGGCCGCTGCGACCAGGTCGTCCGCTACGATCTGGCCACGGGCAGCCGGCTGCAGCTGACCAGCGGGGGCCACGCCGCGAAATACGCCCGGATCGCCGCGGGGAACATCACGTGGTACGCCAGCGACGGAACCGACGACGAGATCTACCTTTACGACGGGACCGCCACGCGGAAGGTCACCGACAACACGCGGCCGGACAAGGCGCCGCGGGTGTCGGCCACGCACGTCGTCTGGCGGGGCTTCGACGGAAACGATGATGAGATCTATCTTTACGACATCGCCACGGGCGACACGACGCCGATTACCGATAACGACCACCAGGACTACTACGCCGCGCTGACCGACCGGGCGGTCGTCTACACGGGCAGTGATGGAAACGATTACGATGTCTACGTTTACGACATCGCCAGCGGTGCGGTCACAGCGCTGACCGACAACGACGCCAACGACTGGAGCCCCAACGTCACCGCCGACGGCGCGGTCTGGGTGGATGGAAGTACGGGTCAGATTTGGCGTTACGACGACACCACCGGCACGGCGGCCGCCTTGACCGACGACGACGGCCCCCACACCGACCCGGCCGCGACCGCCGACCGGGCCGTGTGGATCCGGGACGATGTCCTCATCCTGCTCGACACACGCACCGACACGGGGGCCGTCTGGTTCACCCCCTTCGCGCCTGTCGCCGAACCCCTTGTCTGGATTGAAGATGCGCGCTGCGACGAGGGCAACGGCCCCGGTGTGATGCACTTCGTCGTCCGGCTGAACCGCCCCACCGACCACCCCGTCACGCTCACCTACCGCACCACGGCCGACGGGGACGCCACGGCCGGCGAGGACTACGAGGCCGTCGAAGGCACGCTGACCTTCCTGCCCGGCGAGGTGGCGCGGACGATCGGCGTTCCGATCCTCGGCGAGCTGGAACTTGAGCCTGACGAGACATTTAGCGTCGCGCTCGCCGACGTCGACGGCGCCGTCGGCACCGGCGGGGCCGCCGTCGGCACCCTCGTCGACGACGACACGCCGGAGGTGTCGATCCTCGACGCGGCGGTCCGCGAAGGCGACGCCGCCGCCGCACTGACGTTCACCGTCCGTCTCTCCCGGCCCATCGTAAATCCTTCCTGTCCAGTGACTTTGCACTACGCCACCGTCGACGACCTCCCGGCCGCCGACGCCGTCGCCACGCCCGGGGTCGACTACACGGCCACCGAGGGCACCCTCGAGTTCACCTGGGGCGGCGGTGTGTCCCAGACGATCACCGTCCCCATCCTCGATGACTCACAAGTCGAGCCCTACGAGACGGTTACCGTTCGCCTGACCGACGTCGTCCACGCCCGTCTCGCCCGCGACGAGGCCGTCGGCACCCTCGAAAACGACGACACGACCCTCGCCTTCGACGAGGCCTCGGCCCGCCTAGTCCTCGACGAGGGCGCCGAGCAGACCACGACGGACTTTCGCTTCACCGTCACACTCGCCCAACCCAGCGCCCTGCCGGTGAACGTCGCGTGGGCCACTGCCGACGACCCGGACGCCACACATGCTGCAACTGCCGATGATGACTACGTTTGCGCTTCAGGGACCCTCGCGTTCGCTCCTGGCGAGACCGCGCAAACTCTTAGTGTCACTATTACCGGCGACGATGGTATCGAGCCCGACGAGACCTTCGCCGTGGTCTTGTCCAACGCCACGGGAGCCCACATCGACACGCCCCAGGCGATCGGCGTGATCAGCGACGACGATGCGCCGCGGCTGACGATCGACGATCCGAAGCTCCTCGAAGGCGACTGCCGCGTGTCGATCTATGATGTCACGGCCCCCGAGGGCGATAGTGGGGACAGCACGTTTTCATTCGCCCTGAGCCTTTCGCAGGCGATGGATGAGCCGATCACCGTTACGTTCGACGTGCGCGGCGACACCGCCGTCGCCGGCGAGGATTTCGCCGTGCCGAGCGAGCACACGGTGACATTTGATCAGGGCCAGACCGACGCGACGGTCCTCGTCACCGTTCACGGCGACACCGACGTTGAACCCACCGAGCGGTTCACGGTCGCCCTGACGGACGTCACGGCCGGCGTCGTGCTGGACCGCCGCGAGGCGGTCGGGCGGATCGTCAATGACGACAGTGACTTAGGCGCCTCGATGGTCTCCGTCCACAACTTGGCGCTGAGCGAGGGCGACGCGGGCTCGGCCGAGTGGCCGGTCCTGGTCCGCTGCCTGCCGGCGCCGGCGCGGACGGTGCGGGTCGACTACGAGGTCGTCTACGGCTCGGCCGACAGCACCGACTTCGACCGCCCGGCCAACGGGACGCTGACGTTCGAGCCGGGCATGACGGACCGGACGATCCCCATCACTATTTTCGGCGATACGGACGTCGAGCCCAACGAGGCCTTCACCGTGCGGCTCACGCGGATCTCCGGCGGCGCGAGCCTGGGCGACACGGCGGCGACGATCACGATCGTCAACGACGACGACGCCCCCGCGGTCCTGGCGTTCACCGTCCGCCTGGACAAACCCAGCGAGGTCGACGACATCACCGTCGACTACGCCACCGGGCTCGACGACCGGCCGGACGATCCGGACGACGATGAAGACGACCTCCACCCTGCCGGCGCCGACGACTTCGAGGCCGTCCACGGCACGCTGACCTTCCCCTTCGACGACGACGGCGCGGCGGCGGTGCTGACCCGGACGATCCGCGTTCCCCTCCGCGGGGATCTGTCCCCCGAAGACGACGAGACCTTCCTGGTCACGCTGTCGGACGCCACCAACGCCAAGATCTTCAAGGCCACGGGCGTCGGGACGATCCTCAACGACGACACGCTGATCGGCTTCGACCCCGCCTGCCTTGACGTCCGGCTCGCCGAGGGCGACAGCGCCACGACGGACGTCACGCTGGACCTGGTGCTCTCGGACCCGATCACGCGGCCGGTCCGCGTCCGCTACATCACCGCCCACGGCGGCGGCGACCACGCGACCCACGACGACGATTACGCACCCGTCGCCGCCCCCGGACGCGAGGTGCTGTTCGTCAAGGACGACGACGGCACGTACCGCGCGACGATCACGATCGCGATCGCCGCCGACGCGACCATCGAGGCGGACGAGACGTTCACCGTCACCCTTCTCGACCCGACCGGCGGCACGCTCGATGCGGCCGCCGCCGTCGCGACCGTCACGATCCTCGATGACGACACGCCGCGGGTGAGCATCGAGGACGCCTCGGCCGTCGAGGGCGACCGCGGCGAGACGTCGATGACGTTCACCGTCCGCCTCTCCAAGCCCAACCCCGACCAAAACGTCACCGTCGCCTATGCCACCGACGACCAGACCGCCGTCGCCGGCGAGGACTACACAGCCACCGCCGGCACGGTCGTTGTCCCCCGGGGCAAGTCGCAGCGCACCCTCACGGTCCCCATCACCGGCGACACGCTCGTCGAGCCCGCCGAGACCTTCCGCGTGGTCCTGACCGCCGCCGACGGCGCGATTCTCGACGACGGCGACGACGCCACGACCGACGACCGCCCCGTCGCCGTCGGCACGATCCTCAACGACGACACGGGCATCCGTATCGGGGACGTCACGTGCATCGAGGGCACCGGGCCCGACACGGCGGTGGACCTCACCGTCACGCTGACCGAGGCGACCACCGAAACCGTCACCGTCTGGTACACAACCGCCAACGGCACCGGCGACAACGCCGCCACCGTGCTCGACGACGACTACGTCCCCAGCGGCGACATGATCACCTTCGCCCCCGGGCAGACGAGCCGTACGATCACCGTGACCGTCCGGGCCGACAACCGCGTGGAGGATGACGAGACGTTCGGGGTCACACTGTCCGACCCCGCCAACGCGGCCTTGCTGGATGACCACGGCGAGGTGACCGACCTGCTGGCGGCGACGGTGACGATCCGCGATGACGACGAGCCCTGGCTGTCGATCGCCGACGCGTCGCTCGGCGAGGGCGCCGGGGACGGGATGATGCGGTTTGCCGTCTCGCTGACCGGGGCCCCCGCGGCCGAGACGATCACCGTCGGCTACGCCACCGTCGACGGCAACGCGATCGCCGGCGAGGACTACATTAGGACGACGGGCGAGTTGACCTTCGAGCCGGGCGAGACGGAACACGAGATCAGGGTCCCGGTTCTGGACGACGACGTCAGCGAGCCGGACGAGACGTTCACCATCGTGCTCAGCGCCCCCGACGGCGTGGACATCATCGACGGGACGGCCACGGGCACGATCCGCAACGACGACGCGGCCCTGCGGCTGGCCGCCCCATCGCTGACGATCGACGAGGGCGACGACGGGACGACCGACCTGCCGCTGGCCGTGGAGCTGCTCCACCCCGTCGACCACGACGTCACCGTCACCGTCGCGACCGCCGACGGCTCGGCCCGCGCCGGCGAGGACTACCGGGCCCTCGCTCAGACAGTGACCTTCGCCGCCGGCGAGTCGGCCCGGACGGTCACCGTCGAGATCCTCGGCGACACGACCACCGAGACCGACGAAACCTTCGACGTGCGCCTGGTCGACCCCGTCCCGGCCGCCACGGCGATCGACACGGCCGCCGCGACGGTGACGATCCACAATGACGACGCGATGCCCCGGCTGTCCATCGACGATGCATCGGTCCACGAGGGCGACGCCGGCATGACGACGATGCGGCTGAAAGTCTGGCTGTCGAACCGGTCCGACCTGCCGATCCACGCCGCGTGGCGGACCGAAGACGGCCCGGCCGCGACCGCCGGCACGCACTACCAGCCGGTGACCGACGGGACGATCGCCTTCCTGCCGGGGGGGCCGACCGAACAGTGGATCGAGGTCTTCGTCTACGGCGACACGGCCCCCGACGCCGACGCCGTCTTCCTCGTCACGCTCACCGACCCGGTCAACGCCGTCCTCGACGACGGCCAGGCCGCCGCCACGATCCGCAACGACGACACCACGATCTCCATCGCCGACGCCGCGATCACCGAGGGCGACGCGGGCCAGCGTCTGCTGTGGCTGACGGTGAGCCTTTCGGCGCCCACGGCCTTCGACGTGTCGGTCACCTACGCCACGGCCGACGACACGGCGACCGCGGGTGAAGATTACCTCGCCGTCGGCGAAACGACGCTCACTTTCGACCCGAGCGACACGACGCGGACGATCGCCGTCACCATCTGCGGCGACCTGACCGCCGAGGCCGACGAGACCTTCTTCGTCGATCTGACCGGCGCGACCAACGCCGTGATCGACGACAACCGGGCGGTCGCGACGATCGCCAACAACGACCCGGACCCCACGCTCTACATCGACGACGTCACGGTCCACGAGGGCGACGGCACGGCCGAGCTGACGGTCCGCCTGTCGAATCCGAGCGACCGGCCGGTGGACGTCCACTATACCACCGACGACGAGTCGGCCCGGGCGGGCGGCGATTACGTCGCCGCGACGAACGGCATGCTGCGATTCGATCCCGGCTCGGTTACGCGGACGATCTCCATCCTGCTGCTCGACGACAGCGAGGCCGAGGCCGACGAGATCTTCTGGGTGACGTTGAGCGGCGTGACCGGCGGGACCTTCGGCGACGCCCAGGCGGCCGTGAAGATCCTCGATGACGACCAGCCGGTCAACACCGCCCGCGTTTCGGTCGTGGCGGTCGAGCCGGACGGCGTGGTCGAGGGCGACACCGGCACGACGCTGTTGTACTTCGACGTGAGGCTCGACCGCGCCGCCGACGAGAACGTCACCGTCCAGGTCGCCGCGCTGGACGGCACGGCCCGCGCCGGCGACGACTACGACGACCTCGCCGTCGGGACGCTCACCTTCACCCCCGGCCAGATGAGCCGGACCGTCGCCGTCGTCGTCCGGGGCGATACGCTGGACGAGGACGACGAGACGGTCTCGCTCGCACTGATCAACGTCACCGGGGCCACCCTGGGGACCGACCGGGCGACCGGGGTGATCCTCAACGACGACGACCCGCCGCAGGTGACGATCGCCGATGCCTCGCTCACCGAGGGCGACAGCGGCGCCGAGGACATGACGTTCCTCGTCACGCTCACGGCCCCCTCAGGCCGCACGGTCACCGTCGACTATGCCACCGCCGACGGTACGGCGACCGCCGGAATCGACTACGCCGCGTCGTCCGGCACGCTGGTGTTCGAGCCGGGCGAGACGGAGAAACCGGTGACTGTCCCGGTTTTTGGCGATGAGCTCGCCGAAGCCGATGAGATGTTCACGGTACGGCTGGCGGCGCCGGCGGTCGCGGCGATGAACGCGACGATCGCCGACGGCGAGGCGGTCGGGACGATCCTCACCGACGAGCCGGTGGTGCCTCGGCCGGACCTGGCGGTGGCGCTGGAGGCCGTGGGGCTGGGGTCGCTGACGATCCCCGGCGATCGGGCGCGGGTGGTGCTGACGATCTCGAACGTCGGCGAAGCGCGGGCCCTCGGCCGCGCCGTCGTCCGCCTGTACGCCAGCGCCGACGACAGCCTCGACGGCGCCGACACGCTGCTGGGCGAGAGCCGCCCGCTGGGCGTGAACCTCCGGCCCGGACGCACGCGGCGGGCCGCCGTCCTGGCGGTCATCCCCGACACGCTGCCGGTCGACACCCCGTGGACCGTGCTCGCCGAGGTCGAAGCGGTCGCAGGCATCGACGAGCTGGCCACCGACAACAACGTCGCGCTCGACCCGACGGTGCGGACGACGGCGTGGCGGTTCGGCGCCCTGGACGGCCGTGGCGGCCCGGCGCGGCTGAGCGTGCCCGATCCGACGGGCACCACCGTCACCTACCACCTCGGCGGCGGGGGCTGGGGCGAGGTCGTCGTCGACCCCGACGGCGGCCGGCGGGTCGTCCTGCACGATACATCGGCCGCCTCGGCCCTGATCGTCCGCACCCGCCGCGGCGAGCGGGCCCACCTGGCGGGCCTGGCGGCCGACGGGCCCGTCCGCAAGGTCGTCGCGGCGACGACCGACGTCGCCGGCGATATCACACTGGGCGGCGCCGCCGTGGTGCTGCTGGGCGACGTGACCGGCGGGACGATCGCGCTGGGCGGCGCGAGCGGCGCGGCGACGGTCCGCCTCGACCATGCCACCGACGCGGCGCTGACCAGCGGCGCGGCCCTGCGGGCCCTCATCGCCCGCGCGTGGCGGGACACCGACGGCCAGGCCGACCGGGTGGCCGCCCCGTCGCTGCAGAAGCTCGTCATCAACGGCGGCGAGGCCGGCGACTTCGACGCCGACCTGGACCTCGCAGCCGGCCGCCTGGGCGCCGCGGTCGTCACCGGCGACGTCACCGGCCGCTGGAGCGCCGGCGCCGCCGGCGCCATTGTCATTCGCGGCAGCCTGCTGGGCGGCGGGATCGACCTGAGCGATCCGCCCGCCGGCGGGGGGTTGACCCTGGGCCGGCTGGTGGTCGGCGGCGACCTCACCGACAGCACGGTCCGCACCCGCGGCTCGATGGGCGCGGTGCGTGTCCGCGGCCTGCACGGCGCCCGGCTGCTGGCGGGCGTGGACGCGGCCGTCGCCGACCATCCCGCGGGGGTGAGCGACCTGGTCGCCCCCGACGCGACGATCCGGGCGGTGAAGGTCGCCGGGGCGGGGGGCTCGACCGAGCGGTTCGTCACCGACAGCCACATCGCCGCGCCGACGCTGGGGGTGATCAGCCTGCTGAATGCCGATTTCGCCGGCGGCGACGGCATCGGCCTGTGGGCCGACGGCCGCACCGGCCGTCCCATCCGCCGCGTTGTCCACGTCGACCGTCTCACCCGTGACCGCTGGGTCTGGCCCGTCCGCCGCGGCCCGTTCGGCGGGCCTGAAGACCTGATCCATCTGCTCGGATGACAGGGGTTGCATCCGGCGGGCGGTCGCGGGCATAATACGCAGCCATCGGCCGGCGCCGGGCGCCGGCGCGCGAGAAGTCAGGAGACGGCATGCGTAAGACGGCGACGACATCGGCGTTGATGGTCTGGGGCGGATGGCCGGGGCACGAGCCCAGGCAGTGCGTGGACATCTTCGCCCCGTGGCTGGACTCGAAGGGCTTCCGGGTGACCGTCAGCGACACGCTGGACATCTACCTCGACAAGCGGAAGATGAACCGGTTCTCGGTGATCGTCCCGGCCTGGACGATGGGCCAGATCACGCGCGAGCAGAGCGCCGGCCTCCGCGACGCCGTCCGCAACGGCGCGGGCCTGGCCGGGTGGCACGGGGGGATGTGCGACGCGTTCCGCGCCGACTGCGACTACCAGTTCATGACCGGCGGCCAGTGGGTGGCCCACCCCGGCGGGGTGATCCGCTACACCGTCAACATCACCGACCGCGACGATCCGATCACCCGCGGGCTGGATGATTTCCGCATGCACTCCGAGCAGTACTACATGCACACCGACCCCAGCAACGAGGTGCTGGCCACGACGACCTTCTCCGGCCGTCACGGGGGCGTCTCGTGGATCCGCGGGACGGTCATGCCCGTCGCCTGGAAGCGCCGGTACGGCCGCGGACGGGTCTTCTACTGCTCGCTCGGCCACGTCGCCAGGGACTTCGACGTGCCCGAGGCCCGCGAGATCGTCAAACGAGGCATTTTATGGGCTGCTCGCCGGCGCGTCACGCCCGAGTACACCAGTGAATAGGCATGCCCAACACCCGGGCCTTGAACGAAAGCTTTTCGGGCCGCCCGCCGGCGCGTGACAGCGGAGTACACCCGCGAGTAGGCATGCCCCATACCCGGGCCCCGAATGAGGCGTTTTGTGGGCCGCCCGCCGGCGCGTGACGGCGGAGCATCGAAGGTCGTCGAAAGAGAAGGACACCATGGTAGACACACCCAAAGACATCGGCGTCGGCGTCATCGGTTGCGGAACCATCTCCACCAGGTACCTGTCGCACCTGACTGAGCGATTCACCCGGGGCCTCAAGGTGATCGCGGTGGCCGACCTGGACAGGTCGCGGGCCGAGGCGGCGGCGGAAAAGTACGCCGTCAAGGCGGTGTCGGTCCAGGAGCTGCTGGCCGACCCGTCGATCGACATCGTGGTGAACCTGACGATCCCCGCCGCCCACGCCGAGGTGGCCCTGGCGGCCGTCCAGGCCGGCAAGAGCGTCTACAACGAAAAGCCCCTCACCCTCACCCGCGAGGAGGCCGCGGCGCTGCTGGCGGCGGCCGAGAAGCACAACGTCCTGGTCGGCGGGGCGCCCGACACGTTCCTCGGCGGCGGCATCCAGACCTGCCGCAAGCTGATCGACGACGGGTGGATCGGCAAGCCCGTGGCGGCGACGGCGTTCTTCCTCAATCACGGGCCGGAGTCCTGGCACCCCAACCCGGTGTTCTACTACGCCGTCGGCGGCGGGCCGATGTTCGACATGGGCCCCTACTACCTCACCGCCCTGGTCACCCTGCTGGGCGGCGTCAAACGGGTCACCGGCTCGACGCAGACGAGCTTCCCTACCCGGATCGCCAACAGCCAGCACCACCAGGGGCTGGTCATCGACGTCGAAACGCCCACGCACGTCGTCGGCGTGCTGGACTTCGCCTCCGGCGCCGTCGGGACCATTATCACCAGCTTCGATATCTGGCATCACACGCTGCCGCGAATCGAGATCTACGGCACCGAAGGCACCTTGAGCGTGCCGGACCCCAACACCTTCGGCGGCCCGGTCAAGATCCGACGCGCCGGCGTCGAGACCTGGAGCGAGGTGCCTCTCACGCACAGCTACGCCATCAAGAGTCGCGGCCTGGGCGTCGCCGACATGGCCCGCGCGCTGCAGATGCGGCGCCCCGCCCGCGCCCACGGGCGCCTGTGCTACCACGTGCTGGACATCATGCACGCCATCCACGATGCCTCGCTGGCCGGCAGCCACGTGGACCTCACCACGACCGTCGACCGGCCCGCCCCCCTGCCGATGGGCCTGGCCGACGGCGAGATCGACTGACACCGGCACCTGGACGGAAAAACACCAGCGTCCCCCGCGGCGGCGCCGAGGCTGTCGTGGGGGACGCGTCGTTCAGCGGCGGCGGTCCGCCAGCGCCGGGAAAGCGCGGCGGTAGTCGGCCAGGGCGTCGTGATCGAGCGGCGCGGCGATGACGTCGGGGCGGTCGGCGGCCTCGGCGAGGACGGCGCCCTGGGGGTCGACGATGAGGCTGCCGCCGGCGTACGCCTGGTGGGGGTCGGTCCCGCAGCGGTTGACGCCGACGACGCAGGCCTGGTTCTCGATGGCCCGGGCGATCAGCAGCGCCCGCCAGTGGGCGGCGCGGACGGCCGGCCAGTTGGCGATGACGACCAGCAGGTCCGCCCCGGCGTCGACGGCGGCGCGGAAGGTCTCGGGGAACCGCAGGTCGTAGCAGATCAGCGGCGCGACGGTGAACTCGCCCAGGGCGAACGTGACCACGCCATCGCCGGCGTCGTAGTGGTCGGCCTCGCCGGCGATCGTGAAGGGGTGGACCTTGGTGTAACGCCCGCCCTCCCGGCCGTCGGGTGAGACCCAGACGGCCTGGTTCCGCCCGCGCCCGCCACCGGCCTCGCCGACCAGCCCGCCCAGGACCGTACACCCCGTCCGCCGCGCCAGGCGGCCCAGGTACGCCGCGGTCGGCCCCCCGGCACCTTCGGCGCAGGCGGCGGCGTTCATGCTGAACCCGGTGGCGAACATCTCCGGCAGCACGATCAGCCCGCCGACCGGCACGTCCGACGACTGCAGCAGGTGGTCGACGTGGGCGAACGTGGCGGATTTGTCTTCCCAAGCAATATCGGGTTGGACGGCGATGACGTGCATCGTGTCGATTCTCCACCGGCGGCCGCCGCAAGTCTACGCGCCCGGCCCCCACGCCGTCCATGGCATCGCCGCGGATTCTCGCTTCTCGCCCCGGCGGCGTCAACCGGTCAAGAAGACTGCTTGCCGACCCCGGGATCGGTGATAGAATCGTTCCTCCATGAAGACCAGCCCCCTCCAACTCGCCCGGCGGATTGGCAAGGAACTCTGCCTGATCCCGTACGATCTGATCGACGGGCTCTACCGCCGCTACGACCGCGGGCTCGTGCAACGGACGCGCAACATCACCCGCATCCCCGGCAGCCTCCGCCGCCGCGGGGGCAAGCGGGCGTACGCCGAATGGGCGCACGTGATCGGCATCTTCCAGACGCTCATCCACCAGCAACTCGGCGCCAACGATCGTCCGGCCGTCCTCGACGTCGGCTGCGGCTCGGGCCTGCTGGCCATCGCGGCCGAACCGTTTCTCGGCCCGGACGGCCGCTACACGGGCCTCGACGTGATGAAAGGGGAGATCGACTTCTGCCGCGGCCATTACCCGTCGCCGCCGTTCGAGTTCATCCACTTCGACACCGCCAACGCCGCCTACGCCCCCGGCCAGGCCGCGGCCAGGCCGCCGTGGCCGCTGCCGGACCGCGCGTTCGACCTCGTGACGGCCCTGTCGGTGTGGACGCACATGAACGAACAGGACGCGACGTTCTACGTCGCCGAGGTCGCCCGCGTCCTCAAGCCCGGCGGCCGCGCCATGATCACCTTCTTCCTGCTCGACGACGCCTACCGCCGGTCCCTCGGCCGCCGCGACGACGGGAAAGGCCGCTACCACAATACCCGCCGGAGCGACTGGGTCTTCGACCAACCTTCCTACGCCTCCGACGCGTGGTTCCACCCCGCCTGGGCCCACGTCCCCGAAAACGCCGTCGCCGTCACCCCCGACGGCCTCAACCGCCTCCTGGCCGCGAGCGGGCTGCGGCTGAGCGAACACCACCAGGGCAACTGGAAGGAAACGCCCGGCACGTATTTCCAGGACGTTCTGATCTTCAGGCAGGACTGACCTGGCAGCTCGTTTCCGCCCCCTGTTGAAGGCCCTTGGTGCGGTCAGTACACTGAGGGTCTTGCAGAGGAGTCCCGCGTGAGATCTGAGCAGCGCCCGATGACGGACGGCGTCGCCGGCGTGCCGAGCGTCGAGGTCGCCGATCTGCTCGGCGAGGGCGGCCGGACCGGGTCGCTGCGCCGTCTGCTGACGGCCGCGGCGGCGGGCACCTTCGGCCTGAAGGTCGCCGGGGTCGTCCTGACGTTCGGCGTCAACGTCCTGCTGGCGCGGCTTCTGGGGGCTTCGGGCTACGGCGTCTACGCTTACGTCTTCGCCTGGATGAACCTGTGCGCCCTGGTCGCCATCGCCGGGATGGACCGGCTCGTGGTTCGCGAGATCTCCGCGGGGCTGGCCCGGCGCGACTACGCCCTCATGCACGGGATCCTGCGCTGGGTCGATCGGGCCATGGTGACCACCGGGTTGATTGCCGGGGGGGCCATGGCGGTCACGGCGTGGTTGCTGCACGGCGGGGCGATCTCTCCGGTGGTTCTGGCGTTCTGGGCGGCCGCCCCGATCGTGCCGATTTCGGCCCTCTCGATGGTTCGCGACGCCCGCCTGCGGGGCCTGCACCGGGTGGCGCTGGGGCAAATGAGCGAGCTGCTCGTCAAGCCCGCCCTGCTGGCCGCGTTCATCGGCGGGCTGTACGTCGCAGCTCAGGCAAAGTTGACGCCCGCGACGGCGTTGGGACTGCACGCCGTCGCCGCGGCAGGAGCGCTGGGCCTCAACGCAGTGCTTGCTCGACGGCGGCCGCCGGGGGGTGTGGGGCAAGCCGAGCCGGTCTTCAAGGCGCGGCTCTGGTGGAGCTGCGCCGCCCCGCTGCTTCTGGTCGGCGGGCTTCGCATGGTCAACATGAAAGCCGACACGATCATGGTCTTCTCGCTCGACGGCCAGTGGGCCGCCGGCGTGTACGCCACCGCCAGCCGTGCGTCGATGTTCGTGACATTCGTGTTGATGTCGGTCGGCGCGGCGCTGACGCCCATGATCTCGCGGCTGTACGCCCAGGGCGACCTGCGGCGCCTCCAGCAGGTCATCACCAAGGCCGCCCGCGGGACCATGCTGGCCACGGTGCCTGTGGCGGCGGCGCTGATCCTGCTGCGCGGGCCGGTCCTGCGCCTGTTCGGCCCCGACTACGTCCACGGGCAGACGGCCCTTGTGCTGCTGATCTGCGGCCAGTGCGTCAACGCCGCCGCCGGCGCGGTGGCGCCGCTGTTGATGATGACCGGTCACGAACGTCACGCCGCGGCCGGCTGCGCGTGCGGCGCCGGGCTGAACATCCTGCTGAATGCCCTGCTGATCCCCCGGCTGGGTCTCAACGGCGCCGCGGTCGCCACGGCGATCAGCACCACGGGAATGAGCATCGTTCTGGGCTGGTTTGTCTGGCGCGACCTCGGCGTGGACCCCACCCCCCTGGGCGCGACCCGGCGCGAAGGAGGCGGCCGTGCCTAGACCGAACTTCTTCATCGTCGGCGCCCCCAAGTGCGGCACGACCGCCATGCACGAGTATCTCCGGCAGCATCCGGACATCTTCCTGCCGGACTTCAAGGAGCCCCACTTCTTCGGCGCCGACCTGCGACCCGAGGGCTACCGGCGCGACCTTCGGGCCTATGAGGCCCTCTTCGAGGATTGGTCCGGCCAAACCCGCGTCGGCGAATCCTCGACCTGGTACCTGTTCTCGAAGCTGGCCGCCGGCGAGATCAAGGCGTACTCCCCGGACGCCGAGATCCTGATCATGCTGCGCCACCCCGTCGACATGCTCTACTCGCTGTATCATCAGATGGTCTTCAACGGCCAGCGGCTGCCGCCGTTCGCCGAGGCGATCGAAACCGAGGACGACCGCCTGGCCGCCTGGCGGGAGACCGTCGACAAGCGGGAAGCGGCGGGGCTGAAGCTTCGCAACTGTTTCCACAGCAGCGTCGCCTGCTACGCCGACCAGGTCCGCCGGTACCTCGACGTGTTCGGGCCCGACCATGTCCACGTCATCCTCTTCGATGACTTGCGGGCGAGTGCCCCGCGGGTCTATCGCGAGACGCTGGAGGTCCTGGGCGTCGACAGCGATGTCGAGGTCGATTTCCGCGTCTACAACGCCAACAAGCAGGTCCGCAGCGCGACCGCCCGCGCCCTGATGCGGGCAACGCCCCTGTGGGTCCGTCGGCTCGCGGACCGCGCGTTGGGCCAACGCCTTCGCCGTCGGCTCACCACGGCGGTCAAGGGCCTGAACACGCGCTTCGAGCCGCGTGAGCCGATGGACCCGGCCGTCCGCGAGCGGCTGCAAGAAAGGTTTGAGCCGGAAATCGAGCGCCTCGCGGCACTTCTGGGCAGGGACCTGAGTTGCTGGCGGAGGTGAGCGGGCCGTCGGCACGGCGTTTTTCCCTTGCGGATTCGCCCGTCGCAAAATAGCTTGCCCGCGTGATGGATTGTCCTTGTGGGTCTGTGTTCCCCGGGTTTGCGAGTCCCCATGACGACCGAACAGACGCATCAGCAGCAGCACTACGATCCTGAATCCTACTGGTCGGGGCGCGCCGCCGAGTGCACCGGGCTGGGGGCCGTCTGCGTCTACGACGCGACGGAGATCGAGAACCGTTGCGCCGAACGGATGCAGACCCAGATGCTCAAGGCGGCCCTGCGCGATTACGATCTGAACGGCAAGGACGTGTTGGAGTACGGCTGCGGGACCGGCCGCTGGGTTCCGTTCTTCCGGCAACGCGGCGCCGCGTGGCGGGGTGTGGACATCTCCGCGACCATGCTCGAACGCGCCCGCGCCCTGCATCCGGGCGTCCCGTTCGACCTCACGGTCGACAACCGGATCCCGGCCGACGACCACAGCGTCGATCTGGTGTACTCGATTACGGTCGTGCACCATAATCCCTATCCCGACCAGGAGCGGATCGTCGCCGAGATGGTGCGCGTGCTGCGCCCGGCCGGGCGGCTGATTCTCATCGAAGGTATCGACCCGCGGCGCCGATTCAACATGTTCCCCCGGCCGGTTAACGGATGGACGGCGTTGCTGGCCGACCAGTCCATGCGCTGCGTCTTCCGACGGACATTCCGCAGCCGCATCCTCCGTGACATGCTCAAAGTGGTCGGCCGGCGCGTGACCCGTCGGACAGGCCGCGACGACGGGACCAGCAACCGCATCGGTCTGTCGCGGCGGATGGTGGCCCCCCTGGATTTGGCCTTCGATCGGTACCTGGTCCGCCTGCTGCCCAGGAGATTCCACGACGGGGCGGTCATGGCGTTCGAGCGCAAGGCGTGAACCATCGAGGAAGGACGCGGGAAGACGCGAACGCGCGCATGAAGATCGCGGTAGTCCAACGCCGACGGGCCGCCCTGAGCGTTCGCCTGTATCGCGACGCAATCGTGAGGGAACTCGACGGGGCGGACGTGGCATTCGTGCCGTTCGACGTCTCCGCCGGTGCGCCCGCCGACGCCGACCTCGTGTGGGAGCCCTCCCTGGCCGGCACGGTCGGGCCCCTGGCCGGCTGCCGTGCCCTCGGCAAGCCTGTCGTGGCCACCGTCCACGGTGCGGGGTCGTTCACGCTGTCGTCGCGCGACCTCGGCGGCGGACCGCATCGGGCGGCCATCCGCGTGTTCACCAAGCGAAGAACCCTCGCCCGCTGGCGGTGGTTCCGCCGACAGGTCGCCGGGGTGATCGCGGTGTCCCAGTTCGGCAAACAGGAAATCGTCGACGTCTTCGGCATCCCCTCCGAGGCCGTGACGGTGATCCACCACGGCGTCGACCTGGAGCGATTCACCCCCGCGGGGGCAACGATCGACACCGAAAGGCCCTATTTCCTGCACGTCTCGGCCTACCAACCCCTGAAGAACCTGTCGAGAATCGTCGCGGCGTACCAGCGGATGGATGAGGCCGGCCGGCCCGACCTGCTGGCCGTTGTGCCGGGATACCGAGGTCCGCAGCCGACGGTGAAGGGCCTGAGGATCGTGACCGACCGGGTTCCCATCGAATCACTCCCGCGGTACTATCGAGGCGCTGTAGCCTTGGTCTTCTGCTCCCTTCGCGAGTCGTTCGGGATGCCGATCCTGGAGGCGATGGCCAGCGGGTGCCCCGTGATCACGTCCGACAGTTCAGGCTGCGCCGAGGTGGCGGGAGAGGCGGCGATGCTGGTCGATCCCCGGTCCGTCGACGACATCGCCGCGGCCATGCGGCGGATGTTCGCTGATCCGCAGAAACGAGACTCCCTCCGGCGGGCGGGCATGATCCGGGCCGGACGGTTCACCTGGGCCATCAGCGCCGCCAGGCATCTGGCGGTGTTTCGACGCGCCGCCGGGGAAAGCGTATGAGCGAGCCGCATCCAATACCGGTGATCCTGATCGGGATGCATCGCAGCGGGACCAGCATGGTCACGCGGCTGCTGGAGGACCTGGGACTGTTCGCCGGTCGCTGCAAGGAACGCAACTGCGAGGCGCGCTTCTTCCGCTTCTGCAACGACTGGCTGCTCAACCAGTGCTCGGCGCGGTGGGACTGCCCCGAACCCATCGAGTTTCTGCTCAACGCCGAAGACGCCCGGCCTTTGGCGATCGAGTACCTGCGGGGACTGCTGAACCGCCCCCCGATCGCCACGTACCTGGGATTGCCGCGCTATCTTCGCTACCGCACACCTTCGCGCCTGCCCGTTCCGTGGGGGTGGAAGGACCCGCGCAACACCTTCACGCTGCCGATCTGGCTGGATGTGTTCGGCGACGCTCGCATCATCCACGTCAGGCGCCACGGGGTCGACGTCGCCAACAGCCTGCGCGTGCGGAGCGAAGCCCTGCTTGCGCGGGAGCGATCGCGCATGGCGCGCTACCGGCGATGGCACTGGTGGAAGCGTGGCGGTTTCGTCGACACGATGCGGATCACCACAGCCGCCGACGGGCTCGCCCTGTGGGCCCAGTACACGCGCCAGGGCGCCCGGCACGTCGCGGCGCTGGGCGAGCGGGCGCTCGCGCTGACCTACGAGGACTTCCTGGCCGCCCCCGCCGATCATTTGGGCCGGCTGGCGCGATTCGTCGGGCTCGACCCCTCGCCCGAGGCGATTGCCCCCGCCGTGGCGGATGTCCGACCCGATCGAGCGTTCGCCTATCGTCAGGACCCGGCGCTGGCTGCGCTGGCCGACGAGCACGCCGAGTGCCTGGCGGAGTTCGGCTATTGACCCGGAGCGCGGCATGTCGACTGTCTCCCTGATCATCCCGACGCTGAACGCCGGCGATGCGTTCGAACCGCTGCTCGACTCACTGGCCGTCCAGACACGGCCGGCCGACGAAATCATCGTGATCGATTCCTCATCGACCGACGCGACGGTCGACCGGGCCCGCCGGGCGGGCTGCCGGGTCGAGGTGATCGACCGCGCCGACTTTGGCCACGGACGCACCCGCAACCAGGCGGCGTCGATGGCGCGGGGCGACGTGCTGGTGTTCATGACACAGGATGCGCTGCCCGCCGACACGCACTTCCTCGAGCACCTGACGGCCCCCGTCCGCGACGGGACCGCGGTGATGGCCTATGCCCGCCAGGTGCCTCGCGCCGGCGCGTCCCCGCCGGAAGTGTTCACCCGCCTGGCCAACTACCCCGACCGCAGCGAGGTCCGCACGCTGGCCGATGTCGATCGGTTGGGCGTCAAGGCGTTTTTCACCTCGAATGTCGCCGCGGCCTACGACCGGCGGGCCTGGGAGGCCGTCGGCCGGTTCGACCCGACGGTGATCATGAACGAGGACATGCTCGCCTGCGCCCGGCTGCTGCGAGCCGGCGGGGCCGTGGCGTACCAGGCGTCGGCGGTGGTGGTTCATTCCCATCACTACGCGCTCGGCGAGCAGTTCCGGCGGTATTTCGACATCGGGGTCTTCTTCGCCGACGCCGGCGAGGCCCTGGCCGACGCGCGGGCGACGGGCCAGGGGCTGCAATTCGCCCGCCGGCAGCTGGCCTACCTCACCCGGCGGGGACGTCGCCGCTGGCTGGGGCGGACGATCGTGGAGGTGGCTCTCAAGTATCTGGGCGTCCAGATGGGTCGTCGCTATCGGTGGTGGCCGCGGGCGTGGTGTCGCAAGTTCAGCCTCCATCGTGGCTTCTGGACGTAGGTGCCCGCCGGCCGATGCGAACCGGCTTGCATTGGCCCCACTGCCGCCTATGATGGTGGCGAATGAGTGACCCGCAGAGCAACACGCCCGCTGCCGGAAGTGCCCGAGGCAGGTCATCCCGCACGGCGAGCGTTGCATTGCTTGTTGTGGCGGTGCTGCTATGCGGAGCGCTGCGCATCTGGATCATCGCCCATTCGGAAATGATCGCCCGCGACGGGGTGATCTACCTGGCGATGGCCCGGGACCTCCGCGAGGACCCGGCTGAGACCATCCGAACCAGCCTCTACCACCCCGGCTACCCGGTGGCGGTCGCCGTCACCCACACCCTGCTCCCCCGCGCCTGGGCCGGCGACAACCGCGTCGGGTGGGAGCGGGCCGGGCAAACGGTGTCCGTGGCGGCGGCCATGATGAGCCTGGTAGCCGTGGCGATTCTGGCGACGATGGTGTTCAATCCGCGCGTGGCCCTGTTCACGGTGCTGCTGTTCGGCAGCGGCACGAAGTGGACCCACCTGGGGGCCAACGTGCTCAGCGATACGCTGGCGATCGCGTTTCAGCTCTGGGGCGTCGTGGCGGCCCTGGTGGCGCTGCGGCTGTTGCGACGGCGCCGGCGGACCGCCCTGGCCGCCGCGGCGGCGGTCGGTCTGTGTGCGGGACTGGGCTATTGGACCCGCGGGGAAGCGGCCCTGGTCGCGCCGGCGGCGGCGGCCCTATGGCTGCTTTACGCGGCCGGGCGACGGGTCCGCTGGCGCCGCGCGATCGTCGCCTCGGCCCTGGCGGCACTGATGGCGCTGCTGTGTGCCATGCCCTACATGGCCGCGATCGGCGGCATCACCCGCAAGCACATCCTGGGCACGAAGATTCCGGCGATCCGAGCGACAAACGCCCCCACCCTGCCGCCGCCGCCCAACCCGCCGGAGCGCCCGCCGGTGCTGCTGGCCCTGGCCGGGCAGATCGCCGAGGCCGCTCACCCGGTGGTGGCCACGCTGGGCGCCCTGTGGGCGGTGGTATGGGGGTTGGACAAGTTCCGCCGGCGGCCGGAAGCGCCATGGATACCCCGCCCCCTGCCCGAGGGGGCCATCATCACCGCCATCATCGTCGCCGCCTCGGTGCCGGTGCTGGCAGTGCACTACCATACGACGGGCTTTCTGGTGTATCGCTACGTCATGTTCATCGCGGCCCTGCTGGCGCCGCTGGGCGGTGCAGGGGTGATCATCCTGGGGCACCTGGCGACAACGGCGATCCCGCCGCTGCGCCGCCGGCAGCGCGCGGAAGCGATCGTCACGGCAGTCCTGCTGGTCGTCACGACCGCGGCCGTCGCCGCCCATGCAATGCGCCCGCTCCATGCTAGCAACGTGTTCTATCGCCGGGCCGGCGAATTCCTTCGTCGCCGGTACGGCCCGGAGGCGGTCATCATCTCGGACAACACCTGGGTGTGCTATTACGCCGGTCCGCCTCATCGATCGTTGCGAACGCGCCGGTTGGCCGCGTCGCGCCTGGTCGAGCGCCTCGTGCGGATCGACGCGTCGGAGGCCTACCTGGCGCTGACTGAAGACGGGCAACGTCGCGATCCGGCCACCGCGCCGTTGCTTGAAGGGGAAGCGTTTGCTCTAATACCGTGGACGGATCCGTCGGGTACGTTGGACGAGGCCCTGAGACTGTATCGCGTCGATCTGACGGCCCTGAAGCCGCCCGCGGCCGACGCTGAGTGAGCGCTCGACCCGGCGGTGTGGGTCTGCCGGGACGACGATGCTGAAACGACACAGCCAATCCATGCTCACCTTGCTCGGCATCGCCGACCTCCTGGCGGCTGCCGCCGCCTGGCCGTTGGCATACGCCATCCGCGTGCTGGGCACCCACTGGCACTGGAGCCGCTACGCGCCCCCGCCGTTCACCTCGTTCCTGCCGGCGATGGGGCTGTGCCTGGTGCTGACGCTGCTGATGTTCAGCCGCTTCGATCTGTACAAGATCAAACGCACCCGCTCATCGCTGAACGAGGCGATCAACATCGCCAAGGCAAGCCTGTTGGCCTGGGGCCTGACCTACGTGATCACCAACTACATGCAACGCACTCCCATCTCGCGGCTGATGATGGGCGGGGTGCTGGTGTGCTGGCTGGCCGCCGCACTGAGCATGCGTGTCACGGCACGGGCGATTTTGCGCCATCTGCGGCGCAAGGGCCTCAACCTCCGCCATGCGGCCATTGTCGGCACCGGGCGTCTGGCCCAGCGGCTGTACCATACCCTCGAGCGCAACACGTGGACCGGCATCGAGACGGCCTTCTTCATCAGCGACGGCGGGCGTCGGACACAGTTGTTCGGGCGCGAGGTGGTCGGCCCGGTGTCCGACACCGTGGAACTCCTCAGGAAACGTCCGGTGGACATCGTGTTCGTGGCCCTGTCGGGCCAGCGGCGCGACAAGCTGGAATCGGTCCTGTCGGACCTGGTCACGCTGCCGGTGGACGTGCGGGTCCTGCCCGACCTGCTGTCGTTCCATTTCCTGGGTAGTGACGTGTCGCAGTTGGAGGATCTGCCGATCATCGGCCTGACGTCCAGCCCGCAGGAAGGTTGGAACCGCTCGCTCAAGCGGGCGCTCGACATCGTGCTGTCGCTGGTAGGGATCGTCTTGTGCGCCCTGCCCATGACCGTCATTGCCGCGGCGATCAAGCTGACAAGCCGCGGGCCCGTGCTTTACCGGCAGCAGCGGGCCAGCCTGGGCGATCAGCCGTTCATGATGCTCAAATTCCGCACCATGTGCCAGGATGCCGAAGCGGACACCGGCGCCGTCTGGGCCCACCCGGACGATGAGCGGGTGACGCGCGTGGGCCGGTGGCTGCGGCGCACCAGCCTCGATGAACTCCCCCAATTGTTCAACATTCTCAAGGGCGATATGTCGCTGGTGGGCCCACGCCCGGAGCGTCCTGAACTGATCGAACGCTTTCGTCGCCAGGTGCCCGGCTACATGCTGCGAAGCCATGTCAAGGCGGGCCTGACCGGGTGGGCGCAGGTGCACGGGCTTCGCGGGCGAACGTCCCTGCGCAAGCGCGTTCAGTACGACCTGCACTACATCGCCAATTGGTCGTTCGGCCTGGATCTTCGCATCCTCGTGATGACCCTCTTTCGCGGGTTCATCGACCCCAACGCCTATTGATCGGCCGGGCGCCAACTCGCCGTGAACCCGTCAGACAGGGCCCAACGCGGCGTGAAAAGGGGTCTTTTTGCACCGGAAGTCCGTTTGTCTTCAACCGTGGATCCGGGCTGAAAAGGCCGTCAAAACGCCCAAAACAAGGGCAAAAACGCCTTCGGAGCGCGAAAACACCGCAAAAACAGGGGGTTGAGAAGGTTTTTTTGCGATTTTCGTCTTGACCAGCCGATATAACAGTGCGCAACATGACGATGTTTACTGGGCTATGTGGCCCATATGTTGTGGGGCATCGGGCATTTTTGCGGGCCAACGGATTGCTGCCCCGCGTCAGATTGTCTGGCAGTTCTTGACGTCACCGCCATTCAAGCAGAAGGAGCGCGAACATGGCAAAAGCGATGACCAAGTCACAGATGCTGTCGAACTTGGCGGACCAGACCGGCCTGTCCAAGAAGGATGTAGCCAATGTGGTCGACACTCTCGTCCAGATGGCCTACCAGCACGCCAAGGAAGGCTTCACGATTCCCGGCCTCGGGAAGCTCGTCCTCCAGAAGCGCAAGGCGCGCATGGGTCGCAACCCGGCCACCGGCGAGGCCATCCGCATCCCCGCCAAGACGGTGCTGAAGTTCCGCATCGCCAAGGCCGCCAAGGACGCCGTCGCCGGCGGCGCGCCGAAGAAGGCCGCCAAGAAGAAGACCGCCAGGAAGTCGGCCAAGAAGACCACCGCCAGGAAGGCCGCCAAGAAGAAGACCGCCAAGAAGACCAAGACGGCCGCCAAGAAGAAGACCACCAAGAAGAAGACCGCCAAGAAGGCCAAGAAGGCCCCCAAGAAGACCGCCAAGAAGGCCCCCAAGAAGACCGCCAAGAAGAAGACCGCCAAGAAGACCAAGAAAAGCGGGAAGCGAAGATAGCCGCCTCTCGCGACGGCGACGCCGAACCATGGGCCTGCCTTCGGGCAGGCCCTTTTTGTAAGGTCATTGTCACCCCGTCTCGGCGATTCCCGGTCGGTTGCTGCGCCGCCGTCCCAGTGAGCCCGCCGCCTCACCCGTCACTGGGTAAGCGGCGGAGCGTTCCGCGCGGCGTTTCACGCCGAAAAGCAGGCTTGACCGTACGGGCGAAAGACTGTAAGCTTGAAGAATAAGATGAAGGCCAATTTCGTTTCCACGGCCTCCAGGAGGTTGTATCCGCGGCTTGAGTGAAAAACGTCCCGGAAGTATGGATGTCGGCCCAGGAGTTTTCGGCTCTTCATGGTAGCCCTACCACTGCGCGATCCGCGCGCCGGAGCGACCAGGGAGTCTCCATCAACAGCTTCATTGTGATCGAAAGTCGGTTTTGGAGGACGTTCATTCGTTGGGAATGTGAACGGTTTAGCGGTCACATCCCGGAGAAGACACAGTTCACCGTTTTTATGTGAAGGGAGCTTGCACCATGAAGCTCAGCACGATCGCGGCGGTCGTCGTACTTCTGGCCTTGGCCGGAAGCGGGTTCGCACAGCAGGTGTCGTTCGACTTTGAAGATGCCGATCTGGCGGCCCTGGAGGCAGCCGGGTGGGTCTTCATCGACGACGAGAACGAGTACCTCGACACCATTACCCTTGAAACGGAGATCGTCCACAGCGGCACCCAGGCCCTCCGCCTGGGGGCGCAGGACATCGCCTGGTTCCCCACGGACGGCCAGTTCGGCACCCTGGAATTGTGGGCGTACGACTACGGCTGGAAGATCCAGGACTACTTCGACAATGCTTACGGCCCCCGCTGGGGTCTGCGGAAGACCATGGATGTCGATTGCACTCCCTACTTCAACGATGGTAGCGAACCGTACGATCATGGCATTGTCGAAGCCGCCTATGGCATCGGTGCCGGAATGGTCCAGAAGACCTTCCTGGGCAGCGATGGCGGCTACGGCGCCGAGTGGGGCCACACGCAGGACCAGAACATCTCGACCATCGCCAGCCCCGATTGGGAGATCGAGCCGGGTGAGTTCATCCCCAATGCCGGCTGGGCGGGTGATCAGTCGTGGTGGTCGCCGTCCTGGTTCCGCTACCTGGGTGCCGAGGGCCGCGTCCAAGGCTGGTACAAGTGGCGAATCGCCTACACCGCGCCGGGCGAGGTCGAAATCACGCTGCTGGAGGGTCCGGCCGGGGTGAGCACCGGCACCGGCGATCCCGGGGATGCCGGGCTTGGCGCCCCCTTCGACGGAACCGTTGAAGGCGGCGTCTCTGACATCTGCCTGTACGGTGGCAGTACCATGGTCTCGGGCCGCGAACCGGAGCTGGAGTTCGGCGACGGGATCTTCGACGACATCACCTGGACCCCGGTCGATACCGGCCCGACCCTTCAGGCCGACTTCGACGGTGACGGGGACGTCGACCTCGACGACTTCGCCATCCTCAAGCAGGGCTTCGGCAATGGCACGACTCACGCCGAGGGCGATGCCGACGGTGACGGGGATGTCGACCTCGACGACTTCGCCATCCTCAAGCAGGAATTCGGACAGGCGGCCTGACAAACGGACGATGTGCCGGCGCGGCGGCGGCGTTCCGCCGCAGGCGACGGCTCCCGTCCCATCTGTGCAGTTCACGCCCCCGGCGAGCAACCTCGCCGGGGGCGTTCTATTTGAGTGTGCGGCCCTCCTCCGCCCGCGCAAGCTATTGACGAATATAGCATTTTCCTGTATAGTTGGGGTATTGGCGTTCGCCGTGTCGGCCCCGTGAGCGCAAATCTCTTGTTTCGGGGTCGCAGAGGCCTTTGTTCCGCAGGGAACAAAGGCCCCTGAGTTGCTGCCGTATCGTCTGTCAACACCGTTATGTTGCGCGCGTTTTACAACGGAGCATCATTCTTTTGCGAAGGGAGAGAATGCCATGAAGCTCAGCAGGATCGCGGCGCTCGTCGTGCTTTTGGCCCTGGTCGGAAACGCCCTGGCACAGTCAATATCGTTCGGCTTCGAGGATGCCGATCTGGCGGCCTTGGAGGCGGCCGGATGGGTCTTCATCGACGATGAGAACGAGTACCTGGGAACCATCGTCCTCGAAACGGAGATCGTCCACAGCGGCACCCAGGCCCTCCGCCTGGGGGCACAGGACATCGCCTATTTCCCCACGGACGGCCAGTTCGGCACCCTGGACCTGTGGGTGTACGACTACGGCTGGCACATCCAGGAGTTCCTCGACAATGCCTACGGCCCCCGGTGGGGTCTGCGGAAGTTCGGGGACGTCGATGTGTCCATCTACTACCCCGAGAACGAACCGGTGGATTGGGGCATCCTGGAGGACCGCTGCTATGGCATCGGCGCCGGGTTGGTCCAGAAGACGTTCCTGGGCAGTGATGGCGGCTTCGGCGTCGAGTGGGGTCAAACCTCGCACATGGACGAAGCAGTATGCAGCAGCCCCACCGCCGACTACGACCCGGAGGCTCCCGCGGTCAATGCCGGCTGGGCCGGCGACCAGTCGTGGTGGTCACCCGCCTGGTACGGCCCCTACTTCGGTAGCGACGGCCGTCCCGGCGGCTGGTACCACTGGGAGATCGTCTACGAGACCGCGGGCACGGTCGAGGTCAACCTGCTGGAGAGCCCGACCGGCACCACCAAGTTCGCCAGCAACGCGGGCTCCCATGCCTTCGACGGGACCACCCCCGGCGGCGTGGACGATATCTGCCTGTACGGCGGCTCGACCATGGTCACGAACAGGGAACCGGAGCTGGAGTTCGGCGACGGAATCTTCGATGACGTCACCTGGACGCCGGTCGATACCGGCCCGACCCTCCAGGCCGACTTCGACGGTGACGGGGACGTCGACCTCGACGACTTCGCCATCCTCAAGCTGGAGTTCGGCCAGACGGTCTGACGCGCGGACGCCGTACAGGACCGCGCGAAGGTTCCATTTGCCGCACTTGACGCCCCCGGCCAGACCACTCGCCGGGGGCGTTCCTATGGCTGGATAGACCGACAGACCCAACTGCCGGCCGCGGAAGCCATTGACGGACACAGCGTTTTCCTGTATAGTAAAAGTATTGGCGTTCGCCGTGCCGGACCCCGTGAGCGCAAATCTCTATGTCCGGGGTCCCACAGGCCATTGTTTCGCACAGAAATGGCCTTCGGATTGCTTCTTGTTTGTCCGTTGCTATCTTTACGCGCGCTGTACCACCAAGCACCATTCTTTTGCAAAGGGAGCAGATGCCATGAATCTCAGCAGGATCGCGGCGATCGTCGTACTTCTGGCCTTGGCCGGAAGCGGATTCGCACAGTCCGTATCGTTCGACTTCGAGGATGCCGATCTGGCGGCCTTGGAGGCGGCCGGATGGACCTTCATCGACGACGCGAACGAGTACCTGGGGACCGTTATCCTCGAAACGGAGATCGTCCATAGCGGCTCGCAGGCCCTCCGCCTGGGCGCCGCGGACATGGCCTATTTCCCCACGGACGGCCAGTTCGGCAGACTGGACCTGTGGGTGTACGACTATGGCTGGCAAGTCGACGACTTCGTAGGCGACGCCAGCATCTACGGCCCCCAGTGGGGGCTGCGCAAGACCATGGACGTCGACACCACCCCCTATTACCTCGACGGTAGCGAGCCGTACGATCACGGCATCGTCGAGGCCACGTATGGCATCGGCGCCGGCATCTGCAAGCGGAGCACCTACCTGGGCAGCGACGGCGGCTACGCCGTCGAGTGGGGCGACACGCAGGACCAGAACATCTCGACGATCGCCAGCCCCGATTGGACGATCGAACCCGGTGCGTTCATGATCAACACCGGCTGGCTGGGCAATCAGTCGTGGTGGTCGCCCAACTGGTACGGCCCGTACTTCGGCGAAGGCGGCCGCCCCGCCGGCTGGTCGCACTGGGAGATCATCTACGAGACCTCTGGGCAGGTCGTGGTCAACCTGCTGGACAGCCCGACCGGCACCACCAGCAGTCAGGGCCGCGAGGGCGGCCACGCCTTCGACGGGACCACCCCCGGCGGCGTGACCCAAATCGGCCTGTTCGGCGGCAGAACGATGGTCTCGGGCCGGGAACCGGAACTGGAGTTCGGCGACGGGATCTTCGACGACGTCACCTGGACGCCCTTGGATGAGCCGCCGCCGACCCTCCAGGCCGACTTCGACGGTGACGGGGACGTCGACCTCGACGACTTCGCCATCCTCAAGCTGGGCTTCGGCGTCGGCACGACCCATGCCGAGGGCGATGCCGACGAGGACGGGGACGTCGACCTCGACGACTTCGCCATCCTGAAGCTGGAGTTCGGCCAGACGGTCTGACGAGGCAGCGAGAGCGACACCACGCTCGCACCATACGCACGAGGGCGGCCCCGCGTGGGGTCGCCCTCGTTTCATGCGCGTCGCGGCGTCCGGCCGCCGGGTCAGCGGCGAACGATCAGCTTCGGCGGGGCCATCAGACCGACGGGGACGAGTTGGTAACCCTCCTGCCAGTCATCGCCGGTGCTGACAAAGGACCCCGGGCCCGTCGCCCGCGGCCATATCTCGCCCAGGTGCAGCGGGCCGTGCGAATTGCGGCGGTGGCTGAGCACCTCGATCGACAGCTCGGCCGCCCCGCCGTCGCCCAGCAAGTGGGTGATCTCCACCTCATTGGGGGGCCAGGCGGCGATCCCCGCCTCGCGCCCGTTGACGCGGACCCGCACCGCCGTCCCGCGGTACTCGCCGATCTGCACGAACAGCCGCTCACCCTTGCGCAGCGTCGGTCGGATGGTTCGGTAATACGCCACCGCCCCGGAGAAGAACGGCAGGCCCTGGCCCGTCCAGTCGCCGATCCGTAGCGTGGTGGGAGCCGCGGCCACCGTCGGACGCTCATCTTGCAGGCGGACACCGAACGCACCCAGCAGGTACACGATCTCCAGCCCCGGGTGGTCCTCGGCGTAATCGCACACAAACGTGACGTGGTTGACGCCGACCCGCAGCAGCCCCGGATCGACCCCCAGCGTTCGCAGCGACCGATCGCACCACCAGCCGGATTGGACGTCGCCGGTCAGCGGGACCCCGTTGACCGCGATCGTCTCGAACGTCTCCGGACATTCCACCGCCAGGTTCAGCATGCCAACCGGACGTTGCCGAACGTCGAAGCTGTACTCCAACTGCACCGGCACGCGGCGGACGGTCTTGGGCCTGGGCCGCGCCCAGGGCTGAACCATCTGCCCGCCGCGATGGGCAACGCCCAGAGCGTCCCGCACCGCCTGGTCAACCCGCAGGATCTCGCTCGGCCCCCGCCACTGGCCGCGCCCGATCTTGTAGCGCGGCTTGTCCAGGACGACCACGTTGGGCTCGGACAGAGTGATCACCCATCGGCTCTTCCTGTTGCCCACGGCGGTCGTCCGCACATCCTTGAGGGCCGTCCGCCTGGCGGTACGGGGCGTCCGGCGGCCCTTGGGAACAAGGAACAGACGGCTGCCCAGCGCCGGCAGGGAGGTGCGGATCTCCCAGCCGTCGCCGGCGGATTGGGCCTCGGCGGCGATCAGCTCCCCGGTCTGGGGGTCCAGTTCGATCGGTTCGCCCCGACAGCCTTCGAAGCCGCGGATCCGGACATCCTCGAACGCGGCGGTCCGATCGCGGACCATCGTCGGGTCGGAAGTCGTCGACGGCAGGTACGGCGGGGTCTTGCCCTGGTCCATCCGCTTGCGGACCTCGGTGTGGCTGCCGTTGCAGACGAACAGATACATCGCGTCGGCGTCCTCGCGGAGCAGGTGCAGCGCCGTGGCTACCGGACGGCCGGTCCCGTCGGTCACCGCGATCCGCCGCGCCACCGGCTCGACCGCCTCGACCAGCGAGGGGCCCTTGGCCCGGGTGCGCGTGCAGGAGGCCGCCAAGGACCTGGCGTCGTCGGATGGGACGGCGTCGACGAAGCCGGGCGCCGGCCCGGCGAACACCACGGTGCCGCCGGCGTCGGCGAACCGCTTGAGGAGCTTGACCGTCGTGCCGCGAATCGTCCGCAGCGGCGGCACGACCACGGCGCGGTAGGTGGCCTTGGCCACCCGCAGGCGCGGGCCGTCGCCGCCGGCGGTGCTCACCCTGCCATGGCGCGAGAGGATCTCTTCGTCGCCGTAGTCGAAATCGATCGACGCCTCCAGCAGCGTGTCGCGCAGGCCCACCAGCATGCGATCGATCGCGCGGACCGCCCGGTCATCATGCCAGCCCTTGCGGGTCAACGTCCAGGTGCTCTCGTTGGGATGGATCACCAGCAGGTCGCGCACCTCCCGGCCGCGTGTCATCGCCACGTGAACGCGGGCGAAATAGTCTTCCACCGTCGGATAGGCATCCCACCAGGGCGACTGGTAGAAGATGCCGGCCGGGTAATCGCGCTTGGCCTGGCCTTCCATCGTGTACCACGACAGATGCTGGCATCGCAGGTTGATGCCCAGGGCCGCCTGCCAGTCGCCCAGGGCCTTGTGGCCGGCGAAGGGGAAGTCCCAGCCCGTGCAGCCGTACGTTTCCGTCAGCCGCCACGTCCGGCCGAACTGGCGTGCGGCGGAACTGACCTGCTTGGCGGTGTCGTATTCCCGCCGGTGTTCGGTCAGCAGGTCCATCCCGGGCGCCTGCATGTACTCGTAGAAGCGCATCGCGCTGCCGACGACGGTCACCTGCGAACTGGGCGTCTCCTCGGCCAGCACGTGGCCGGTGTGCTGGAGCTTGTGCTCGTCGCACCACTGGCCGATCTGGCGGCTGAACGCGTCGACGAACAGGTGGGTGATGCAGTCGTTGTAGTGGTAGCGGGCGCGGCTGAGTTCGACGCCCTCGACGTCGAGGAACAGTTCCGGCAGGTGGATCAACAGGTTGTAACCGTAGCGTTCCTTGAAAACCTTCGGCAGCGCGCCGGTCCAGGGAATGGACGTGCGGTGCTCGCCGTCGCCCTGGGCCATGCGTCCGAAATTCGGCTCGTCGGTGAAGATGCCCGGCACGCGCTTGCCGAACTGCTCGCCGACACGCTCGAGGTAGGCCTTGTGGGTGACCTCGAGGAAGCGTTTGACGGCCTCGTGGTTGAGCACGTCGAGGTAGGTCTGCCCGTTGTACCAACTGGAGGGGGTCTGGGCCTCGACGCGGAACACCAGCAGTGTCTGGCCCTTTGCCAGCCGGGTCGGCTTGGCGCGACGGCCGAGCCGCTTGACGTCGCGGGCGGTCGTGCCGTCCACGGTTGCGGTGAACATCCCCAGCGTGTCGCCGTCCCAGGTTACACCGGCGGTGCTGTCGTGCTCGGCCATCACGAGCCGCCGCTGCCGGTAGCGGGGGTCTTCGGTGACCAGGCCCCCGGCGGCGCCGCTGGGCCAGCGGTCCTCGTCGTACAGCCAGGCCTGCATGTCGAGCTTCTCGGCCTCGTCGATGCACGCGTCGACGCAGCGGAACCAGTCGTCCGACAGGTAGGCGGTGGCGAGTCCGACGCGGGAATGCATGAAGAACCCCCCCAGCCCCATGCGGTGCATCAGGCGGATCTGGCGGCGGAGTTCGGCCGGGTCGAGCTTGCCGTTCCATGCCCAGAAGGGGGCGCCGCGATAGCGGCTCGGCGGATTGCGAAAGTCGTCGACGAAATGCTTGTCCATCGGATCATCTCCTCTGTCAGTGGACGCGTTCGCCTGTGTTTATAAGCCTCTTGCCCCGCGGCGTCCAGTGCCGTCGCCGGTTTCGCAAAAGAACTTCCACCCGATGGACCCGTTGCCTTATGATCGCAACGCCGCGATAACAGCGAGGACCCCATGACCGTGAACGGCTCGAACATCGATCGCCTGCTGGCCGCCTTCGCCCACGAGAAGCTCGATCGCGTGGCGAACTTCGAGATCCTGATCGACCCGCGGAGCATCTCGCACATCCTCGGCCGCCGGACGGACCAGACGCTCTGGACGCTCCCGCCGGCTGAAGCGCGCCGCGTGGCCGAGGCGGTCGGCCAGGACGCGATCGCCTGTTCGCTGACGTGGATGCACGGCCCGGAAGGTTCGGTGCTCACCGACGCCGACGCCGATACGATCGTCGTACCCGACCCCGCCGAGGCGCGGGCGAAGGTGCGGGCCTATCTCGACGCCCTCGCGGGCAGTGGCGTCGGCCTGTGCGCACGGCTGAGCAGTCCGCTGACGCTGACCTACATGACGCTCGGGCCGGTGCCGATCGAGTCGTTCATGATCCTGCTGTACGACAATCGCCCGCTCGTCGAACGCCTGATGGACCTGTACCTCGATTATCACCTGCGGGTCATCGAGGCGGTCAAGGATCTGCCCTACCATTTCTACTACATCGGCGACGACCTTTCCTCGTCGACCGGCCCGCTGATCAGTCCGACGATGCTCACCGAGTTGTGGGCCCCGCGGGCCGAGCGCCTGGTCAACGCCGCCCTGGCGACGGGCCGTCCCGTCCTGTTCCACTGCTGCGGCGACCAGGCGCCGATCCTGCCGTACCTGGCGGCGTGGGGCGTCCAGGCGGTCCATCCGATCCAGCCGGGGGCCAACGACATCTACCAGGTCCATGCCGAATTCGGGGACCGGCTGACGCTCGTCGGCAACATCGACGTCGCCGGCGCCCTGTCGTTCGGCACCGCCGAGGCGGTGCGCGCCGAAACCCGTGAGCACATCGAGCGCCTCGCCGGCGACGGCGGCTACGTCGTGTGCTCGAGCCACTCGATCATCGACTCGGTCATCCCCGCCAACTACCTCGCCATGGTCGAGGCAACGCACGAATACGGGCGCTATGCCTGAAACGCGGAAATCCGAAACCCGAAGCACGAAATACGCAACAACTCTCAGAACGACAGGCCATCTTGCCGTTTGTCGTTTGCCGTCTTTGCCGTTTGGCCGTTTCGGATTTGTTTCGGATTTCGAGTTTCGGATTTCGGGTTTCCCGGCGCAGCCGGGCGTCACAGTTCGATCGATTTGAACTGCGGCAGATAGTCGCGGTTCCGCTTGAACATATCGGCGACCATCTTCTTGATCTCCGCCAGCGACAGCACCGAGGCCGTCAGCGGATCGTAGGCGATGGCCTGGTAGACGAGCGTCGGATCGCCGGTGAGGCTGGCCTCGACGGCCATCATCTCGGTCTGGGCCGTCAGCGCCGTGATCGGAGCCACCGACGGCGGCAGCGCGCCGACGTGGATCGGCTCGTAGCCCTTGCGCGAGACCAGCACCGGCACCTCCACGCAGGCGCCCTGGGGGAGGTTCGTCACCAGGTTCGTGTTCGCCACGTTGCCGTTGAACTCGAACAGCTCGCCGCCCATGCGCGCGTTGATAATGGAGGCGGCGTACTCTTGCCCGCGCTCCAGCGACATGGGCTCATCCTTCTTGAGCCAGTCCTCGGCCTCCTGCCGCCAGGTCGCTTCCCGCTCGCGGTAGACGTCGAGAATGTAGGCGTAGTGACCGGGGTTCCACCCGGTGCCCGAGGTGCAATACTGTTCGATCAGGTCCGGCCGCTTGCGGAACCACCAGTTGTACTCGCTGTTGTGGCCGCTGGATTCGGTCACGTAGTACTTCATCGCCAGGAACATCTCGTTGCGAACCTGCTCGGTGTTGTACACCTCCTCGTCGGTGGCCACCCGCTCGAGCAGTTTGGGAATCAGGTCCTCGCCGTGATGGGTGAACTTGATGAACCAGGCCATGTGGTTGATCCCGGCGCAGGTGTAATCGACCTGCTCGGGCTCGACCCCCGCCCACCTGGCCAGCATGGCGGCGGTGCCCTGCACGGAGTGGCACAGGCCGGTCGATTGGATGAAGCTCTCCCGCTGCATCGCGTGGCAGAGCATCGCCATCGGGTTGGTGTAGTTGAGCATGATGGCGTTGGGGCACAGCCGTTCCATGTCGCGGCAGATGTCGAGCATGGTGGGGATGGTCCGCAGCGCCCGGAAGATGCCCGACGGGCCGCGGGTGTCGCCGACGTTGATGTCGACCCCGTAGGCCTTGGGAATCAGGATGTCGTGCTGCCAGATCTCGACGTTCCCGCACAGGATCGTCACGATCACCGCGTCGGCGCCGGCCAGCGCCTCGGTCCGGTCGGTCGTCGCCGTCACCGTCGCGGGATAGTTGCCCAGGTCGATGATCTTCTGGACCACTTGCCGTGCGTAATCGAGACGGCCTTCATGAATATCCACGAGCCGCAGCTCGGCGTCCCGCAGCAGGGGGAACGTCAGCAGATCCCGCACCAGGTTCCGCGTGAATACGTGACTGCCGGCACCGATAAATACGATGTTCGCCATGATGGATTCCTTTGTCGATCACTCTCGCCCGGCGAGCCGGCCGGGCCGTCTGTCTCGGCCATGGGTGTACCCCACCACCACCGAAAGCTCAACGGAAATCAGCCGAATCCGCCCCGCGGACGGCTCAGCGGCATCGTCAACGCCGCCGAAGCGCCTGGACCGGTGTTCATCATGAAGCTATCATAGCCGTATCGAGAACATCAGGTGCTGCAGCACGAGGAGACGAGCGTGGAATACCGCCAGTTAGGCACCACGGGGCTGACCGTGTCGCAGTTGGGGTTCGGGGCCATGCGCCTGCCGATGGTCCACGAGGGCGCCGACGATGCCGCCGTCGATCGCGACAAGGCGATCGCGATGATCCATCGCGCGTTCGAGGGCGGGGTCAACTACATCGACACCGCCGTGGGCTACTGCAACAAGGACAGCCAGCGGGCCGTCGGCGAGGCGCTCGCCGGCTGGCCGGACCGAGACAAGATCATCGTGTCCACCAAGAACCCCTACTACGGCGAGAACGAAGCCGAGTGGTGGACCCACCTCACCGACAGCCTCGAGAGGCTCGACGTCGACTGCATCGACATCTACAACCATCACGGCCTCAACGCCGACCGCTGGGCCGCCGTGAACGACCGCGTCGGCGCCTGGATGCGCAAGGCCGCCGACCAGGGCCTCATCCGCCACATCTGCTGCTCGTTCCACGGCGACCCCGCCCTGCTGCGGGACATCGTCGACAGCGGCTACGTCGCGTCGATCACCCTGCAGTACAACATGCTCGACCGCAAGCTGGAAGAGGGCATCGCCTACGCGGCGAGCAAGGGCGTCGGCGTGGTGGTGATGGGTCCGGTCGCCGGCGGACGACTCGGCGTCCGCTCGGAGGTGCTCGAGAAGCTGCTGCCCGGGGTCGACCGCGTGCCCGAGCTGGCCCTGCGGTTCGTCCTGAACAACCCCAACGTCAGCCTCGCCCTGTCGGGCATGAGCACCATGGAACAGGTCGCCGAGAACCTCCGTGTCGCCTCCGACAAGAGCCTCGCCGAGGAAGACGCCGCGGCTATCGAAGCGCACGTCACGCGGCTGCGGAGCATGGCCGACCTGTACTGCACCGGCTGCGGCTACTGCCTGCCCTGCCCCCAATCGGTGGCGATCTCCCGCGTATTCGAGACCTACAACCACGGTGCCGTCTTCGGCTTATGGGAAGCGGCCCGCAGCGCTTACAACCGCATCGGCTCGGCGCCGTGGGACAAGGGCCGCAACGCCTCCGCCTGCGTCGAGTGCGGCCAGTGCGAGCCGCGGTGCCCGCAGAACATCCCGATCCGCAAGCAACTCAAGGACGTCCACGAGGCCCTGGCCGACCGGTGATCCTGCCGCCGCCCGCCGCGCCGCGAGCGGCGTAAGACCCGCACCGGCAGTAACGTCGGCGGCGTTTCCTGCCGATACGGTCCATGATCGCAGGGCCGATCCGGGAAAAGCGCGCAGGAAGCGTCGGACCCTCCTGTTGGCCCATCTATAATTGAGTAGGGCGGTTCGACGCTCCAGGCAAAGGATGGACGCATGAGCGACGCCAACACGCACACGGGCGATGACGGGCGCGAGTCGGCGACGGTAGGGCAGATCGCCCACGACCTGAACAATCAGGTCATGGTGATTCAGGGCAACGCGTCCCTGATGAAGATGAAGTCCGCCGAATGGCCCGAGATGCTCGACATGACCGAGCAAATCCTCGCCGCCTCCCAGCGGGCGGCCGACCTGATCCGGCAACTGCAGCAGATCAGCGCCGCGGCCGTCGAGTCTTGATCTGCACCTCGTAAGCGAATCCCCAATAGCCTCTTGCGCATTGTTGCGCGCGCACGTCCACCGCCAGGGCGGAAATCGCTGGCACAGACGGCCGGAAGACCCTATACACGAGGCAGTGAGGCTGCAAGCTGTAGACTGCCGGCCTTGGGATCGACACCCGCACGCAAGCGGGGGCGGCCGCCGCCCTTGCAGGAGAGCACAGCGATGAAGTACGCGTTCATGACGTTCAGTTGCCCGCAGGCCACGCTCGCCGAGGCGCTCGCCCTGGCCAAACGATTCGGTTACGACGGCATCGAGCCGCGAATCAGCGCGAGCCACGGCCACGGTATCGAGTTCGACATGCCCGCCGCCGATCGGGCCGCGGCGGCACGCCAGACGGCCGACGCGGGCGTCGCCCTGTGCTGTGTCGCCACATCGTGCCGTTACGCCGATCCAGCCCTGACCGCCGCGATGCTCGACGACACCCGCCGGGCGGTGGACCTGGCGGCGGACGTGGGGGCGCCGGCGATTCGCGTCTTCGGCGGCAAGCTCGGGGAGGGACTCAGCCGCGACGATGCGATCGACCTGCTGGCCGACTCGCTGGCGTCGGTGGCCGACCACGCCGCCGAGCGGGGCGTGACGTTGTGCGTCGAAACCCACGACGACTGGTGCAACCCGGCCCACCTGGCGGCGGCGCTGGCCAAGGTCGACCATCCGGCCGTCATGGCCAACTGGGACATCATGCACCCGGTGCGTTTCGCGGGGGTCCCGATGGCCGAGGCGTTCGAGACGATCAAGCCGTGGATCCGCCACGTGCACTTCCACGACGGCGCCCCCGAGGGCGAGGGCTACCCCCTCAAGCCCGTCGGGACCGGACAGATCGACCACGCCGCCGCCGTCCGGCTGCTGGAGACGCTGGACGGGGAGTTCTACCTCAGCGGCGAATGGATCCGCTGGGACGAGCCGTACGAGGTCTACCTGCCCCGCGAACTGGCGACGATGAAGGGCTACGAGACCCGCTGAGTGTACCCCCGGGACCTGCGACTGATGGCCTGGACACTGCGGAAGAAGCTGACCGTCCTGCTGCTGGTAGCCGCCGCGCTGCCGCTGCTGGTGGCACTGGGGGTGATGACCACCCAGGGCGAGCGTCTTCGCCGCGAGAGCGTCGATCAAAGCCTCCAGGCGGCGGCCAGGGCCCGGGCCGCCGCGATGGCGGTGCTGCTGTCGAACGACGTTCACCAGGTCAGCGCGCTGGCGGCCGAGGATGTCCTGGTCGACGCGGCCGAACGAGCCGGGCGCGAGGCGATCGACGCGGCCGCCGTGGCCGAGCTGGAGCAGCGCTGGCCGACCTTGACGGACGAGGATCCGGCGCTGCGGGCGATCCTCGACGCTCCGGCGGCACGGCCGCTGGGACGATTCGCACGGATTCACCCCGAATGCCACGAGATCCTTCTGACCGACCGCTTCGGACGTCTCCTCGCCGCCAGCGGCCGCACGAGCGACTACGACCAGGCCGACGAGGACTGGTGGCAGCGGGCCTACAACGACGGCGCCGGGCAGATCGTGGTGCTGCCCGTCCAGTACGATCGAAGTGCCGGCCAGTGGTCGATTGACGTGTGCGTGCCGCTCCGCGCCGGCGGCGGGGCGGACGGGCCGGTCGTCGGCGTGTGCAAGGCGGTGTTCGGCCTCACCGAGTGGATCGGCTACGCCACGCCGATCGACGCGGACACGGAACTGCTCCTGGTCGACGCCGACGGAGCGATCCTGTCCGGCCGCGGGCGGGACCCCTACCGCCAGCAACTCGACCGGTGGACCGCGCCGGCCGACCAGGCGGGGCCGCCCTTTGTCGTCGGCGACCTCCTCCGCGCCGTCGCGGCGGTCGAGGTTCGCCCGTGGACGCCGCGGACCGAGATCGAGACCCCGCGCTGGTTCCTCGTGGCGCAGACGCCCACGGCGGTCGCCCTGGGCAAGGTGCGCCGGCTGTCGCAGGTGATGCTGCTGGTCGGAGGCGCCCTGGTCGCCGCGGTGTTCGTCGCGGGGCTCATCCTGGCCGACCGGGCCGTGCTTGCCCCCCTGGCGCGTCTCCGCGCCGCCACGGCCCGCGTGGCCGCCGGAGATCTCAGCCACCGCGTGACCGACGGCGCCGGCGCCGACGCCCCGGCCGACGAAATCGGCCTGCTCGCCCGCGATTTCGACATGATGGTCACCGCCGTCGAGCGTTCCCACGAGACGCTCCACCACGCCGCCGAGATGAAGAGCCGCTTCCTCCAGATCGCCGGCCACGAGCTGCGTTCCCCGCTGAGCTACATCCTGGCCACCTGCGCGCTGGCGGGCCACCGGACGCCTGACGCGGCGACGGGCGATACGCTCGAACGCATCGCCGAGAAGGCCAGGCGGCTCGACCGGATCATCGCCAACCTGCTCAAACTGGCCGAAAGCCGGCAGGCGACGGCCGTGCTGAACCGGAGCGACTGCGACGCGGCCGAGCTGGTCGACCGGGTGGTCGAGGAGATGCGCCCCTTCGCCCAGCGGCGCCGTCAACGGATCGCCGTCGACGCGGCGGCGGACCTGTCGTCCATGAACGTCGACGCCGAGAAGATCGCCGACGCCCTGGGCAACCTGCTCAGCAACGCCATCAAGTTCACCCCCGACGGCGGAACCATCACCGTGACCGCCGAACACCTGCCCGGCGGACACGTGGCCCTGCGGGTGCGCGACCAGGGCGGAGGGATCGACGAGGCGGAACTGCCCCACATCTTCGAGCCCTTCTGGGGCGGGCGGGATGTGCTGAAACACTCCTCGGGGCTGTATGAATTCGGCAAGCGCGGGGCCGGCCTGGGCCTGCCCATCGCGCAGCAGTTCGCCCGTCTGCACGGCGGGCACATCCAGGTGGACAACTCCCCCCACGGCTGCGTGGTCTCGCTGATCCTGCCGACGGCGCCCGTGACGTACGAGCGGTCGGAGCCGCCCCCTACGCCGACGGCTTGATCAACGACTGGAGGGTCGAGATGACCTGGGAGGCGTCGAACGGCTTGGTCAGGTAGGCGTCGGCGCCGCTGGCGAGACCCTTCTCGCGACTGTCGGCCTCGGCCAAGGCGCTGATCATGACGATCGCCGCACCGTCGGCGGGCTGGCGGCGAAGATGAACGCAGGTCTCGAACCCGTCCATCTCCGGAAGCATCACGTCCAGCAGGACCGCGTCGGGACAGTTGCGGCGACACAGATCGATCGCCTCACGACCGGTGTAGGCGGACATCGTCCGAAAGCCATACACCGAAAGCAGTTCGCACTCCAAGGCGTTCATCTCCACGTCATCCTCGACCACCATTACAACAGGGCCGTCGGTGCTCATGGTGCGCCTCTGCTTCCGTTAGCCAGGGGGACTCCGTTCAGGCGGGTCGACGGGCCGCCGCCTCCGTGATGCATCCCGTGCGCGGCCCATCACTGACCGGCCGACAGGCTTGCCATCCAATGCGGCTTGCGCTGGGACGCGCCTGCGGCCGATTACTTGTAGTATACTGTATTTTATCGAACGAATGCAAGAAGACCCCGTATCCATCCACTGTGACAGCGCCGAAGACCGCCCCTGAGATCGACGAACTGCGTCGCGCCATTAGCGCTTACTTAGAAGCGGCTTACGGCGAGGACCCCCCTGCAGACCTGCTCGAGCGGTTCCTCCCGCCCCCGGAAGGGACGGCCGCGACGTGGCTGATGGGCGAGCCGGTCGAGCGGGATCCGCCCGACGTGCCGTTCCCGCAGGTGCGCAGCTTCGCCCTGCGCCTGGGCAACCCGGGCTACCCGCACATGAAGCTGCGGCTCACACGCACCGACGACGGCGCCGGATACGTCTTCAGCGTCGATTCGCACGACATGATCCTCCGCGCCCCGCCCGGCTCGCCGGACGCCGCGGCCCTCGACGCGCTGAAGAAGGAAAACGCCCGCATCGCCCGGCAAATCGTCCAGCGCTGGCACGCCGAGCACGTCCCCACCGAGCACGACCGCCTCCGCGAGATGATCCGTAAAGCCAGGAACGGAAGGCTTGAGGTTTGAGGCTGGAGGCCCGTCGCCGTTCCTCAAGCCTCATGTCTCGAGCCTCACGCCTGCCTTTCTCACAGCCGTGCCAGCAGGCGGCGGGTTTCCGATTCGTTGATCAGGTACTGCCAGAACTCGCGCTTGCGGAGCATGTCGGTGGAGATGACCAGCAGATCGCCGGTTTCCGGTTCGTTCACGTCGGCCTGGGCGCGGATGACGCCGACGAGGCGTCCGCCCCGGTGCGTGAAGACGAGCCCCGCGGTCGTCGAGTCGCCCTCGCTGACCTTGACCCGAAGCGTCGAGAGGCCCAGCCGCGGATCATCCTGGATGCCGTTGATGATGCCGCGGGCCCGGATGAGCCCCTGCCAGGTCGGATGACCGACCACGAGCACCTCGTCGCCGGCGGCCAGGTCCCCCCCGCGGCCGAGGGGGATCTCGAACGGCTTGCGGTCCGGGGCGGGAATTCGCACTAAGGCCAAGTCGGCATTATGGATATAGACGGCGACCAGCCGCCCGGCCGTCCACGGGGCGCCCTTGGCCGGCGGGCCGACGCGGACGCGGAAGGTCACATTGCGGGTCCGCGGCGGGTCGACCGCCTCGTAGCGGGGGTCGACCACGTGGCGGCTGATCAACACCAGGGCCGAGCGGCCGTCCGATGAGACGACCAGGCCCGTCCCCTCCGAGCCATACGACGTCCAGCCGCCGAAGCGGCCGCTGCGCTGCTCCCACGTCGCCTGGACGACCGCCAGGCAGGCGCGGTACGCCTCGATCACCTCCTCGGTCGTCGCCGGCTGATCGGCCTCGAGCTGCTCGCCTTTGCCGCCGCCGGCTTCCGACAGCCGCCGGCACCCGCCGGCACCGAGCGCCAGGGCCGATATAAGCGCAATCCAAAACAGCCTTTGCGAGAATCGAACGCCCTTGCGCGCCGCTATAGGATGATCTGCCATCGCTGCCTCCCGTCGGTAGATCGGCAAGCGGGTCGCCGCGGCTCCAGACGGATCGTGCCGCGGCGGGTCAGCCCGCCCCGACGGCGCGGGCGGCCTTGCGGAGGCAGTCGAAGACCCAGTCCTCGAAGTAGAACGGGTAGGTGTGCAGCGGGAGTGTCTCGTCGGGGGTGCTGTAGCCGTCGTAGCTCATGACCGCCACGGCCAGCTCGTCGGCGCCCTCGGGCCACGACTGGCGGATGCGGTGGCGGTAGAGCTTCGCTAATTTGCTTTGACGACGAAGTTTACGCTCTTCGCGCTCGGCGGCCGGCGCGCCGGCGGCCCGGAAGTACGCGCGGACCTGCTGCAGCGACACGCCCGACTCGGCGAACTCCCGCGCCAGCCGCCGGGGGATCTCGTCCGGCAGGGCGTTGGCCTGATCGATCCCCACCAGCGGGCGTTCGTCGGGCGTGAAGTGGAGCAGCGGGTCGAAAAAGAACGCCGCGGGGCTGTAGTCGATCCGGCACTGGGCCAGCACGGGCGCAAAGGCGTTGATCGACGTGCCCTCCTGGAACAGCTCCACCGGGCCGTCCCCGATGCACAGGGAGAAGCACCGCTCGTTGAGGTCCGCCCGATTGAACCCCACGACGCGGTTGAACGGCTCCTGCAGTCTCGGGAGGGTCAGGCGGCGGACGTCGAAGATCACCAGCCGTGCGTGGATCGTCTCCTGGGCCACGGCGGCGACGTCCTCGACCTCGATCTTTTCGCCCCCCTCGCCCGGCGCGACGACCTCGACGCCGCTCATCCGCGGGTCGAAGCGGACCCGCTCGGTCACGTCGGCCGCCAGGGCCGCGTCCAGCGTCAGCACGTAGATACGGTTCTCTCGTTTGGTGTAATGCAGCATGGCTCTCGTTCACATCACCCGAGGCACCTGGGTGGGTCGACAGGGAAGTATAGTAAACTTGCCCGCCGACGAGAACCTTCCGCCCCTGAACCACCGAAGATCGTTCAGCGCCGCTCAGCGCCACACGGCCAGGACGTAATCGACTTGCACATCCGCCTCGGTGGTCACCTCGATGAAGTACTCGCCGCCGGCGGCCCGCCGGGGCGCCTTGCCGGTCAGCATGACGGTCCCGTGGGGCAACTGCCGGCCCGTGGCGACGACGTTGCCGGCGGCGTCGAGCAGGCGAACCGTGACGTTCGCCGGCCCCGCCGGCAGGTCCAGGCGGACCTTCAGGGGCCTGCGCGACAGCGACACGCTGTAGACGTCGCTGTCCGCCTCGCCCGCCAGGCGGCCCACCACCCACTGACGCCCCTGGGTTTGGCCGCCCGTGATGGGCTGGGCCGATGCGAGGGTGTCGTTGTCCTCGACGTCCATCGCGCCGCCGCGATTGGCGACCAGCGTGTACGGGCCCTCGCCGGTGATGCGGACGTAACAGGGGCCCTCCTGCCGGGCGACATAGCCGGCGACGTCGCCCTCAGCCAGGACGGTCCCCTCGCCGTCGACCAGTTGCAGGTTCACCGCCCCGTCGGCCGCCAGGGACACCACCTCGCCGGCCTGGAGGTCCATCGCGTAGTAGTCGGCCGTCCCCGCGCCGCCGCCGCCCGCGTAGGTCAATTCAACGAGGAGGTACCCGCTCTGTTCCCGCTCGACCGCGGCCGAGGGCGTCACCGTCAGTTCCACGACCCCGTCGGCGGCCATCGCGGCCAGGTGGGCCGCCGGGAGGGTCACCTGCGCGCTGACGGCGGTGAAGTTGGCGCCGTCGGCGACGAACACATCGCCCAGGACCACCCCTTCGGCACTGAGGGTCAGAAATTCATCCATCGCGTCGAGGTCGGCGGAGGCGGTGATCGTCACCAGCCCGTCGCCGCCGGGGGCGATCGCGTCGGTCATCCTCAGCGTGTAGACGTTCGGCGCCGCGACGGCGCCGAAGACCATCGCACTGTCCTCGTACAGCGCCGCCGGGCCGCCCCACCCGTCGGCCGTGCCGGTCACCACCGCCTGCAGGGGGCCGGGCCCATCCTCGCCGAGCACGTGCTGAAACTCGAGCACCTCGGCGTCGGCGACCACGTTGTTGGTCCCGCCGCCGTCGGACTCGGCCTCCACCACCGCCGGCACGAGCACGGGCAGGGAGGTATCCTCCGCTTGGGAAAGGGCTTGCGATTCAAGCACCGCCGAAAGCAGCAGACGGGGCTCCAGCGGCTCGACCAGCGCGAGCGCAGAGGCGGCATCCGAGACGTCGTGGGCGCGATGGCTGCACATATCACTTCTCCATTCCACCCAGATTACCTATCTTCAACGCCCGGATGTAATCTACATTATGGACAGCATGGACGCGACGGACAAAACGGACCGAAGCCCGGTGGGTCCATCGTATCCATGCTGTCCGTTCGGGTCAGGCGCCCGTCGCCGGCGCATCGGCGGAAACAGAAGGCTCCCGCAGGCAGCCCGCGGGCGTTGTGTTGTCCACGTCCTGCCCGGCGCGGGTGGGATCCGGTCCTACAACTCGTCGCAGGGGGACTTCAGCGGCACATCTTCGGTCGCGGTCGCAGCACCCACGAGGGCGCCACCGGCACCGACCTTGACGACCACCTGGACGGGAACGGTCTCGTCGCGGGCCTCGGCCGTGCCGACTTCCGTGCTGACCTGAACCGCACCGTTGCCCTGGGCGTTGACGCAGACCGTGCCGAGCAACTGGCCGGAGTAGGGGCCCGAGGTCTTGACGTAGACGTCGTATTCGCCCTCCTCGAGGCCCTTGACCACCACGTTCGCCCAGAGCACACCCTCGCAGTCGGTGTTCAGCACGACGAAGCCGACCCAGTCGCCGCCGCCGGCGGCATCGGGGGCCTCGCCGCCGACGCGGGCGTACAGCCCCGTCCTGACCGCGCCCCTTCCGTTGCCGCGACCGGCCACGGCGACCCCCGCGGCGACCGCTACGATCAACGACAGCACGGCAATCTTCTTCAACATGCTCATCTTCATCGCAGAAACCTCCATCCAGAAATGTGCGTCGGCGCCACGCAGCGCCGAACTTTGGTCAGTCACCGTCCCCCGCCGGTCGGGGGACAATCCAGGAAAAGCCCTACCCCGATCCGTATCCTCCATTATATCACACATCCGTATAGATTGGGCGCCTCTGCCGGAAAAAGTATACGGACGGCGTGATCGGGGCCTCAGCGCGGAGCGGTCGAGGCGGTTCCGTCGAACAGCCCTTCAGGCACTGACAGCGGCGGGACTCAGGCCGCCGGCGGGTCGAAGCGGTAGCCGACCTCGCGGACCGTGCGGATGTACGTCGGACGGCGGGGGTCGGCCTCGATCTTCGTCCGGAGGGTCGTGACGCAGCGGTCGACGCTGCGGTAGGTGACGAACACGTCGTGGCCCCACACCCGCGCGAGGATCTCGTCGCGGGTGAACGCACGGCCGGGCTTGCCGACCAGCAGGGCCAGCAGACCGTACTCCTTGGGCGTGAGCGTGACCGACGCCCCGTCCCGCTTGAGCTGCCGCGCCGCCAGGTCCAGCGTGAACGGGCCGAACCCGTGCACCCGGGGCGTGTCGCCGCGGCTGCGGCGGAGCAGGGCGCCGGCGCGGGCGGCGCGATCGACCGACGGGACCCCCCGTGGCGCCCGCCGGGGGGACCCTCGCGGCCGTCCGGCCGGCCGTTTCCGTTATGGAATAAACACAAGCCCTTGTCCGAGCGCAATTTAATACATGCCATCTTTCCGGCCGATCTTGCTTGGCACGTGTGGCGTATGGGACGATAATAAGGGTTCAGCCATGTGGCCCTTCAAGAAACGCGTACGACAGCGGCGGCTCGAGGTCCGCAAGAACATCCCCACGCAGCGCGGGGCGCTGTGGCGGCGGTTCGTGCAGGCCGGCGGCCCGGTCAACGTGGCGATCGCCGCCGCCCTGGTGGTGGCGATCGTGGCGGTGATGGCGTGGTCGGACCGGGGCTTCCCCTACCGGCTCGGGGACGTGGTCCCCAAGCGGTACGCCCGGGTGGCCTTCGAGGCGCCCAGCGAGGACCTCACCCGCGAGGCCCAGGAGAAGGCCGTCCGGGAAACCCCCCTGACGTACAACTTCGACGCCGCCCTCGCCGCCGAGCTGCTCAAGCGGCTCGAAACGCTGCCGGATGAGGCCAAGGCCGCGATCGACGCCGAGACGATCCCCGACGCGCTGGCCGGCGACTTCGGCCTCGACAGCCTGGCCGAGCTGACGATGGTGGCCCGCTACGCCGAGCCGCCGGCGTCGGATCGGTGGACGCGGGCGATGCGGGCGTTCGTCGACGCCCTGGCGACGGTGGTGATCCTCCACCCCGACCAGGTGGCCGAGGAGCGGGCCCACGAAGCAGTCACCTTCCGGCTGGTCAGCCCCGTGCGGACGATCGAGCGGAACAAGTGGGACAAGGGCTTCGTGAACTTCGCCGACCCCAAGGCCGTGGCCGCCGCGGTGGCCGAGGTGCCCCTGGCGATCGACGGGACGGCCGAGCGCGCCGTGCGCGAGTACGTCACGTCCCAGATCGCCCGCCGGCGGCCCAACTACACCCTCGACCGCGAGCGGACCGACGCCGACATCGCCGCCGCCCGTGACGCCGTGCCCCCCCAGACGCACGCGTACGCGGCCGACGCGGTGATCTTCGCCGGCGGCCCGCTGACGCCGATGGCCCTCAACGTCCTGCGGGCCGAGCACGCCGCCTGGCAGGCGCACCTGCGCGAGACCGACCCCGGCTACGCCCTGCGGACCGAGGCCGGCCGCATCGCCATGGTGGCGCTGGTGGTGGCGGGCCTGGCGGCGTACATCGCGCTGTACATGTCCCGCATCGCCACCAACCACACCCGCGGGCTGGCCATCGCGGCGATGCTCGCCGGCATGATGGCCCTGGCGGCCGTGACCATCCGCCTGGCCGGCTGGAACGCCTACCTCGCGGCGGGGATCGCGACGATGGGCGCCGTGATCGTGACCGTCGCCTACCACCGCCGGTTCGCCCTGGTCATCGGCGGGATGCTGGCGCTGCTGCTGACGATCCAACTCCAGCGCGACACCGGGTTCCTCCTGTCGCTGGTGGCCCCCATGGTCGTCAGCGTGCTGATGCTGCGGGAGATCCGCACCCGCAGCAAGGTCATCCGCGTGGGCGCCCTGGCGGCGGCCGCGGCTTTCATCACCACGGCGGTGACGCTGCTGGCGCACGGCCGCCCGATCGACGCGAAACTGCTGGTCGACTGCGGCTGGGCCGCCGGCGGCGTGATGGCCGCCGGGTTCGTCATCCAGGGCATCCTGCCGATCATCGAGCACGTCTTCCAGATCGCCACCGCCATGACCCTGCTGGAGTGGTGCGACGCCGACAAGCGCCTGCTCAAGCGCCTGGCCATGGAGGCGCCGGGGACGTTCAACCACTCGCTGCTGCTGGGCACACTCTCGGAGACCGCCGCCGAGGCCGTCGGCGCCAACGGCCTGCTGGCGCGGGTCGGGGCCTACTACCACGACATCGGCAAGATCAACAAGCCCGAGTACTTCATCGAGAACCAGTTCGGCAGCCCCTCCAAGCACGCCAAGCTCTCCCCGGCGATGAGCCTGCTGATCATCACCGGCCACGTCAAGGACGGCATCGAGATGGCCAAGGAGTACGGCCTGCCGCAGGTGCTGCACCACTTCATCGCCTCGCATCACGGCACGACGCTGGTGCAGTACTTCTACCACGCCGCCGCCGAGCAGCAGCGGGCCGCCGGCATGGACCGGCCGCCCGACAAGAGCGAGTTCCGCTACGCCGGGCCCAAGCCCCGAACCAAGGAAGCGGCCATCCTCATGCTCGCCGACGCCACCGAATCGGCCGTCCGGGCCATGAACGAGCCGACCCCCGCACGCATCGAGACCCAGACCCACGCCATCCTCGCCGACCGCCTCGCCGACGGCCAGCTCGACCACTGCGACCTGACCCTCCGCGACGTCCACACCATCGAGCAGTCCCTCGTCAAGAGCCTCTGCGCCCTCTACCACGGCCGCATCGCCTACCCCAAGGCCGACACCAAACCCGCACGCCGCGGCAACCACGCCAAGGCCACCGGGGCGTGAGGACGACCGGCTCCAGGCGGCGTCCCTCGAATACCCGACGGCCGGGCGGCCGATGACCTTTTTTCCCGCGATTCCGCCGACGAAAACGCCCTTCCGGCCTTATAATGGGTTCATAATGGTCTAAGGCGCCACGTCGTGCCCGTCGCCCACCGAAAGGGCGGGCCGCGGGCACACCCGTCAAGGCTCAATCTGTCAAAGCATGCGGCCCTGCTCGCCGAAAGCATGCGCCGGCGTTCGCGCACTCGTGCGGCCGGGCCGCGAAGGAGAAGACCATGTCCAAGCGATCTGAACGGGCCCAGGGATTGTTCATCATCGTGCTCGCGGCGGTCATCCCCATCGCTTCAAGCACGGCCGCGGCCAGGCCGATAGGCCTGTACTTCACCTACGGCCAGTTTGAGGCCACCGTGAAACCCTATGCCTTGCCGGGAGACACCGCCGAGGACGACGCGGGCGACGCGGTGCGCCTGGCCGTCTCCGACGGGGGCGAGGTCTTCGCCACCGCCGGGCACCACGCCGTCGCGGCGTACTCGGCAAGCCTCACCGCCGGGACCCTGGGCGTCTGCGGCTACGCCCGCAACGGCATCATCCCGGACGACCTGTTCGCCGGCGACGCCGTGGCGAAGGCCGCGGCCGATTTCAAGGACACGCTGACCTTCACCATCCCGGCGGGCAGCTACCCCGCCGGCGTGTGGGTCGACATCCCGATCGACCTGGCCGGATGGATGGACGTCAACGGCGACCCGGCGTTCCCCGAGCACGTCAAGGCCTACGTTCAGTGGAACTTCTACTGGTGGGACGGGAGCTACCTGGCGGACGGCATCCATCTGAACAATTACTCCGACCCGGCCGAGCGACTCGTGAACAATCGCCTGCTGCTGTCGGAGTGTCTCCTGCCCGCCGGGACCGTGCTCGACGAGCCCGAACAGGTCACCCGGCAGTTTCTCGCCGCCATCCAGTGCGTGGCCGGCGCGCACATGCAAATGGTTCCCGGCGAGGCGGAAGTTGACTTCGGCTCCACCGCGAGGATCGTCGCCGTCAACGTTCCCCCCGAGGTGACCTGGACCTCGGCCTCCGGCCACTTCGTCCCCGGCCCCGGCCCCCTTGGCCCGCTGGCCCTGGGCGGCCTGGCGCTGCTGCGCCGGCGCCGCCGGCCGGGCCCGGCGTGACCGGCGTCCTGTCTGTCAAGTCGCCCCAACGGTGAGTCGGCGCCCGGTGTGAAGATCGTGCGAAAACTGATTCCGAACCCAATCCGCCTACTCCGGGGACGCTGTCAATCCTGTTCGGCACTCAGATTGCATGGCTGAATAGGGGGTGAGGATATTCTGTGTAGTTTACCTATTTTAACTTGCGCCATGGGGGAGCTTGTGTTTCTATCTTGAATTATGGGACACAAGAAGCGCGACAAGGTTACATCGGCCGACCTGAAGGGGTTCAAATACTTCAAACTCCTCGCCGGCATGCTCAAGACGCTCCACGATACCGGCTGCGAGCGAGACCGCGCGCACAACCGCACGCTGCACAGGGACCAGTACATGACGCTGCTGCTGATGTTCATGTTCAACCCGATCTGTTCATCCCTGCGGGCGCTGCAGGAGGCCAGCGCGTTGAAGAAGGTGCAGCGGACGTTGCGGGTGCCGCGTGCCTCGCTGGGCAGCCTGTCCGAGGCCGCCCGCGTCTTTGACAGTGACTTGCTCGTCGGCATCATCGGAGCGCTGGCCGAGCGGCTCTCGCCGGTCTGTCACGACACGCGGCTGGCCGATGTGGATCAGATGCTCATGCTTGTCGACGGGTCGTGGTTGCGTGCGGTGCCGAAGATGACCTGGGCGTTGTTCCAGGACCCCCAGCACCCGGCGATCAAGGCCCACGTGCAGTTCGAACTGCTCAAAGGCGTGCCGGTGGCCGGCACGATCACGGCCGCCAACACCGGTGAACGGACCGTCCTGGCCGACGCCCTGCAGGCCGGACGGCTGTACGTGCTGGACCGCGGCTACGCCGAATACGAGCTGCTGCAGAAGATCATCGACGCCGACAGCAGCTTCGTCTGCCGGGTGCAGGATAGCGCCGTGTTCGAGGTGATCGAAGAACGCGAACTATCGAAGGCGGCGCTCGATGAGGGCGTCGTGCGCGATGCCGTGGTGTGGTTGGGAAGCAAGGCGACGCGAAAGGCACTCCGCCAGCCGGTGCGGATCGTTGAGGTCGAATGCACGCCCTATCGCAAGCCCAGCGGCAAGACCGGTCGCGGCGGTCCCGAGCAAGGTGACACCTTGCTGCTGGTGACGGACCGAATGGACCTGCCGCCCGAGACGATCGCGCTGATCTACCAGAACCGCTGGCAGATTGAGATCTTCTTCCGCTTCTTCAAACACGTGTTGGGCTGTCGCCACCTGATCCGCGAGTGCGCCAACGGCATCGAGTTGGAAATGTACGCGGCCATCATCGCGTGTTTGCTGATCGCACTGTGGACCGGCGGCAAGCCGACGTTGAAGACCT